>CAZVFS010000191.1:0-2508 GCA_964626575.1 uncultured Alkaliphilus sp. | reverse complement strand
AGTTATATATTAGAGACTTAGTAAATTCCTTGGCCGGCAGTATTGCTTTTTTCCCCACCATCATAATCATCAAAGTTTCTAATAACTTTGTTTTTCCCGCATTACTTTTCCCATATAACAGTCCGAATACCGGATAGGGTGTTATAGGTTTATTATATAGGGTCGCATAATTTCTAATAATGGACATAAACGGGGATACAAAAAACCAATTGGCAAATGCATAATATTTGTTTATTGCATCTTCCGTGTTACCGAGAAAAGTATTAAAACCCTCGAAATAATCAATAAATAAATTTACGTCGTTTGTAATTTCTCTTGATTCAGGGTTTAAATCTAAAAGTTCGCCATCCAGTATTATTTCTTCACTTTCTATGTCTATCTCCAATTTTGGTGTTTTCCCCTCGATAGCATCCTTTTCCATTTTTGTCTGTTTCATTTTTCTTATCATTTTTTTTATTTCGCTGCGATTTAAAAGTATATTGCCGGACCTGGAAGGCCTCGGTACAATATCTTTATATCTTTGCTTGATATTTTCATGATTGATTGAAATAATCCTGTCAGGATCATTTACTGTCTCTTTTTCCGTTTCTATTACAACAACTTTATCGGTTTTTTGAATATTTGATATAATAGGGATGTTTTCAATATCCACATCTTCAGCCAATATGATAGCTTCTTTACTTATAGTATCCGTACTCTCCGATTTCATTTTTCTATATTCCATAAAAAATTCGTTATATGCCTTGTCCCCATTTAACACATAAATATTTTCTGGGTGTTCCCCTGAAAAAGCCTTGCCTGACAAATTTGCCGAACCGGTTATAACCCTTGGTCCTGAACTCCCTCCTTTAAGCAAATATATCTTCTTATGTGAAACTCTGTTCCTCATTAAAAATAGCCTTAAGGTCCCGTTATCTATCTTGTTTAAGAATTCTTTTTCTTTTTTACCAAAGACAGATTTTAACCTTTCCAGGGTTGACTGTTGATATGCCATTATATCATCTAAACCTTTTAGGACCTTATCGGATCCGAATGTTATTTCAACTTCTTTAAACATTGGAATCAATCTGCTGATGAAATCTATCGATGAAGGATGGGTAACCGCATACAATGTGGAATATCCGTCAAACAATTCTTCCCAATTTGAAATCTTTGAATCTATGTACTCCATATTCATTATTTTTATTTTCTCTATATTTGATAAAGTCTCATATTCCCCGTCGAACATGGATAATAAGCTTACATTTTCACTCATATTATCAGCTCCAATTTTAAAATCAAATTTATAGATCAATAATAAAATTATAAATCTATATCATTCATATATCCCTCGACGCTTTTAATTCCCCTTTAATACTGGAAACCAGGGGGACAGTCCCTCCGGCTAAAAAAGACTATCCGGCAGGGACAGTCCCCGCAGGTTTCATAAAGTTCTCAAGCGCAACACATCACTGATGTTGTCTATAATATCGTCAGCAATTACACTATATGCCCCTAATTTGGAAGTTGCACTGTCCCCTGCCAATCCGTGAATATATACTCCCAAAGTAGCGGCTTCCAGGTTATTCATTCCCTGTGCCAACAAACCTGCAATTATCCCCGTTAATACATCCCCTGAACCTGCCGTAGCCATTCCGTTGTTACCTGATTGATTTAAATAGACACTGCCATTTCCATCTGTTACCGCCGTCCTTGCATCCTTTAGGACGCAGACTATATTTTCTTGCTTTGCATATTCTTTTGCTTCTTTTATAAGGTTTTCTTCTATTTCATGAATGTCTTTTTTAACAAGCCTCGCCATTTCGCCTAAATGAGGTGTCAATATTATGTCGTTTTTATGATTTTTAAGCATGTCCGGATGCTTTGCTATTATGTTGACTCCATCAGCATCGATAATTAAGGGAACGTCTGCATTCGGTATTAAAATGTTCAAAATAGATTTTGTAGTTTCATTTTCACCCATTCCCGGCCCCATAATGATTACATCCGCCCAAAAAATTGCTTCTTTTAAATTCTCCGTATCAATATTGTCACTGCTATATGTACCCAAAATTGCCTCGGGAAGCATAGTTTGAAGTATAGTTCTGTTTTCATTCGGAATATATAATTTTACTAATCCCGCACCCATCCGATAGGCTGATTTTGCCGCAAGATATGCTGCCCCACCCATATTTACGGCACCGGCAATTACCAGGATCTTCCCGTATGTTCCCTTGTGTGAACGACTGCATCTTTCAGGAATTTTTTTTAAATCATCTTTAGTATAGGAATACACGTGGGGGTATTCCCCTTCAAATCCGATATCAGTGATTCCTATATCTTTTACCTCTACTATTCCGGCATATTCCGCTCCGGGATATAACACCAGCCCGACTTTTTTATATGCAAATGTCGCCGTTCTTTTGGCCCTTATGGCAACTCCCAAAACCTTTCCCGTGTCCGCCGAAATTCCTGACGGAATATCTACGGCAAAAATATCGGCCTCTGCCTCGTTCATCCTTTCTATTA
>CAZVFS010000190.1:0-2589 GCA_964626575.1 uncultured Alkaliphilus sp. | reverse complement strand
TATGCTATATATGTCAATAGGGAATTATTCGGAACGAAAGATATAGATTTTTAAGGAGGTGTCAGATGTATAGAGGCAGATTGATAAAGGGGATCGGCGGCTTTTACTACGTCGATGTAAAAGGTGAAATATTTGAATGTAAACCCAGAGGACTTTTCAGAAAAAAAAGGATTGTTCCCGTAATTGGGGACCATGTCAAGATAAGTATTTTGGATAATGAAAATAAAAAAGGCGTCATTGAAGAGATAGAAGTTCGGCATAATGAGCTGGTCAGGCCTTCTGTTTCTAATGTAGACCAAATCATAATTGTATTTGCCGTGGCACAGCCGACGCCCCTTTTTCCCCTTTTAGATAGATTTTTAGTTTTGGCGGAAAGTCAAAAATTAGAAATAATTATCTGTCTTAATAAGATCGATTTGTTAGATGAAGATGAGTATAAGAAAATAGTCGATATATATTTTACCGTCAGCTATAAGATAATTTTAACCAGTGGCATACAGTGTGAGGGTATAGATGAACTGAGCAAGGAACTCAAGGATAAAACAACAGTATTTGCAGGACCGTCCGGAGTAGGCAAGTCTACTCTTCTGAACTGTATCCATCCGGGCCTGCAACTGGAAACAGGAAAAGTGAGTCTGAAAACCGGAAGGGGTAAACATATTACGAGACATGCGGAGCTCATAAATATCGGAGAAAACAGTTGGGTTGTGGATACCCCGGGTTTCAGTTCTTTAGCTATTGACTCTATAGACGAGGAGGATTTGCATTACTATTTTCCGGAATTTATGCTTTATATAGATACCTGCAGATTTAATTCCTGTAGGCATATAAATGAACCTGATTGTGGGATTAAAGGGGCTGTGGAATCGGGAAAAATCTCGCAACAGAGATATGACAGCTATGTTCAGCTCATTGACGAGATCAGAAAAAGCAGGAGGTATTAAACAATGAAATTAGCTCCGTCGATATTGTCGGCAGATTTCTCCAATTTATTAAAAGATATAAAAATGGTAGAAGAGGCAGGGTGCGATATGCTCCATATAGATGTAATGGACGGGCATTTTGTACCCAATATTACAATAGGTCCTCTTGTGATAGAAAGTTTAAAGGGGAAAACCAATCTCCCTTTTGATGTGCATTTGATGATAGAAAATCCTGATAAATATATTTCGCAATTTGTAAAGGCGGGTGCGTACATTATATCTGTTCATAGCGAGGCATGTGTCCATTTGCATAGAACTATACAACTCATAAAGGAGCATAATGTTAAGGCTGCTGTTGCGTTAAATCCCGCCACACCCTTGAATGTTTTGGAATATGTATTGGAAGATTTGGACATGGTACTTCTGATGACTGTCAATCCGGGTTTTGGAGGACAGGATTTTATAAAATCTAGCCTGTCTAAAATAAAGACGCTAAAGGGAATGATAGATGACAGGGGCCTGAACATCGATATTCAGGTAGACGGCGGGATTAAGGAGGATAACGTAAAGGAGATTGTTAAAGCGGGTGCCAATATAATTGTTGCCGGATCCGCCATATTTAACAGTAGAGATATCAAGCAGACAATAAAACAATTTAAAGCGAATGCGTTATAAATCGGTAAAAGACGGTACCTTGTTGGTTGTCAAAATTTGCTCTAAAATGTCATAAAAATTTTAAATATTTTTGTGACACTTTTGCCACTTATGAATAGTATAGTAGTATGTAGTATGATACTTTACAAAAGTAGGTGGAGATATGTTTAGGAAAAGAAGAGGGCATTCCGCACTTAAACTTAAACTTATCGGGTTAATAATCGCATTGATCGGAGTAGTAATATTTTTATATGTTATTCCGTTACAAATATGGTTTTTGCTAATAGCCAGTCTGTTTATTGTAATAGGGTTATTGCTGTATAAAACAGATTGTTAAATATAGACGACAGACAAACAGGGGACGGTTCTCTGTTTGTTATGTTAAATTGTTAAATATAATATAAAAAGCCGCCAATTAAATGGAGGCTTTTTTATATAAAATTATAAGGCTCTCTTAACCTTACCGGAACGTAGGCATCTTGTACATACATTGATTCTTTTTACCGTACCATCTACTATGGCTCTGACTCTTTTCAAGTTAGGCTCCCAAGCTCTTCTACTATGACGGTTTGAGTGACTGACTTTATTACCCGAAACTCTACCTTTGCCACAAATTTTGCACACTCTCGCCACTGCTAACACCTCCCTTTAGCCTAATTCGTCCTCTAAAACACAATAATATTATCATATATAACATATTTATGCAATATCAATATTTAAAAATCAATATTTAAAAATCAATATTTAAAAATCAAACAGGGGGTTAAACAGGGCCGGGCCGCAGTCAAACAGGGGACGGTTCTCTGTTTGACGATCTCAAACAGGGGACGGTTCTCTGTTTGACGATAGAATCCGTTCAGGATTTCTCCGTTTTAGAATAATTGTCAAACAGAGAACCGTCCCCTGTTCGGCGGCAACTATTGTTTACTATTGAACTATTCCCAATAATCATATACAATATAATATCCCGTTTTCGACAGTTAAGAAAATAAAAAAAGCCGGTAGTCCTTAG
>CAZVFS010000189.1:0-2594 GCA_964626575.1 uncultured Alkaliphilus sp. | reverse complement strand
GCTGAACGACGAAAATCCATACAATCTAAATTTAAATATTTTTCTTTTTTCTGTATTATGGATATAAAAGCGTTATGTACTGCATCTTCGGCCATATCTTGATCTTTAATAATCTTCATGGCATAATTAAGCAGGGCATATTTATGTTCCTCATATATATCAGTCATCTTTTTTCGTTCCTGTTCTGTATCAAACATGGATAAATAAATAGTAAGCAATATTATCCTACCTTTCATCTTAAGGAATTTGCTTAGTATGTCTTTATAGTTATTTTTATTATAATACACTGTATACGGTCAGACTAATACTTTCGGGATATCTATTATAACCATTTTTATACTTATAACAAATAGACATCAAGATTCTCATCTTAATGTCTATTTGTTGTGATACAAAAATACCGAAAGTTACAGGTTAAAATTCCATGACAGAAAACTAGTGTTCTACTTTATGCGATAGATATGCAGTATTGACGGCAACCCATCATCGTTGTATTCAATTATACGAATGGCATCATCTCCCACATGCGCACTGAATTTCTGCGATTCCGCAAAATTCTCGGTATATGTATGTACAACATAAGTCTTGTTGGTCAGATCATAGACGTAGAGGCAATATGGTCCGCCTCGAAAAATAAGATATTCACTATGATCCGTTTTTGCGTTTACAACCTTTTCTATACCGCCACCACCTGTATTATCGAATTCCGTTTTTGGACGGGTATGCGGTTTTTCTACTTTACAGTAAAATCCTATTATGTTAAAATTGTATTAATATGATATTTAATCCCCAAGCATTTCGACCTGTGAATTTGATTTATGGCTGATTTGCCGATAGGGTTTGGCTGGAAACGGCCAAGCCTCCTGATGGAAAGGGGAGATTCTATAACAACATTTCCATTAGAAATGTTGTTATATTTTTATCCTAGTTTAGTGTCTAAAATTTAGAATTAAGAAAGGTAGGGGGAATTATGTACAAAAGAAGGTTGAAGTTGGTAACGGCTTTGTTGGTATTAGTTATGGTATTGTTGTCACAGTCGGCAGTATTTGCAGAAAATGGTGCAGAGCTAGGCAAGGAATATGCCGTAGAGGTTTATGCCGGCGAAAAAAATGTTAAGCTAAGCCTGGAGGATTTAAAAGGTTTGCCTGCTGAATACCAAATTGAAGATGAGTACATATACAATTCTAAGGCCGGGGAAAAATCCGCAAATATCAAAGGGGTCAGTCTGGCTTATTTATTAAAAGAAATGGCAGGAATAAATGCCGGTGTTACAGAGTTGATATTCAAGGCTTCAGATGGATATCCGATAGATCCGCAGGCCTTGGAAGATGTTTTAAATGAAGATTTAAAATATGTGTTAGCCTATGAAGTGAATGGGGAACTAATTGATAATGATGGCGATCCGAGTAATGAGGAGATAGTCGTCTATAGAAAAATGAAGGAAGAAGGAGAATTTGGAACAGTATTAAAGATGGTAGATACCATAACCGTAGACGATGAGAAACTTGTTGAAAAACCTGTGGAAGAATCCAAAGAAGAACCTGTTGAAGAGCCAACAGTCAACGTTGAATTTACTGATATAACCGCGGAATATGAATTTGCAAAAACTGCAATAGAAAAGCTTGCCGGGTTGGGAGTTATCAATGGAGTAGGGGATAATAAATATGCTCCCGAACAAGAATTTACAAGGGCCCAGTTTTGCAAAATAATGGTTGAAGTACTGAATTATGAATTAGTTGAATATGAGGGTAATTTCACAGATGTTAAAGCTGAAGATTGGTTTGCGTCCTATGTAGGGACAGCATTTAAAACCGGTTTGTTTAAAGGGCGTTCGGACGATATCTTTGCGCCGAATGAAGTTATAACCAGACAAGAATTAGCAACTGCTGTGGGAAGGGCTGCTATACAAGCTGAATTAGTCGGAGAAGAGAAAATGGGAAAATTCATCATGGACAAGACTCCCTTTGACGATAAGGACCTGGTAGCCGAATGGGCTGCAAAAGAAGTAGCTTGGCTTGAAGCCCAAGGGGCATTCAAGGGTGTTGCCGATAAAGATTTCGAACCGGTCAAGATCGTAAATAGGGCAGAGGCTGCTGTTATCGTTTATAATACCTTTTTTAACGAATAGAACTTTATAGGGGAAGCAGAGGGACGGGATTGCTGCTTCCTTTTTTATGTGTCAAGGGGACGTTTTGTTTGTCATCAAGGACAAGCAAATGAAGGCAAACGGGGGACAGGTCTTTGTTTTACGGGCCCCCGGCCCTTGTTTTAAGGTTGGTTCATTTTGCCAAACAGAGAACCGTCCTCCGGTCCCTCTCAGTGAACTGTATCTATATCATGAGGGTTCCGTTTTTTTGATTTATCATAAGTAGCACCTTTCTTTGTTGTCCTGTATTAGCGTCAATATATACTGAATAATAATCTTCGTCAAATTTTACTTTAAATTCATAAGTTAATATTTCTTTCCCTCCGGCGATAGGAATTATAGCTAATCTTACATTCTCTTCTTTAATCTTGTCGGATAGCTTCTCTCTAGCTTCTTTCTCCGATAATTTTGGTTTTTCAATATTTCTTTCATAATGATTTGTTAAATA
>CAZVFS010000188.1:0-2657 GCA_964626575.1 uncultured Alkaliphilus sp. | reverse complement strand
ATATAAAATACAAAGTGAATATATTTGAGAATATGACTATAATTCCCAGCAAGTTGAAACAAAAAATCCGTAAAAAATTGCGCATGTCCGAGCGCAGCGAGTTTGCGAATTTTCGGATTTTTTATTGAAACGAGCTGTAGGAATTATTCATATTCGAAACTAAGTGAACATGTATTGTTATATTAAATTTTCAGCCCCTACGGCATCCATCGCATCTGCCGCTTTGTACGAACTCCTGACAAACGGACCGGAAGCTACAAATTTAAACCCTAGCTCCTCTGCCTTTGCTCTGTATCTTTCAAATGTTTCCGGCGTAACATATTCCTTTACAGGATAATGTTTCTCACTGGGTGCCAGATATTGACCCAGAGTTAAGAAATCGCAATCTATGTTTCTCAAATCTTTCATTACTTCTATTACTTCCTCTTCTGTTTCACCGAGGCCCATCATCATGCCTGACTTGGTCAATATTGTGTCGTCCATTTCTTTTACCAGCTTTAAAACATCCAACGACCTCTTGTATATTGCCATTGGCCTAATTTCTTTATACAGCCTCGGCACTGTTTCCACATTATGATTTATAATTTCCGGTTTGGAATCCACCACAGTTTTGATTGATTCCTTATCTCCTTTCAGGTCGGATATAAGTAACTCTATTGTGATACTGCTGTCTTTGGCTCTGATGGCGTTTACAACTTTCGCAAAATGTCCTGCCCCGCCATCCGGAAGATCATCCCTGGTAACAGTGGTAACCACAACATGTTTTAAGCCTAATTCCACTGCTGCCTTTGCTAAATTCTCGGGTTCCTCGGGGTTTACCTCCTCCAATGTTCCATGTGAAACATTACAGAACCTGCAGTTTCTTGAGCATTCTTTTCCCAGTATCATAAAAGTTGCTGTTTTTCTGCTGAAGCATTCCATTCTATTTGGACAATTTGCTTCTACACAAACTGTATTTAACGAATACTTTCTGAGCATGTCTTCTACATAATCTAAACTACGGCCTTTTGCCATGTCTATTCTAAGCCATTCCGGCTTTCTTTCTGCTGCCATTTATTCACCACCCATTGTTCATTATTTCGTAGCTATCATAGTCCAAATTCCTACAAAAATAATCTATAGTTAATTTATTCATATTATCAAAGTCTATAACATCACCTGTAATTTTTTCTAGGGATGTAACACCTTTATCTACAATACCGCAGGGTACTATCAATTTAAAATGATCTAAATTCGTGTTTATATTAAATGCAAATCCATGCATGGTGACCCTTTGTTTTACCGCCAAACCAATGGCAACTATTTTTTCATCACCAACCCAAACACCGGTATGTTTATCGTCTTTACCGGCTTCGATATTAAACTTGTCTTTCAGTAAATCTATAAACGTATCTTCTATCCCCGTGACAAACTTTTTAATCCCCATTTTTCTATCCCTTAGGTTGACAATGGGATACCCTACCGCTTGTCCGTACCCATGATATGTAACATCACCGCCCCTGTTTGTTTTATGAAGACATATGCCTTGATCATTTAAAAATTCTTCCGAAACTATAACATTTGATTGCGCGGCATGTCTTCCTAACGTAATAATAGGAGGATGTTCAACCATTACTAAAGTATCTTCTATTTCCCCTTTTTGTCTCTTCTCTAAAATATCATATTGAATAGATAAGGCCTTTTCGTATTGGCATTTACCTAATAATAATACCTTTAGATTCATACAATCCTCCCCGCCCCCTTACCTAGCAGAATACCCGCAATGCACCAGGAACCGTCCCCAGCACATCTCCAGTGCCCCCAGTGCACTCCATCCTGCCTAGAAAAATACCCTCTGCTTTATTCAACAGAGGGTAGTTTTAGTTTATATAGTTTATATAATTTATAAATTATCTTTTATTATTTGATATCTATAAATTAATGTTGCATCGTCACCTTTTACTTTTACTCCGCCTTTTAAGAATTTTACTGTTTCACCGGATGATACATCAAATTCACTGTCTGCCACACCTTCAATATATTCTGATATTGCATCTGCTTGACTTGGATCAAATTTTTCCTTGACGCCCCATGCGACCGCTAATACAGCTTTAAGGTCTCAGGTGCTACAAGCGTTTTCAATTCTGTCTTTTATAGATGCCGCTATACTGTTTTTTAGAGCTGCTTCAAAATTTCCATCTTGTCCAAACATTATTTTTCCTCCTTAATGTTTTACATAAATTTACAATTCACTCTTGACACATTATCAATCCCTAAAACAGATTTTATACATTTCGATGTATAAACCCGTGTATAAATATAAATATTTTAAAAATGCTTTTCATTGCACTTTAATTTTCGCTTTCCAGTGTTTGATAAATTTTTCCAAGCACCAGAAATAAAATCAGGATTCAGGTAGAACTAAAGTCCTACCTGAATCAAGCTTTTTATTATATTTTATTTGTTGTTTTTATTGTACGTCCTGCCATTTAAGTATCAAATCTTTAGCTGCTTTCTTCTCATCGATCCTTCTTACTAAAGTATCATGAGGAGCTTCTTTTAATATGTTAGAATCTTCTGCAGCCTCGTCTGCTATTTTGAGCAGAGCATCTATGAAAGAATCCAAAGTATCTTTACTTTCAGTTTCTGTCGGCTCTATCATCAACGCTTCGTGTACT
>CAZVFS010000187.1:0-2706 GCA_964626575.1 uncultured Alkaliphilus sp. | reverse complement strand
AATAATTACATAACATTTTAAGATTTATTCTACACAAAATATATACCAGGAGGTGGTTTTCATGACTATGATCCAATGCACTAATCCCTGTTTATATCAAAAAGAAGGCAAATGTACCCTGACTCATGTAACCTCGGTATCAAATCCGCAAAAAGAAGACTGTGTATATTTTAAGAACAAAAAAGAAGATCAAATAAAAATAGGGTTAACTTCTGATTTCAAACCCTAATATTTTTCTATTTATTATATTATACAGATTGTTTGATAATATACAGTGAATTGGCTAGCCGGTCGGCAGCTCCGGCATGGATTTTTTTATTTCATTTATCTCTTCCTCACTGAGTACAATAGGCATTATGTCCGTCTCCGGTAAATACCTATATTCATCTCCGGCAGCCTCAAGCCTCATAATCTGAGTTCTGTTTTCCTCATCGTCCCATAGTCTCATTTCTCTATGAGTGTTTTTATTTTGCTCAATAAGCTGCCTGTGCCTGTTTTCTTCAAATTCTATAGCCCTGACTACAGATTTAAATGAATTGAGATTTTTCAGCTCCGTTATATTAGTGGAAATATTTCTGCCCGTATCCACAACATTTATGTTGACATCACAGTGGAGGGAACCTTCCTCCATTTTCACATCCGATACCCCGATATATTTCAAGATATCCTTCAGATTCTCCAAAAATTCCCCGGTTTCTTCTACGCTGTTTAAATGCGGTTCTGTCACTATTTCAATCAGCGGTACCCCGCTGCGGTTATAATCGAGCAGTGTTTCGTTCTCGTCGGTATATATGGATTTCCCGGTATCTTCCTCTATATGGATTCTGTTTATGCCGATTTTCTTTATGGTATTCCCCCAGCCGACTTCTAAAAACCCTCCCGAACATAGAGGTTCATCGTACTGGATAATTTGATATCCTTTTACCAAATCCGGATAGAAATAATTTTTGCGGTTCATTTTGCTTTTCTTATTGATATTACAATTCAGGGCAAGCCCCGCCATAATTCCATAGTCTATTACCTTTTTATTGAGTGACGGAAGTGTACCGGGCATACCGAGACAGATAGGACAGCAATGACTGTTTTGAACACTGTCAAAGTCCGTGCTGCAACTACAAAATAGCTTGGATTTTGTCAAGAGTTCAACATGAATTTTCAATCCGATAACAGTTTTCATATGTTCTCCCCCATTTCCTATAATTCCGGTCTGCTGTTAAAACCAGTGCTTCCCTCGAAGGCCTTTGCCGTCCTTAGCAATGTGCTTTCATCAAACATTTTTCCCATCAACTGCATACCTATAGGCAGGCCTTTGTGGAAACCGCAAGGAATAGACATTGCAGGGATTCCGGCCAAATTGGCGGGCACGGTGTATCTATCTACCTTATATTTTTCCGACGGCACATTACAGCCCATGCCCAGGTCAAATGCAGTTGTGGCAGTTACAGGTGCAAGCAAAACGTCATATTTGGAAAATATATTATTGAATTCTTGCCTGATAATCCTTTTGATTTCATTAGCCTTTTCATAATAATTTTTATAATTGTCTCCACTCAACCAATACGTTCCCATTATGATCCTTCTTTTAACTTCATCGCCGAAGCCCTCGCCCCTTGTGTTCGAAATCAATTCATCTATATTTTTGTAATCTAAAGTTCTATGACCATATTTAACACCGTCAAATCTGGATAAGTTGGTACTGATTTCCGATTGGGAGATTATATAATAAACAGCCATAGCATATTTTGTATGAGGAAGGGACACTGTTTCACAGGTTGCACCTAAACCTTTAAATACTTCTATTGCTTCTAGTAATGCATTTTCAATGGGGCTGCTCAGATTTTCGTCAAAATATTGTTTAGCTATGCCGATTTTGAGGCCTTCTATCCCGTCATCCAGCGTCTGTAAATAATCGACCCTTTTTCTTCTGTCGGATGTTGCGTCTTTAGGATCATGCCCCGCAATAATATTTAAAACCAGAGCACAATCTTTTACGTCTTTTGTAATCGGGCCTACTTGATCTAAAGAATTTGCTACCGCGATCAGGCCATATCTCGAAACCAATCCATATGTAGGTTTCAATCCAACAACGCCGCAAAAGGCGCTTGGCTGTCTGACAGAACCGCCGGTGTCGGATCCCAGAGCAAAAAAACTCTCCCCCGCCGATACGGCCGCCGCCGATCCTCCGCTGGACCCTCCCGGCACCTTATCCATATTCCAGGGGTTTTTTGTCTTTTTATAGAAAGATGTTTCTGTAGACGAACCCATACCGAATTCGTCCATGTTGCTTTTGCCTAACATAACGGCGTCTTCTGTCAATAACTTTTCATATACGGCGGCATTATACGGCGGCACAAAATCCTGCAACATTTTGGATGCACATGTAGTCAGGATGCCTTCCGTGCAAATATTGTCTTTGATTGACATAGGTATCCCGCCTAAAATCCCTATAGATTGATTATTTTCTATTTTTTTATCTATTTCCTCGGCCTTTCTATATGCCATATCTTCGGTCAGGGTTATATGGGCCCCTATTTTATCTTCTACATCGTCAATCCTCTTTAGAACATCCTCAAGTATTTCTGTCGCCTTTATATCCTTTTTTTCTAATTTTTCTTTTATTTGGTGCATAGTCAAGTTAAAAAGCCCCAATCCTGTTCACCACCATTTGTAGTATTCTATATTGCAAAAAACCCGTCCTTTATCTTT
>CAZVFS010000186.1:0-2730 GCA_964626575.1 uncultured Alkaliphilus sp. | reverse complement strand
TGGAATTAAAACTCAGAAAATTGGATTCCGTTTTTTCTATGCTGAACATTACTTCATCTATGGACGGTGTAGTAGCAGGAATACATAAACAGGAAGGGGAAACCACAACCCCGGGAGATTGGATAGGGCATGTTTATACAACTTCAAACATGAGCATGTATGCTGAAATAGACGACATAGACGTATTATATGTCAAACAAGGCTCTAAGGTAAAAATTACGGTCGATGCTTTACCGGGGGAAACATATGAGGGAGAAGTAAAAAACGTCTCTACAATCGGCATGATGGGCCAAGGCAGGGACGGTGTTTTAAGGTTTTCCGTTTATATTGAGGTAAAGGGCGGGCCACAGCTCAGGCCGGGCATGCAGGCCAACGGTTATATAGATGCGGGAAGTGCGGAGGATGTACTCCTTATTCCAATAGAGGCAATCTTTCAGGAGGAAAACAAACATAAGGTAGAAATACTGGATGCTAATGACGAAACACAGGTAGTCACTGTAGAATTGGGTTTAATGAACGACAGATATGCCGAAGTAAAAAGTGGATTGGAAGAAGGGGATATTGTTGTTACCGGCAGCAGCCGCGATTTGTTACCGAGTCAAAAAGGAAAATCCGATAACAATTTAATGCCCGACAATATAAATAAAGATGAAAAAGCAGATGACTAGGAGTGATATGATGTCAAAATCAAAACCGAATCAGATTTATGCTTTTTTTGTGAGATGTTGGTTTACCGCTAAAATGGCATTAGGCGGAGTATTATCCAATACACTTCGGTCTGCTTTGACAATTCTGGGTGTTGCTATCGGTGTCGCTTCTGTCGTAAGCTTAATGGGAATCGGAGAAGGAGCGAGGCAAAATGTTATAGAACAGTTTGAAAGTTTAGGAACAAATGTAATTTCCATAAAGGCTAATCAAGTAGATTTTGAATTTAAGCCGGAGAAAGCGGAAGAACTGGTAGAAAGGGTTAAAGGGCTTGAGATAGCCACACCCGTAGTCCAAACCTATACTACGATGAGATGGAGAAGAGACAGAAACGAAGTTGATATTATAGGTACCAATGAAAACTTACCTATTATAAGAGACCACAATTTGGCTGAAGGTCAGTTTTTTACAAAGCTTCATGTGGAACAGAGATCCTATGTAGCAGTATTAGGTTATAATGTAGCGACAAATCTTGTCGGAGGCAGAACCCCCGTGGGGCAAACCATTACATTAGACGGGCAAAGTTACAGAATTATAGGTGTGTTAGAACCTAAAGGAAAAGACAAAGCGGAAAACATAGATGATAAAATAATAATACCGTACACAACAGCCCAGCGCATTGATAAAAAACGAACTGTGGAAGAAATATGGGGGAAAGCAAATTCGGCAGAAGATGCGGAACTTGCGACTATTCAGCTAGGACGTATCTTTAAAAAAGAACTGGACAGCAGCAGTATTACCCCCGCGCAATCATCGACTGCACCGGACGCACAAGTTGAAATGATGGAAAAAACCGTGGCAATGCCTGCCGGTGGCGGACAAAACGAAAATGATAAAAACAAAAGTTCAGAATCCGCCAAAAGGGAAGAAGGTATGACTATTACAAATCTGAACCAACTTGTAGACGAATTGGACCAGGCAAACCGTATTATGACATTGCTTTTAGGAGGAATTGCGGCGGTATCACTGTTGGTAGGAGGTTTGGGAATTATGAACATAATGCTTGTGGCAGTAACCGAAAGAACATCGGAGATAGGGGTTCGCAGGGCACTGGGAGCCAAACAGATTGATTTACTGGCCCAATTTCTACTGGAAGCATTGTATGTCAGTATTATAGGTGTTATTGCCGGTGTTGCCATAGGTATATGGGGGCTCGGTATGTTTGCCAATTATGGTTTTCAAACAGCAATCAGCCTTGAAGCCATCCGCATAGCGGCAATAGTTGCGCTGGGAGCGGGATTACTCTTTGGTATATATCCTGCCGTTTCCGCTTCATCATTACCGCCCGTTGAAGCATTAAGAAGAAGTTAAAATTCGATTTTTTCAATATGCCCGAGGATCAGGGAACTGGTTCCTGTGGTTTTCGGCACGAAAGGTGAGAAGTGAAAAATAATGTAGCGGAGAATTCATTCTCCGCTCTTTACAGTTACCCCCAACGCATTATAAATCAGAACCGCAATTTC
This sequence comes from uncultured Alkaliphilus sp., assembly GCA_964626575.1. Lineage (GTDB taxonomy): Bacteria > Bacillota > Clostridia > Peptostreptococcales > Natronincolaceae > JAAZJW01. Next base: position 562 of record CAZVFS010000186.1, on the reverse strand, counting down.
CCCACGATTAATAGGCTCATTGGCAGACAAATCAATATACCTGCCAAGGCCTAAACTTTCGCCCATATCAATATAGTTATCGGGCCATTCACCCACGACATCCTTGTCATAACCGAGAATACGAACAACAACAGCCAAAGCCTGAACATATGTAATTTCTTCTTCAGGCCTGAAGGTCCTATCTTCAAAACCTTCAACCAAGCCCTTGGCTTCCGCAATATTGACATAACCCGATGCCCAATGACTTGCCGACATATCCTTAAAAATCGTCTCTCCTTTATGTTCTCCCTGCAAATCTTCCAAGCCTTCTATCCTTACGGCCAAAGTAGCAAATTCGGCACGTGTAATATTTCTATCAAGACCTAGGGTCCCATCTTCATAACCTCTGTAAAGACCGACCTGTTTCAAGTATTCTCCTGCTTGCTCTTCGTTTAGGTCATCCTGAGCGCCCACGTTTATGTCATCCTGAGCGTAAGCGAAGGATCCCAAACTAAAACCCCATACCAATAAAAAACACAAAACAACCAACAAAATCCTTTTTGTATTCATAGATTTGTCCCCC
>CAZVFS010000185.1:1437-2743 GCA_964626575.1 uncultured Alkaliphilus sp. | reverse complement strand
TATAATATGGCCTATAAGATGTTTCCCGATAACCCTGATTATTCCAACCACAGGTACTGCAATCAGGAGCCCGAATATCCCGAAAAATTTCCCCGCAACAATCAATGATAAAATTATGATTATGGGATGGAGCCCTACATTTTGGCCGATAATCCTTGGCGAAACAATGCCGCTCATTATTTGCTGTATAGCCACAAATACAAATATTACCCATAAAACCTTTTTTGTTCCCCCCAAGGATGCAAAAACTATTGCAGGAACTATTCCGATTATCGGGCCGAAGTAAGGAATTATGTCCGTTATACCTGCAATTATGCCAATTACCACCGCAAATTCTACCTTCAGAATAAGAAGGGATGCCGTAGTCAAAATGCCTACCAACACCGCTACTATCAACTGTCCCCTTATAAAACCGGATAAAACCCCATTGACATCGGTGGCAATATCAATTACTTTCCTCCTGCGGGATTTAGGTATCGCCGAAACCAACATGTTTTTAAATTTTTCCGCGTCCTTTAAAAAATAGAAAGTCAGAATCGGAATCAATATTATATTCACAATCCTTGAAAATATGGACAACAAAAAGTCTGTCACCGTAGATATACCTTGTATTATAAAATTTTCAACCCTGCCGACATTAAGAATTTCGGGCTGAAATGCTTTTTTTATTCCGTCGAATTCGTCAGGCAGGTTCTGTACACCCCGATTATATTTTTCATATATTCCATGTATATAATTATAACAATTGTTCCCAATCTGGGGCAAATCATTTAACAATTTTTTTATTTCGAGTGTAAGCCGGGGTAACAGTGTAACGGAGAACACCAGTGTAGTAAGTGCGATTGCAAGATATATAATAAATATCGCCCATATTTTTTTTATGCCCTTTGTTTCAACATAGATAACCAAGGGATTTAAAATATATGCTAATATAATTGCAAATATAAACGGTGACAATACTTCATATATTAAGCATCCCGATTGTATTATTACAACAACAAGGGTCAAAAATACGAACAAAGCCAAAAAATAAATAATCTGGCGTTTCCCTATATTAATTTTTTTATCGGAACTTATGAACCTGTTACCGATATGTATAAGAAAGTAAATAACCAAAAATAACAGCACAACAATTAAAAATTGTGTGGAAATCTTCATAGCGCCGGTTAAAACACTGTGTTCGGTCAGGTTCTTAAAGTTTTTGGATACAACCTGTATTGCATTTTCCTTTTCCATCCCTTCACCCCTCCCATACTATATATTTATGTCCTATTATCCGTATATATAGTATTAACCAAGCGTATAA
>CAZVFS010000185.1:0-1337 GCA_964626575.1 uncultured Alkaliphilus sp. | reverse complement strand
GTTCTCTGTTTGGTCCAATCATCTGCCCGGGATTTTGCCCAAACAGGGGCCAAACAGGGAACTGTCCCCCCGTTTGATGATTTGCTATGATAAATCTATATCAAAATATGTTGAGCCCTTTCATAACGGTTGCAACCCGATTTAAAACCCTTCTTTTGTTTTTCATTATCTTTCTTCTATGAATTTTTTTGCCAAGAGCATACATAGCAACAGTTGTACCTAAGATTCCTCCTGTAACAATTCCTTTTACAATTCTTCTGCTCATATTTTCACCCCTTGTGTTTTATCCAATCCGGACCTTATTATTTTAATAGCTGTACTCTTTAAGCGGATAATCGGGACTATGATTCTATTATCTGTTATTATATTTTGTTAGTTTTTTAAATCTATACCAAGCAATTTTTTCAATCATCTGTTTTGGATTTTCAAAAAATAAAAAAAGACAAACAGAGAACCGTCCCCTGTTTGTGCTGCTATTTGTGTTTGTTTTAGTTAGGCCTTAAATATTCTATGTACGGTAAACCCGGTCATCCTTGATAATTGCCTCAGGGAAGCCCCACCCTGTTTTTTTAGATATTTTAAAATTTCAGTCTGAATTTCCGGCCCTACACCATGAAGCTTGGCCAGCTCCAAATTATATTTATCCAACACCATCTGCCTTATATCATTATCAGATAATGTTTTCCTTGTCGTTGTCGGATCAATATCTAGACATTGGTCATCATTGACCTCCAAATGAAAACTGCGAAATCTTGCCAAAGCTTCATCCCTTTCAGCAGAGAACATTGCCAGAGCAAAATTAGTATTCACGAGCCTTGATTCTTTTATGTATTCCTTATAACTGCTCCATTTATAGGTTCCAATATCATTTATTAAACCGGCTTTAACGGGGTTTTGGTGAATATATCGTAATACAGTCAGAAAATAGGCATCGTCCTTTACAACTTCACTCCTGAATCTATCCTGGAACAGATGTCCTTTCCTACTATATTGCCAATTGTACCAATACACATAACTGACGCCAATCCGCCTCATCGTGTTGCCAATCTCTTCATTACCCTTCTTCATCAGCAAGTGAACATGATTACCCATTAGGCAATAAGCATATATTTCATACTCAATTTCTTTCTGATATTCAACTAAAGTATCAATAAATTTTTCGTTGTCCTCATCCTCCACAAATATATTCTGTTGGTTAATTCCCCTTATCATTATGTGATAAATATCCGTTGGACTTCGCTTTCGCATTATGCGCGGCATTAATTTTCATCCCCTTTCCGTTATATTTTAAAATAAAGGGGTTCTATTGTCAAACAGAGAACCGTCCCCTGTTTGTC
>CAZVFS010000184.1:0-2766 GCA_964626575.1 uncultured Alkaliphilus sp. | reverse complement strand
AAGCAGTGAGTACAAATATTATTATACACAAAACTTCTTTGCAGGGAGATAAAGGTAGGTGACATGGGGGTAAGAAAAATCATATATAGCCCTGGTTTCAATTTTTATTTTGACTTATTTTTGGCAAATAATAACCCTCATGATAGAAGCAGGAATATGATACAGTGATGTAGAAACCCGTCCCTTTAGTGGTGGTGGGTTTACATATACAGGCCTGGTGATGCTGGGAATAGTTATTGCAACGCTCTCGAATTTTACATTTCGAAAGGGGGAAACAAAACATGAAAAGGAATAAGGTGCTGAAGATATTTGCAGCAATATTGGCAGTAATACTGATCAGCGGAATACTTCTCATTACAAACGCTTTTGTAGGAAATCCGGTATCGGCTAAAATGGCGCAAAGGGCTGTTAAAAACTATGTGGGGGAAAAGTATTCCTTCCTTGATCTCGAATTAGAAAAGCCTATTTATAATTTTAAAGATGGATCCTATATAACATGGGCTAAATCCAAAACCAGCATGGATACCAAATTCAGCATAAACTACAGGGATAAAGAAGTATATTATGATAGTTACGAATTTGATGTTCTGCATATGCATAATACATTACGCAGGTTAGAGGACGAATATACATATATCGTAAGACAAATTTTAGAGGATGAACTGGGTTACGGGGATAACAGTGCCAGTGTAATGTATGATAAGGATGATTATGAAGGTGCCGGGCATAAAGACGTTTTAAAATTGGACATGGAATTTGATAGATCATTACCCCTCAATCCGGGAGTCAGTATGTCGATGAAAGATATAAAGGATATTTCTTTAGAAAATATAAGCAAAATTCTGGCTGATGCACACAGGGTATTTGTAAATAATGAATGCTATTTTCGAGAGTATGGATTATATATTGGGGACTCTGATACCATTGTAACGATAGGCGGAGTTACCCCGGAGGATATTGAAGGCGGGCAGCTTTTAGATTTGCTTCAACAAGCTAGGGACCACAGGGACGATATTGCATTTGGGAGAAATGGGGATAAGGTGGATGGTGGAAATAGAATAACAGTTTTTATTAAAACCAAATAGAAGCATGGGGACAGAGTCAATGCTGTCAGGTTAAGCATTGGATAATTATAATGCCCCTCCCCGTACCCCTAACCTCTACCAATGCTACTAATATTGAATGGTTTATTCTGTTTGGGTTTCCTCCTTGTGTCTCCATGTCCATATTTTTCCCCAAATTGCGACAAAACTAGTATATAGGGTGCTTCCTATAATGTTGGTGTTTTATTCCAGGGACACCCTGATAAATGAGTTTTTTAAATTTCTTGCCTAAAATATTTCTACTTACTACTTAATTAAACAGTTACAATGCCCTTCTCCGTACATTTGAATATTTATTGGTGCTGGGTGTTTTATTGCGTTTAAAGGTCCTCCCTTTCTCCACTGAAACTATATTTCTTCTTAAATCACGAACGAATTTTGTATATAAGATACCTTGTTTAATACTATTATCTTCTAGGAGTATTTTTATAAATGAGTCTTTTAATTTGCCGATTAAAATGTTCTTGTTTATTTTGTATTCATGTTTTAATTTTTTATGTTTGTTTGCTTTAGCAAGTCCCTCTTCAGCCTCCTGTTCAAACATCGATGCAAAGTTACTCAGCAGTATGGTTGCATAAAAATCCTGCTCTATTACCAGGGGTTTGACTCCAGCAAAGTTTTCTATCTCAAATTTATTTTTCAGTTCATCGAACTTGGTTTCAATTCCCCATCTTTTAAAATACAGTTCTTTGCTTTCTTCATATTTTAATTCATTTTCATTTAGGTTTGTTATCAGGGTTTCAATTTCGCCGCTATCTAATGGAACCTTTAAAACCCTGTAACTTAAAGTGGTTCCTGCGGGTATCAATTGCCCGCGTCTTTTAAGGTTTCCGGCCCTTTTCTTTGTAATTTTTATTTCAACATTTTCATCATGTGTTTTTGTTCCTTTTGTTTCCCGAAAAAATGATGATGATATTCTCATTAGAAATTTAATATTATTTTGCTCAAGAAACATTACAAACTCCGTTGATGGATATCCCCTGTCAAATAGCATCAGATCTTCTAAATTTTCCGGCTTAAGGTCTTTTACCCTACTAATATTTTGCATTGCAAGGTTTTTTTCACTATCATCATATCTTCCTATTAAGGAATTTATAATTATTTTGTTTTCTACATCATATACGACCGATGACATTGCCCTTGCTGTCTTTTTATCTGAATTACTATTTGTGGCATAGCCATAATGCTCCCTTAATTCCTCGGTATTGGGGATTTCTATGCACAGGCCGTCAATAGCTAAAAGCCTATAGCCTTTATACGTTTTAAAATCATCATCCTCGTAATACCTCTTAATAAATTCATCGTTTATCATGATAAATGCTTTAGGAGACAGTTTTTGTCTGGCCTCGGAAAATGATTGTCTTGTATAGGTCATTTGCTTACCCTTTCTAGCCCCGAACCTTTCAAGAAATTCATCAATCTCTATTTGTGTGGTTCTTTTCACCATATTAAGAATCATACAGATCAGCGTCATAAATCCTACTTTTCTTTCCCTTGTAAAATATTTTTGATTTGTCCGTGATTCCTCTTTTAATTCCCTGCTTTTTAAATAATCCCTAATATATCCCATAATTGTTTCGGTTTTTTTTCACCGGTTTTGCCTCGTCTCTAGATTATTGTAAATTATTGCGGACATATTATATCATAATTTTCTTAACCTGAC
>CAZVFS010000183.1:0-2771 GCA_964626575.1 uncultured Alkaliphilus sp. | reverse complement strand
TGTGTTGCTGATATAAATTATAGACTCGATTTGTTGTATTGTCAACATGTTTTATAAAAGTTTACAACATCCTGTGTTCTTTATTTGGCATCGGTGGAGTGGTAAGGAAGTGATACGAGAGGACATACCCAGTCTGTTAACCTGCATGCATTAATCCGGTTTAAAAGAGCAAACTAACACCAGAAATTGAAATGAAAGGAGAGAGTATGTGTGTCAATAGGAAATAATCTTTTTAAAGGTCTGGTTTCAGGGTTGTTTGCCGGTCTCATTTTAATCTTCGCATTTTGGGGGATATGGCTACTACCTGCCCTAGGCCTTATTTTAACAAGGGTGAACCTTACCAATGGATCCATAGTTGCTGCACTTTTCGGTATAATAGGCGGATTAATCTATAGTCTTTTTGTAAGAGAACGCCATCTAAATATCAGAGGAAGAGTTCTGGCGGGATCCTTGTTGGGATTTGTTTTTTGGGTTGGAGGTGTTTTAACCCTTGTGCCAATAATGCTAGGTTTTCCACCGTCACTGAAAAGTCCACAAGACCACTTTTTTACACTGGCTGTTTTCGTGGTTTATGGCATATCGTTAGCATTTATCTATCAAGCATTTACAAAGGAAAAATCTATGAGAAGTCTTGGCTATGGTGTAGGTCTAATCGCTTTGACCCTTATAGCAGCACCTTTTCTTTTACGTGGGGCGACAAGCACAAATCCCGAGGACCTTGATTTACTTAGAGGATATAAAGCAGAAGTTATTGCCAAGGGTTTAACTTATCCGACAAGCTTAACAATGGATGAACAAGGTACTATTTATATTGCCGAGTCCGGTCATAGTTATGGACCAAAAACTACAGAGGCCAAGATATTAAGGGTGGATGAAGGAGGTAAACTTAAAAAAATTGCCGATAAATTTGAAGGACCGATAAGTGGTTTAATATATAAAAACGGTAATTTGTATGTTTCTCATAAAGGATTCATAACAGAATTCGAAATAGAATCCGGCAAACGAAAAGATTTGGTTGCGAATCTGCCATCCCTCGGGGATCATCCGAACGGGGACCTTTTGTTTGGTCCTGATGGTGCAATTTATTTTGGCCAAGGCACGGCGACTAATGCGGGAGTGGTTGGTTCGGACAATTTTGTTTACGCTTGGGCAGACCGTTATCCGGATTTTCATGATATTCCGTCTAGAGACTTTACTTTGACAGGGGAGAACTATACTTCTCTTGACCTTAAAAGTACCGATCCCACCGCCAAGGGAACTACCGGGGCCTTTGCTCCGTTTGGTCAGACTAGAGAACCCGGTGAAAAGGTTAAGGGGAAAGTACCGGCCAACGGGGCCGTCCATCGCTTGGACATGGAAGACGGTACCCTTTCTATCTTCGCGGACGGACTACGAAACCCCTATGGGTTAACCCAAGATAAAGAAGGAAACATTTATGCCAGTGTGCTCGGGTATGACGACAGAGGAGTCAGAGCCTCTACAAATTCGCCGGACTGGATTGTAAAATTGGAGGAAGGTGCCTGGTATGGGTGGCCGGATTATGCCGGAACAATTCCTCTGTGGGATAAACAGTATGCCTCGGAGCGGGGCATCAACCGTAATCCAATAATAAAAGACCCTCCGGAGGTAACTGCACCGCTGACCTCATTGCCCCCACATTATTCCCCCATGAAAATAGCCTGTGCTCCCGAAAACTTTCCTATAAAAGGTATATTTGTGGCCGCTTTTGGCGATGGCCAACCATTAACACAGGATACTAAAACACAGGCACCAAGCGGTGTATTGGTCGTAAACCCGGAGACAGGGGATTATGACTGGTTTGTGAAAACCAAGGATAAAGCCCGGGCGGGGCGCCGCGGTGATGGGCTGAAGCGGACCATTGATGTTAAATTTGATAATGATGGCGAATCACTTTATGTTTTGGACTTCGGTGTATGGGAGTTTGCAGACATGGCCCCAAATGCAATTCCGAAATCCGGGGTGCTATGGAAGATAAGTAAGGTGAATGACTAAATAAGCTGCCCCGCAATAACATATCGGGATAAATCGTCCATTGAAAAAAGGCTGATACCGAGAATTTAGGATTCTTCATCGCATTCTTTAACTAGCATCAAAAGCATACGCTTTTGCATAAAAAATGCTATACCCATAAATAACGCGGAGTATATAAAGCTGAATAAAATAATAGCCAAAAGGATTATTATACTTAAGGAACTGACGATATTTTGCAGGCCGGGCAAGCCCACCAAAAAGATTAAAAGGAGAATGCCACAAGTCAGTAGAGAAGTGGGAATCAAGGATTTCCGCCAAAGTGGGATATCAGAGACCGCGACGAGTGCAGCAGTCAATCCAAGTGGCCCGGTGGCCAACAAAAATATTATTGCTTCCTGTACATTAATAAGAAGTAACAGTGCGGCAGCAGCCAAAAACATGGGCAGAACTCTGTCCGCGAAAAGTAACGCACCAATAATGACGGGCAAACTACTTAGTGGAGACAATGCCAGGCCAACTACAGGAAGAAAAACCGGTGCCGCATGTAAAATGACAGTAATTGCGGTTAAGAGACCGGCTAGTGTTATCCATTTGCTACCTGTTCCGGGTTGGTCTTCAGTCAAAAGTTTGCCCTTGTTTTTTTTCAAAACCAGGAATGTATAACGAATAAGGAAAAGGTATCCTATAATAGGAAGAGCATTTAACATAATATGACCCCCATAAGTTTTCATATGTAATGTTATTCAAACAGGCTTGCCCTTATGCTAAATATGAAAACC
>CAZVFS010000182.1:0-2787 GCA_964626575.1 uncultured Alkaliphilus sp. | reverse complement strand
GGAAAGACCACGTTGATAAGGGCACTGACAGGACATGAAACGGATAGACTGAGTGAGGAAAAAAAGAGAGGTATTTCCATACAGCTTGGATTTACGTATTTCGATTTGCCCAGTGGAAGAAGAGCGGGGATTATAGATGTGCCGGGACACGAGAAGTTTATCAGAAACATGCTCACGGGTGTCGGGGGCATGGATGTTGTTTTGCTTGTTGTTGCAGCCGATGAAGGAGTGATGCCACAAACAAAGGAGCACCTTGATATTTTATCCTTACTTAAAATTAAAAAAGGAATTATTGTGGTTACAAAATCAACTCTAGTTGATGAAGAATGGCTGGAATTGGTTAAAGAGGATATTAGGGAAAAGGTAGAAGGTACATTTTTTGAGAACAGTGAAATAGTAGCGGTAGATTCCGTTAAAGGCACGGGGATTAGTGAATTAATCAATAAAATAGATATATTGACAGAAGAGGCGGAGAGTAAGGATGTCAATGCACCCGCCAGAATGCCCATAGACAGAATATTTACTATTGTCGGATTTGGGACGGTGGTGACCGGAACCCTAACGGAAGGTAAGATATCAGTTGAAGATACGTTAGAAATTTTGCCGCAGCAGGTGAAGGTGCGTATAAGAAACATACAGGTTCATGGGCAATCTATGAATACGGCATATGCAGGACAAAGGGTAGCCATTAATCTTGCCAACGTAAAGCTGGAAGACATCGAAAGAGGGCAGGTATTGGCGCAAATAAATTCAATGCAGCCCACAATGATGGTGGATGCAAAACTGAACCTGCTAAAGGATATACCGAGAAATATCAAAAATCGTGACAGGGTGAGAATATATCACGGAGCTTCGGAGGTTCTCGCCAGGGTTACTTTATTAGACAGAGAGGAAGGAGAAGCCGGGGAAAGCATTTATGTTCAGTTTAGGTTAGAGGAAATTACAGCCGTAAAAAAAGAGGATCATTTAGTTATCAGGTATTATTCCCCTATGGAAACTTTGGGGGGAGCAATAGTGATCGATGCAAATCCCAAAAAACATAACAGATTTGATGAAAATGTAATAAAAGATCTGGCCACCAGAGAAAAAGGAAGCTCACAAGATATTATAGAAAAACAGATAGATATTCATAGTAAGGAATTCCCTAATTTATCTTTTATAGCAAAGCTGACGGCATATCAGTTAAATGACATAAAATCAATAATAGCCGACCTGGCAAATGAAAACAGAGTATTAACATTGGGAAATGATAATGTTATTCATAAAAATTACTATGAAAACGTTGAGAGGCAATTGATAGATTTACTGACGGCTTATCATAAATCTAACCCCCTCAAGCCGGGGATGCTAAAAGAAGAGGTCAGGAGCAGGTTGTTTTCTAAAAATAAGAGCAAAAGCATCGATATTTTAATAGATATATTTGTAGAGAATAAAATTGTAAAAATTAAAAACGAATTTATATCTTTGTATAATTTTGAAGTTATATTTTCTCCGGTTCATAAAAAAATAAGAGAACAGTTGGAGCATATATATTTGCAAAGTCAATATTCAACACCAAAGTTTGAGGATATAATTAATGATATGGATTTTGAAAAAAATGATATAGAGCAGGTTTTTAATTCTATGTTAGGCAATACCTTAGTCAGATTGAACCAGGAAGTCGTGCTCCATGTTAAACCATATGAAGATGCTAAAACAAGGCTGATAGATTATATCAACAAAAATGGCAGTATCACATTGCCGCAATTCAGGGATATATTGAATACCAGCAGAAAATATGCCGTTGCACTATTAGAATATTTTGATAATGAAAGAATTACAAAAAGAGCGGGCGATGAAAGGATTTTGTATTAGTAATAAACAGATAGAACAGTTATGTATCGTGGGGGTAGACGGTTTTGTCTACCCCCTAATTCGTAGAAGCAGGTGTGGTAGATTGCGCAAAACTACACTTTTCTTATCATTGTTATGGAAACTCTACATTTTTGTTATCTGAGACGAATAGCAACACCGTAAACCTTAAGTTAAATGCGGGTTGACAGGCTGCCGTATTTGGGTTATACTTCCCTTAATATAATGGTACATAGAAGGGGAACATAACATGAACAGAAAAATGAACATAAAAGAAATGACAAAACTGTCATTATGTATAGCACTGATCTGTGTATCATCCTATATTGTAATTCCTTTACCTTTTACCCCGGTCATGATCACAGGACAAACTATGGCAGTCAATCTGGTAGCTTTAATTTTGGGCCCAATACATAGCGCTATATGCATTGCGGCATTTATATTGCTAGGTGTAAGCGGCCTGCCCATATTTGCGGGAGGTAGTAGCGGTTTGGGTGTATTATTCGGACCAACCGGCGGATTTATATTAGGTTTTTTACTTGCAGTTGTGGCGATAAGCCATTTAAAAGGTAAAAAAGCAAATTTATTTAGATATCTACTGGTAACTGTTTTTATAGGTATACCTATAATCCATCTGTTAGGGGCAGCCTACATGAGTTATATACTAAACATAACATATATAAAGGCCCTACAACTTGGTGTGATTCCGTTTCTAGTAGGGGATTTAATCAAAGCTGTGTTAGCCTCTATAATTGCAGTAAGGCTAAACAATTATTGGTATTAATATCACTTTACATATTCAATATTTTAGTGTATAATCGTACAGGTAGGGCTATCGGGCCTACCTAAATTTAAGCTATGCTGATGTGGCTCAGAGGTAGAGCACTTCCTTGGTAAGGAAGGGGTCGGCGGTTCAATTCCGCCCATCAGCTCCAT
>CAZVFS010000181.1:0-2816 GCA_964626575.1 uncultured Alkaliphilus sp. | reverse complement strand
CTGAAACATCTCGGGCTGGAAAATTTTCAAATCGATATAGGACAGACAAAATTACTGAGGGGGATTTTGGAAACCATAGAAGCAGAGGAAGAGGCAAAACAATTAATCCTTCAAAATATGGAAAACAAAAATCTTGTGGCACTAAATAATTTGATAGAACAACTGTCTATAGAAAAGGACATAAAATCCATATTAAAACAACTGCCAAAACTATTTGGGGATCCTGAAGAGGTGCTGGATGAGATAAATAGCCTCTCATTAACACCCCTTATGAAAGAAGCAGTAGAAGAACTGGAAAGGATTTGCAAAAAGATTGAAGAATACGGACTGGGGGAATATATAAAACTAGACCTGGGAATGATCACCACTTTAAAGTATTACAGTGGGGTAATTTTTAAAGGTTTTACCAAAGATTTAGGGAAAGTATTACTGAGCGGAGGACGTTATGACGGACTCTTAAAGGATTTTGATATGGATATACCTGCCACCGGTTTTGCATTCTCGGTAAATAAGGTTACAAAGGCGTTAAAAATACAGAGGAATTTAGAGGTGCAGGACAAGAAACATGTACTCCTGTTGGAAGATGAAAATTTCAGAGCGACCTCGGATGTATTGAGTGCGTTAAGACAAAAAGGCTATATAGCGGAAGTAAATCTCCTGAAGAACAAAAAAGACTTAGAGGAATATATAAAACGAAGAGAAATAGATGAAATCATAAGGGTAGATAAGAACGGTAATATAAACATAGTTGACGACTTGGAGGGGATATAATGCAGAAGGTAAAAATAGCTATGACAAAGGGAAGACTGCTCAAACATACTATCGAATTGTTAGAAAGAGCAGGAATAGACTGTCACCCGTTGAAAGAGGACAACAGGAAATTGGTATTTCTATTGCCTGATTACAATATAGAGGTTATTTTGCTAAAGGCGGCAGATGTCCCCACTTACGTGGAACACGGAGTAGTGGATATGGGAATTGCGGGAAGGGACGTTTTGTTAGAACAGGAAAAACAACTATATGAGGTAGCAGATTTGAAATTCGGTAAATGCAGGTTTGCCGTGGCAGGCATACCTTCTATGAAGGATGGGAAAAAGCACCTGGTTGTAGCTACAAAATATCCGAATGTTGCTAAAAGATATTTTGCGCAGAAAGGACAATCCGTGGAGATTATAAAACAGGAAGGCTCTGTGGAATTGGCCCCTTTGATGGGATTATCCGATGTGATTGTAGATATTGTAGAAACGGGCAAGACTTTAAAAGAAAATGGTTTAGTGGTGCTGGAAGAGATAGCTGATATCAGTGCCCGTTTAATTTTAAATGAAGTCAGCTATAAAACCAAGAAGAGGGAAATAACCGCTATTATTGATCTGATCGAGAGGGCTGTAGGCAATTAAGTATCATGCTGTCGGTATGTTTGATTGTCGGGCCGGATTCAGGATTGAAAAGGCGGTAGGCAATTAGGAATCAATTGATATTGGGGGATATATATGAGCAGATGCCTTTATCTGTTTAAAAAAGGAGGATTAACCAATGATAGAAATAATCGACTTGAGATATTCCAAAAACCCTAAATTCCTAAAGGAATTAGAGGAAAGAACCGCAGTAGATTTTAAAGATTATGAAAGGGTTGTACAAAACATTTTAACCAGAGTGGAACAAGAAGGCGATTCGGCATTATTGGGGTATACGGAAAAATTTGATGGAGCGGATTTGAGTGATACGGGAATGAAAGTGACTGATGCGGAGATAGATGAAGCTTATGGAAAGGTATCGGAGGATTTTTTGAGGGCTCTACGGTTAGCTATTAAAAACATAACAAGTTATCATAAAAAGCAGAACCAAAATTCATGGTTTACCTCGTCCGATGGCATTATGCTGGGGCAAAAAGTAGCCCCCATAGCCAGCGTGGGCATTTACGTGCCCGGGGGCACGGCGGCATATCCGTCTTCCGTATTGATGAACGCTATTCCTGCCAAGGTAGCCGGGGTAAAGAGGATTATAATGATAACCCCTCCAAATAAGGAAGGCCAATTGTCTGCCGGGGTTTTAGTGGCGGCAAAAGAATTGGGTATCGATGAGATATACAAGGTCGGAGGTGCTCAGGGTATAGGAGCTCTGGCCTATGGGACGGAAACTATAGAGAAGGTCAACAAGATTGTGGGACCGGGGAACATTTATGTTGCAACCGCCAAAAGAGAAGTTTACGGGTATGTGGATATCGATATGATTGCAGGGCCCAGTGAAATTTTAGTAATTGCGGACGATTCTGCCGACGCTAAATATGTAGCTGCAGATTTGCTTTCCCAGGCTGAACACGATGAGTTATCTTCTGCGATTGCCATCACCACCAGTGAGGAATTAGGGAAAGCTGTGGTCAAGGAAATCAAAAGACAGGTAGAAACATTGGAAAGAAAAAATATAATCGAAAAATCCTTAGCCAATTATGGCAAAATTATTTTAGTAGAAAACCTGGAGAAAGCGATAGAACTGTCTAATGAAATTGCTCCCGAACATTTAGAGTTATGTGTAAAAGAACCTTTTGATTTACTAAACAAAGTAGAGAATGCAGGCGCCATATTTTTAGGAAACTATTCCTCTGAATCTTTGGGTGACTACTTGGCGGGTCCCAACCACGTATTGCCAACAGGCGGGACAGCCAAATTCTTTTCATCGCTATCCGTGGACGATTTTATAAAGAAATCCAGTATTATTTTTTATAACAAAAAAGCCTTGCAGGGTGTAAAAGATGATATTATGATTTTAGCGGAATCGGAAGGATTAACCGCTCATAAAAATTCTGTCAAAGTGAGGTT
>CAZVFS010000180.1:0-2818 GCA_964626575.1 uncultured Alkaliphilus sp. | reverse complement strand
CAGAGCTGACGCATAAAATTATTTATAAATCTTGTGGGGGCTGAAATCCACGTTTTTTTAACTATTGCCTATATTTTTTTGTAAAATTGCCGTTTAATCCATTGCAATAACTCCATGTTTACCCCACCTTGTATGTTTTAACGTGTCGAACCTCTTCAAATGGGCAGAAGGATAGTGTCGTAACAGGTAATCCTGCCTGTAAAAGATTGTTATGCCGTAAACCGGCTTGTTTTCCAGTTCTCTTCGTGCACCAGTCGCAATTGACTGGCAGATTCTGACACCTTGCTAAGCCGCTCTGTATTCAGCTCCCTGTGAGTCATTGCTATTTGAAATTTCTTGAAGAACGCCTGTACACCAACTTTTTTAACATGTTCCATCAGGTAAATGGAATGAAGGGCCATTTCGTTTAGCATACGGGCAATATGCATAAGGTAATGATAGCCTCGCATTGCATCCCAATCATGTGAAAAAATGTGTTCATACCGATACCCCTGATGCTTCTCTTTTAAAATGTTGTTCTCGTGCAGCCAACGTTTCCGGGCCGCTAAATTGCAGTGTTCATGAACGTCTTTCCGGCTAACCGGGTCACTTGAAAGCCAGGCATAGCGGGCAGTTTTTATTACCACACAGTCATTTTTATCGATCTCTTCCCAACTTTCATCACAGGTCACCAGATGAATATTCATCACTTTTTTGCGTTTACCGGAGCCATATTCATACTCGATCCCGTTTACCCAATTAAACATCTGCCGCCTGCCCCGCCACGTTTGCTCATGGCGGTGTTCCCCCTCGGTATCCAAACGCATCAAGCCTTTGGCTTCTTGCCAAACCGAAGGCAATGAGCCGTCTTTGAGCACGATCATGAATTTCCACTTGTTTTTACGACAAACTTCCATGACCGGCCCGTTCGCATACAGACCATCCATCAGCAAGGTAAGCGGCAGTTTTGGAAACTTTTGTTTTAGCCGTTTCATCAACCGGTAGAATGCTTTCAATTCGCAGTCCTGTTTCCATTCTTCGTCTTTTTCGATCGCTTCCAGCTCCGCACTGTTCTCTAAAAATACACTCATAAGCGGCAGAACCATGCCGTTGGAAAAGATTAAAACCGCTTCCAGGACATAGGCATAATATTGATATTTAAAGTTCCCGTCTTTATCCCAGATTTTTCGGCGAAGATAGCGTTCGTCCCAACATTCGTCCATGACGTATTTTTGTGTTCCGTCCACAGCCACAAGATAGCGCTTTTTATGCAGCAGGTCTTTAAACGTCTTCTTGCGGATCAAATGTCTCAGCATGTCGTTGTAGAGAGTTTCGATTTGGCCCACATCCATCTTTTCCAGTAAGCGACAGAAGGTATCCTGGTGCGGCATATCGGTTAGCTCTGGAAAGACAGCTTTCAGGTTTTCCAGCAACTGTGGTGCGGTCATCTCTTGATTCGTTTGGCGCCTTGAAGACATTTGAAATACAAACATGAGGATCCCGTAAAGCATCATCACGGTCATTTGATGCTTGGTTTTCTTTGGGTTCCGCGGGTCGGGAATCCTTGCCAATTTCTTCAGTAACCCCGGCAGCAGCTGGGTGTACACTTTCAGTTTTTCTTCAGTTATCAGCTGAATAGACGTTTTCTCTTCTCCCACTGTTTTTAAGTCACTTTTGCGATTCGGAAGCGTAAAGGTAGGAGGATATTGCCTGCCCTGTTTTTTCTGTTGTTCTTTCAGCTCTCGCTGTTTCCTTCTTCGTTCATGACGCCTTAATCTGTCAATCGTTGATTTACTCATGGGCCGTCTCCCCCTTTAAATAGGAGCGAAAATCGGCCACTAAAGGATAAACGTAGATATGCTTGCGGGTAAAGGGCCTCTTGTTATGCATCTCTGTCCGGCCACGTCCGGCGGTCTGACCCAAAAAGATCCAGTTTGCCGCCCGGTAACAGGTACCCCGGTATTTTTTAGGGTCTACAAAGGTTTCCAAGAGTACGGGGCTGTAACCGTAACGACCTTGCCAGTCGTTGCGGATGCGTTTTACCGCTAAAGATAAGGCTTTGCTGGCCAAGTTCTTTACTCGAACCCAGGGAAAGATCAGAAAACGGGTGTTGTTTACGATTAAGTTTACGCGAAGGCTGCGGTCAACCTCGGTCCAACCAATCCACCCGTCGCGTGCTCGAAGTGCCCAAGCTGCCGCCGAAAACAAAAGACAACCCAAAGGCTTCTGCCCAGCTCCTGGGACGATGAAGTAGCGCTGATGGGCGCCAAAGGGCCGCTTGTAGCCCAAAATATGGTAACGATGAACATACTCATTCCAGAGCCGGATGCTAGCCTGATTTGTAACCGGCTCCAGGTCGATGGGCTTAAAGTCAGTTACAGACCCTTCAACCAGCGGACCAGCCTCCGTGAGCGGTCCAAAACTAATCCCTTTTTTTTCATGGCTTTTGTACTTTTGCTTAGCCGGCGCGGTAATCAGGCCCTGCCTTTCAAGCTTTTCTAAAAGCTGTTGGCATGATGCTGTCTTATACTGACCGGTCGGAGTAACCCAACCTAAAAACTCACATATCGTATTTGCCAGTTCAGTGCGGCTCAGCTTCGAAAACGTGCGCACCGTTTCCTGAATCTCATACAACTCCTGGGTAGAAAAATACCTTCCACACAACAGAACTGGAGCATCGGTCTGTTTTTCCATAGTGCAGGCACCCCTTTCATAAGAACCCACACTATTGTCTCACATCTCTGTAAATATGACCAGTACTATTTTGCGAAAAAATTTAAATTGGTAGGCTCCGAAACCCCCACCTGGTATGTTTTTTTAAAGATGTGCGTCAGCTCTG
>CAZVFS010000179.1:0-2859 GCA_964626575.1 uncultured Alkaliphilus sp. | reverse complement strand
GCGGGTTTGTTTCCTAAAACCTTTCTCCCAATCTTGCTTTCCAATTCATCTATTACACCCTTTGGAAATCCGTTTGGAAATGTCTTAAAGGGTTTGGTTAAATGTAAGCCTGTAAGCTCCCAATGCCCTGTGATGGTATCCTTTCCGTTTGAAAATTCAATCGCCCTGCCAAAGGCACCTGTGGGTGATTTTACCGCCTTTACTCCTACTATATTGTCTATATTCCCTAACCCTATGTCCCGTAAATTAGGTAAATCAATACCCCCTTGACTTATCGCAATATTACCCAACGTATTTGCGCCAATATCACCAAATTTTCCCGCATCGGGCAGAGCCCCGATGCCCAGACTATCTATTATAAATAAGATTATCCTATTTGCCATGTTTTCCCCCTTATCCTGTTTTTTATTGAATATATGCACCTATCATTTTAATAAATATAGGAGAAATAACGGTTTCAATTGAAACAGCTATTATAATTGATATACCGAAAATCAGATATGCTGCCGTGTATGTTAAAAATTCCTTATAAATATTTGTTTGTTTTGTTTTATCCGACCTATTTTTGATAAACATCAAGGCAAAGGATGACGACAAAGCCGAGGCAATAATAAATGTTGAAATAATGATTAAATTTTGCGGTAAGACTCCCAATAAAAACAAGAGACATCCTTTAAACCTGAACTGTTCCATCAATAATCCAACAGTAAACCCCATTACAAAACCTTTGAACGCTATGACAAAAAAAATTCCTATAATACCTATTATCGATATTCCGAGTATGTAACACAGAACCAACAACTGAAAATTGTTCCTCAGTGATTGCGAAAATATATCGCTGCTCTTTATAGAATCGTTATGAAAAAGTCCAAAAAAACCCCTGAGATAAGAAACCAGTTCTTGTTTATGATTTGTATCTATAATTTTTACCGTAAATCCCCCTACCGAGATTCCTATAAGCAGACACAGTATAATTATAATATAAATAGCAATATTGGTTTTTATATGTTTTTTAACTGAATTAACTATGGCGGTTAGCATAGGCAAACTTCCCTTCATCAGTATATTTCCATAATATGATCTCGTTTTAGAAATCCGGACATCAATTTTATTAAAACACACAAGGAAATTGCGATTATAAATTTCAAAACAGGTAATTCCCTATATGTTATAAAATATTATGCCTACTGAAGAAATTTTATGCCTATCCTGTCCTACCACAAGTTTTAACTGCAAAAATTGAAATATGCAAGTATAGCCACTACCGTTTTAGCATCCCTTATTTCGCCCGTCCTGACTTTTTTTAAGGCCTCATTTACCGGTATTTTTACAATTTCAACATATTCATTTTCATCCGGATGGGCGATACCCTCAACAAGCTCTTCCGCTAAATAGATATGTATCTTTTCGTCTGAAAAACCCGGAGTTGAATAATACTCGGTAAGTTTTTTCAGTTTACCGGCAGTATAGCCGGTTTCCTCCTTCAGTTCCCTTACCGCGCATTGGTACGGTTCTTCTCCGAGTTCTATCAAACCTGCCGGAATTTCAAGTAAAATTTCCTCCACCGGTTTACGAAATTGCTCCACCAAAATAATATCTTTATCAGGCGTAATGGGAATTATCCCTACCGCTCCGGGATGTTCCACTATTTCCCTTCGAGAATATTTTTTATGTGGCAATTCTACCGTGTCCACCCTTATATTAATTATTTTTCCTTCATAAATCCGCTCGGACTTTACGGTTTTTTCCTCAACAATCATATTTTTACCCCCTGACAAAGTAAGTTTAAAATTATAATAAAAAAGCACCCGCCCCAACAACCTTTTGTTATGATTTCAACAAAGAATCGACGACATATATAGCCGAGGCACTGCAAGTAACAAAAAATTCCGGATCGTCGTCCAAACTTCTACCCATTGATTTAACCTCTAGCCCATAATGTTCCAGGACCTGTTTCAATATGTTTTTTTCAACCCTGAATATATTATGTTTTTGCATCAAATTATTTTCTTCCAACTGTCTTTCAATAATTTTTCCTTTTTGTATTGAAAGTTCGGGAAACACAATATTAGATCTTGTCTTCATTATTTTCCCCAGAACAGTTATGCTATGGTGGCTCAACCCATAATGCCTTTTTCTTTTATCTTTAAATGTTACCCTGGGAACGGCAAAGGAGGTACCCCCTAAATCGTTGACGGCATCAACTATGTGCCCTTGCTCGACTCCTGTAAATCCGTAAGGGGTACCCGTACCCACAATCCCGGGCCCCATGGCTACAATTGCAACGTCACACTGGGCAATTTCCTTAGCGGCAATAAGCGCATTGTATATATTTACAACCTCATAGTCTCCGCCAAATGCATGGCCCAAGGTTATGGTTTTATAAATAATACCTTTTTTCTTTAATTCATACACATTGTTGCTCAAATAGAGCGGAAGCGCCGCACCGTCAGTCATAATGAATGCAATTTTAAGGTCATTATTTAGATATTTCAAAGTAGCAGCGATTGGTGTTAACATGCTATGTAAAGTGCCGACTATGACCGGCATTTTATCCAGAGACTCAAATTCATGAAACACATCGTGATAAGGGCTGTTTTGCTCTTCAACCGTAAAGGTTTTAATTTGAAACGGGGTATATCTGAGTTTCATAATATGCCCCCCTTTATCGGCGTTTTGATCGCGGTTACTTAAATTATATATGACAAAATGATAACCTCCCGTGCCTAAATCCAACTCTACCGCTGTTGTGTTTAAAACCACATCATCGCCCACCTTGACGGTACCCGTTAAATGGTCATAGTTAATCGCCTTTTCATTTTTATCATCTATGTTCACTAAAATATCGGTACGTCCTTC
>CAZVFS010000178.1:0-2891 GCA_964626575.1 uncultured Alkaliphilus sp. | reverse complement strand
CCTCCCTTTTATACCAGGAAAGGGAACGATAATATATGGATTTTATGTCGAAATACACAAAGATTATTTTTATATCCCTTATTGTTTTATTACTATGCTTTGTTTTATCAATGGCCGTAGGCAGGTATCCCCTAACTCTGAACAGTATGATGAAGCTTATCAAATTTCGGATCATGAATTACACGATTGAACCGGACATGGTACAAGACGATATAGTGTTCTGGTCGGTCAGGTTGCCCAGGGCTTTAATGGGTTTATGGGTAGGTGCTATATTGGGCATCTCCGGGACCGTATTCCAGGGATTATTCAAAAACCCCCTGGTGTCTCCTGATATTCTTGGCGTTTCCGCGGGAGCAAGTTTTGGTGCAGGCCTTGCAATAGTGCTAATCAGCACCTCAGCCCTCGCCATACAGAGTTCTGCTTTTATTTTTGGTCTTGCCGCGGTAATAATAGCCTATAAAATGGGCAGTCATAGAACCGGAAGCTCTTTAACAACAATGGTGTTATCGGGTATCATCGTTTCGTCACTTTTTTCGGCCGGGCTGTCTTTTCTAAAATATATAGCCGATCCTTACGAACAACTGCCGACTATAGTGTTTTGGACTATGGGCGGATTTAATAATATTGTATGGAACGATATCATAAAAACATTTCCACCGATGACAATCTGCGCGATTATTTTATTTTTGTTCAGGTGGAACCTCAACATAATGACACTTGAGGACAAGGATGCCAAATCCCTCGGGATTGATGTCAACAAAATACGAATGGTATATATTTTCCTAGCCACTCTGATGGTGGCCAGCTCCATATCATCATGTGGAACTATCGCATGGGTCGGGCTTGTGGTCCCCCATATGTCAAGATTAATAGTAGGTCCTGATCATTATATCCTGTTACCGTTCTCCGCCATACTTGGTGGGGCTTTTATGATACTGATGGACACAATCGCACGAACCATTACCGGTGGGGAAATCCCCATAAGCATAATCACTTCGTTCATAGGCGCACCGTTTCTTGGTTACCTTATGTTAAAACAGGAAAAAAGTAATTTAGGTGAATAAACCTATTAAAATAAAAATTTCAATATTTGTATGAAGGGGGAAACAATTTATGAAATGCAATTATTGTGAATGGCGCTGTGACCTCACCGAAGGTCAGGTGGGCATTTGCAAAATGTATCAAGAAATTGATGGAGAAATAAAAGAAAGACATCCGAACAAATATACAACCTATATGGCCGTACATATTGAATCCGTACCTTTCTTTCATGTATACCCCGGAAGTAGAACACTGCTTATCGGTAGCAGCGGATGCAATTTTAACTGTCATTATTGCAGCAATGCCCATGTAGCCAAGGGCTCCCCGGAAGAACTGTTTATGTTTGAGATATCACCGAGTAAAATAATACAGATAGCCCAAGAAACCGGATGTCACAATATAGTGTTCGGGGTTAACGAAGTAACGATGTCCCTGCCTACCATGGTTGAAATCGCGCGGTTGGCTAAGGCCGAAAATATACCCCTTGGATGTCTGACCAACGGTTATATGACAGAAGAATCCTGCCATATATTCGCCGATATATTTCAATTTGTTAATATCAGTTTAAAATCCCTAAGCTCCGATTTTTATAACAAATATGCCGGTATCAAGGACGTACAACCAATCCTTCGCAATATCGAAAGGCTGGCAGCATATTGTCACATTGAAATAACCACCCCTATTGTTCAATCAATCAACGACCATGAAATTCCTAATATATGTGAATTTATCCATGCTATAAATCCGCAAATCCCGTGGCATGTGTTCAGGCTTCTGCCGGAATATAAAATGGCTGATGTCGATTATCCAAATATCAATGATTTGAGTATGTCTTTGCTCAATGCCCAAAACTGTTTACCTTATGTATATTTTGGGAATTTTATGGGCTCCGAATGGGTCAGCACACTATGCCCAAAGTGTAATAACATGGTAATTGAACGCATCAGCGCAGGAGGATGCGGAGGAAAAATCACCAACAACTTCCTGGATAACAATCAATGCCCCACATGTAATACGAAAATACCGTTATATGGCGAATACACCCTTTGGAATTCAAAAGATAAGTAGGGAGGAGAAAAAATGGTTTATGGAATTATTGATGTTAGAGAATGGCAAACAACTATAGATCTGGAAACGGGAAAAAAGCACGAAATTGATAATGAAGTTGTTACTATTGCAAAAAATATCATAAGTAAAAACTATTATCCGGGAGATCTTGATTCAAAAAGCATCGAATGGATAAAAAATGTGGCTCTTGAAGTTAATAGTGCATATGAACCTGGCTTTATGTTTATAAATTTTGCACAGCCCTATTTTATGTCCTGCTTTAAGCAAGTATCAATCGACGAATGGCATAAAGTAATTAATCATATATTTGATAACATAAGGATATTTCTCGATAAATCGGGATTTGTACCCATAATTGTCGGTTTGGGCAACACAGTACCCTTAATCGATTATATAGATCTGTCAAGCCTTGACGGGATTGCTCTCTGCGGCGGAATGTCCGCCTGTTATGCAGGTTTATTTGGTGCCGCTCCCGATGATATCAAATACCTGAAACATATTCCTGAGGTAAAAAGGGTTGTAAGTAAACAAGAATTTATCGAACAATTCGGGGGAAGTCCGGATTTTATCAGACGTTTCCCCGATTATATACTGGAGGCAAAAAGAGGGTATGCGTTCAAAGCTTATGGAGCCATGACAAGACCCATATACCAAGTTCCTGCCAAGCATGAAGCAATCCCCGTTTATACACCCTCTTGTCCAACTAATTTAAATTGTATTACCCAAATAAAAGGACTCATAGAAAAAAATCTGGTAAATAAAAATAAAACAGCCCTGATTAT
>CAZVFS010000177.1:0-2906 GCA_964626575.1 uncultured Alkaliphilus sp. | reverse complement strand
TTTCTTGGCAAACACACAGATATACAAAAAGGGATAAGTATTGGGTGCCAAGGGGGGGACGTTTCAAGGGGAGGGGACGTTTCGTTTGACACCTTTTCTCTTGGCATCTTCCGTCCTCTTGGCATCAAAAAAGGTGTCAAACGAAACGTCCCCTTGGCACCCCTTGGCATCTTCCGTCCTCTTGGCATCAAAAAAGGTGTCAAACGAAACGTCCCCTTGGCACCAAGTGAAGTAAAAAGAACCGTCTCCAGTGCTTCCCGGTGCTTCACAGGCATTATTTAATGAATACATAGGAAAGTAAATATCCCATTGCGAGCCCTCCGAGGTGGGCTGTAGTGCTTATACTTGGGACTACAAAAGTTAAGACGAGATTTATTGTGATGAGTGAAAAAATTTGTCTTCTTCCTCCGGGGGTCACCATGTCGCTATGTCGATGAACCAGATATAAGAAGGCTCCCAAAATACCAAATAAACTGCCGGAGGCCCCTGCAGATATGGAAGTAAAATTGAACAAGAACGTTGCCAAATTTCCTCCTACGCCTGTCAGCAGAAAAAAAAGCAAGAATTTCTTAGGCCCAAGGAGTCTTTCTATTTGAGGACCAAATATATACAGAGCGTATCCGTTAAAAAATATATGCATAATTCCAATATGAATAAAAATAGAGGTTACAAATCTGTAATATTGGCCATAGAATTTGACAAGAGGGGGATAAAAAGCACCATATTTTACGAGTGTTCTGACATCTGTGGTTCCGCCGTTCAGGGTTATGAATATAAAATAAACAATCATTATAGCTAAAAATATAAATGTTATCCTGCTTCTTCTGTAAAGAATTGCTATTCTTTCGGCTAACATGTTTATCTCCTTTTAATAAATAAAAATTAGAATTATGAATAAGAATCAAAATCCTGTATCCTTATTTTATGGGATTTTTTGTTTCGTATTAAAATATACCATACCATAGTTAACTTAATTTTTCCACCATTAGAATTAATTATTCTTATTTATATACAGAGGCGGTGGGAACAATACAGTCGATAAGGTCCCCCGTCTTGGAAATATCCTCCCGCCTTGGGGGTAGTGGGAACAAGGCAGCTGAAATATCCTCCGTCTTGAGTGTTCCCTTGGCACAGGGTGGCGAGAAACCTGGCAAACAAAATGTCCCCTTGCCATCTCCCTGCCATAAAAGCCCCGAGGCCTTTGTAAACAAAGGCTCCGGGGCTTTTCGGTATTATGATTATGTTATTTAACGGCAACCGCCTTTTTGATCATAAACTTGTGCAAGTAATTGATCCCGCCGGCTGTAGAAATTATTTTAAATAATTCTTCCTTGTTGTCGTTGCTCCACCATGAACCTGCCAGAGTTTTGATATTTGTATCTCTGAATGCCCCGGGAAACATGGGTGTAGAGGAGCCTACCATTACTATATCCCTTGCGTTTGAGCATATCTTTAACAGATTATCTATGGTGTGATTTATCATGGTGGTTCCGGTCAGTATTACAACATCGCATTCAGGTAAACGTTTAACCTGTTCCTCCATTGGGTAAACATTCTCTATTTCTTTCCCAAATTCAGAAACTGCTATATCAAAAATTATCAGGTTTTTACTTTCTTTAGGGAACCTGGCAGCAATAGAAGGAATAAAGCCTATCATACCAACGGTGTCGGTAGGCAATATTTCGACACCAAAAGATGATTTAAGGGTTTCTATATCCGCCAAATCCTGGCTGCGGGATGCTGCTGTTAACACTGCCATGCCTACGCCTCTTTGAGCATCATCGGTTCCGCGTTTTGCCAGCCCGGCTACCTCCGCAGCGTCTTTACCTATAACGTCTTGTCCAAAAGAGAATGCCGAACAGCCTGGGGGCAGATGCTCTGTCAGTGTGTAAGAAACACCTATATTCCCATTGTCGAGTTCAACAGCAGTCAGGGCTAAACCTATTACAAGATCTTTAACAGTTCTTTCCCTTAAATACGGTGCGGCTGCTTCCAAAACTTTATCAATAATCATAAATATTCAACCCCTTGATTTTATCTTTTATAAAGTGTCGGTGCTATTACAAACCCGGCAGATACATACGGGACAGAAAAGCCTGTTCCTTACCCTTTAGAGCGCCGGTGCGATGCAGACACTCCTGCCTATTTCATCGATATTATACAAGTGCAGATTAATACCATACATCGACCTTAGAAAACCCTCGCTCAACACTTCTTTATAAGTTCCGAAGGAGAAGTTTCCGTCTTTATCAAAGGCAGCTATTTTGGTCTTAAGCAGAAGAGCCTGATCTGGGTTGTGAGTCGTGAACACAACACCATACCCCTCTTGTGCCATCCTTTTTATTATCTTTAATACTTTTACCTGGTTACCGCAATCCAAGTGCGAGGTAGGTTCGTCCATTAAGATGATTTTTGGTTGTTGGGATATTGCACGCGCAATGCTCACTTGTTGTCGTTCACCACCGCTAATTTTTGTGTAGGCCTTATGTGAAAGATGCGAAATTTCCATCTGTTCTATTGCGTTTCTGGCTATAGAATAATGTTCTTCTTTCGGCCTTTCAAAGGTTCCTAATCGCGGAGCACACCCTGTAACAACGTATTCCAAGACCTCGTAATCAAAAGAGGGTATGACCGTCTGCGGTACATAACCGATGGTCTTTGCTATGTTCTGAGACTGTATTTTGTTCATATCTCTGCCATTTATTAATATTTTACCTTTTGTAGGGGTTATCAAGTTTGCAATACAATTCAGAAGAGTTGTTTTTCCTATGCCATTTGGGCCTAATATACATATAATTTCTCCGGTTTTTATCGTAAACGAAACATCATTAAACAGTTCTCCAAATCCGCTGTAAGCATAACTTAATCCCAACACTTCTATTTTTGTTTCCCCTTTCATTCGATCA
>CAZVFS010000176.1:0-2922 GCA_964626575.1 uncultured Alkaliphilus sp. | reverse complement strand
GCTTTAACAATAGTTTTTATGCTGCTTTTTTCGATTATATTTAATATAAATTCCGGCATGACTGTTATGGCGGATACGTCCGATGGGCCCATAATGAGGTACTCTAGCGTAGAGAACGGGGATACGGATGTTCCTGTTGACAGAAAAAGAACAATTACTTTAACATTTGATAAGGAAATTCGTAAGGGGAGTATGGAAATTTCACTGGTTAATACTGATACATCTAAAAATGAGGACATTGAGATAGAGATCAAAGATAAAGTATTGTCCATTAAACCGGAAAAAAATTTAAAATATTATACCCGTTATTTTTTGGAACTAAAGAAAGACTCCATTAGGGATTTAGATGGTAATCCCGTAGAAAAAATCTCTATTTCTTTTAGAACTGAGAGGAGATTGGATGACGAGGATGACGAGGATTTGGAAGAAACAAACGCAGAGGAAGGGGAGAGGCACGGTAAGATTTTTGGCGCCTTACTCGGAGCGACACACGGAATGAAGGATTTTCATAACGGAAGGACAAGCAGTTGGACCAGGTGGCTGCCCTCCAATAGAGATATAACCAGGGAGTACGATTTGTCAAAGGACAATAGCGAATATTCAAGGGCCTTTGTCGATGCCTTCAAGGAGGAGTATAAAGAAAGTTATATTAAGGCTTTTAGAGAGACGAATGTTGAAGGTAATAGAATTATAAAGGAAGAAGGAGTGGAACACGGACGAACAATCGGGCGGCTCGCCGGGGAAACCCAAGGCAGGCTTGATTATATGGCGGGAAAAGATAATGACTGGAAATCGAATTTACCCACCGACAAGGTTTTAACAGAAACATATAATCTTACCAGAGAACATGCTGAATACATGGAAGGTTTTTTAGCGGGTTATAAGGAAGGTTACAGAGAAAAATATGTTTCGACCTTTCAGGGTGGAAACATGTTGACCTCTATAGGCAATTTAGACACTACCTATGTATCTATGCACGGTGGGATAGTCGGTAGCTTTGATGGGGAAGTATGGCTGTATGTTGAACCGGGCAGTATATACGAGGAAACAGCCATAACTATTGCAAAACTCAATGATGTCAGTTTGCCCATGAGCACATATATAACACCGGCGACTGCCGTATATGATGTTAAAGTACAAAATGTATCAAAATTTATGGACCTCAAAAAACCTGTCACACTGGAATTTCAGTATTACGGCTCAGAATCCGCAGGTATATATGAGCTGAAGGACGGCAGATGGTTCTATTTACATAGCACAATAAGCGGCGATACAATTTCTACCGTTATAAATGCAAATAAATATTCAGGCGGGACATATGTTGTTTTAATCGACGAAAGATATGAAACCATGGATGATATAGCCGGGCATTGGGCTGTGAAACCCATAGAAACCTTCTTAAAAAGAAACTATATCAACGGTTATCCCGACAGAACCTTCAGGCCGGAGCAGAGCATAACAAGGGCCGAAGTTGTAAAGATACTGGATAATGTATATAACTGGGACAGGTATACGTCTTATATATACACAAGCACCTATTTTGCGGATAATTCTGTTTTCGGGGTTTTTGCAAGTTCCATTTCAAAGGCGGCAGCATTGGGATATGTAAGAGGATATGAAGACAACACCTTCAGGCCGCATATTTCCATCTCCTATCAGGAAGTGGAATGGCTGATGCAGAGAATTACGGGCAAACCTAATTTCAAATGGGATACGGTTGCCGACAAGATTTTGACAGACTACTATGTCCGGCCGAAAAGTTATAACAGCAAACAAAATTACATTACCCGCGGGGAAGTTGTGTATCTGTTGTATCTGTTGGAGGAAGGACTAATATAGTATTTTAATAAAATGGGGGAAATCGTTATGATTAAAAAACCATATTATGTTTTAATTATATTTATTATTTTAATATTATTGCTCGGCGTTGTATTTGCTAACACGGGCCCCGAAAACATCGGCGGCGGTAATGTTGTTGACAATCCCCGTAATACCATAATAACGGCTTTAAATATCGATTATGGACGGGCAACCACACAGAGCAGTTATGTGACTTTAAATTTAAATGTTACAGGCCAAGGCGTAGATTTAAACAGTTTAAGGGTTCAGTTTTCTTTGGACAATCAAAATTGGAGTGGTTACAATCTCCTTACACAGAAGTGGGAAAGCGGATTTTTCGGCGGGTATCAGTCCTTTTATTCAGGTTTTTATATAGGTACCGACAGCGGTTTAAAAACTGTGTATGTTAAGGTTCTTGATACCTATGGGAATGTCGGGTCAGCCAGCGCTAAAATTAATTTCAGCTCCGAAGCCAAAAATCCTTATGTAATGAATCCTCAGTCATTAGAGTTAAACAATTTTCAAGGTCCTTTGGCCAGGGCAGGAATAAAAAACGGGAGCGGCTCTTTATATGACCCTTATATTATTTCCGATAATAATACTAGGCTTGTATCCAAGATGCCGAATGTTACCGAAATATCCTACCATATGTACGGGGATGTCTGGTCTTCTTGGCACAGGATAGCCAACGAACAGGCCGATATTCCGATAGTTTTTAATAATGTAGAAGGATTAAAAGAGGTACGGCTCAAAAGTAAAAACGAACATGGTGTGGAAGGTGATGCGGAGATTATCTATTATCTGTTGGATTATACAAACCCTACAGTGGGCTTGTATACCAAATACCATTCGTTCACAGCTGTGGACGGCAGGTTGCAGTTTGATCTGGAGGTAGACGATAACGCATCAAATATTTTGGATTTCGAAGTAGAAGTCTCCGCCGGCGGAAGCAGTGTTGTTAAACGGGGGAAAATTGAAAAATATAATGAAGATAAGCCTACTACAATATCAATAACGCTGGACGGATTGCCGGAGGGCATATTAAACCTCAAGGCTACCGTTACGGATGAAG
Organism: uncultured Alkaliphilus sp.; assembly: GCA_964626575.1. Lineage (GTDB taxonomy): Bacteria > Bacillota > Clostridia > Peptostreptococcales > Natronincolaceae > JAAZJW01. Next base: position 11 of record CAZVFS010000176.1, on the reverse strand, counting down.
CAGGAAATAAA
>CAZVFS010000175.1:0-2948 GCA_964626575.1 uncultured Alkaliphilus sp. | reverse complement strand
GTGGTGAACCAAATTCAATAGAATTTTGTCATCTGCTAGGCTTGGACTATGTTTCGTGTTCGCCATATCGGGTGCCGATTGCAAAATTGGCAGCGGCCCAGGCATCACTACGCTATCCCCGCTAATTGATAACGTTCTGTGTGGTTAATCGGGGACATATACGCAAAAAATCTAACATATATGCAGGGGTGGGGCTCCATTTTTGGGAGCCTCATAATTTTTATAATCGTAGTCCACTTCCTTTCTTTTGCTTTTTTAGACTCGATAATAATAAAGTTCCTTGCTTTAGCGCGATGGGTGACTTTCTTATTACTTTTTACATAATCTGCTGTCCCTTTGTTATGTCGGGTAAAGTTAGGTTTACCTTCACAATGTTTTCCAAAACACATAAAATGGTAACAAGGCTACGTGGTTTTTTATAAAATTTTTAGAGGAGTTGTTGCAAAGTGACAATCAGTTCAAATTGTAACGTGGAGGACAATAATTTACAAACTGAGCCAGTAAAAAAACCTAATTTCCTGATAATAATAGTGGATGAGGAACGTTTTCCACCACCGTATGAAAACGATACTATTAAAAAATGGCGCGAGAAATATCTTAAGGCCCAAACCTTTCTTCAATGCAACGGGGTGGAATTTAAAAATCATTACGCTGCCAGCACAGCTTGTTCCCCAAGCAGAGCAAGTCTTTATACCGGACAATATCCATCACTGCACGGGGTAACCGAAACCGATGGGGGAGGGTCAACTGCTTTTTCCGGGAAAACTTTCTGGCTTGACCCTAATACAGTCCCGACCTTAGGGGATTATTTACGGACGGCGGGCTATAGCACCTATTGGAAAGGTAAATGGCATGCATCCCACCCGGATATCATTATACCCGGCACCCATAACTCGTATCTGTCCTACGACAGTCAAACCGGCGTCCCTATTCCCAAGAGCGAGGAAATATATTTAAACGCAAACAGATTAAATGAATATGGTTTTGATGAATGGATAGGACCTGAACCGCATGGGTCCAGTCCACATAATTCCGGTTCATCTGCAGCGATAGGGGTTTCAGGGCGGGACGTGATATATTCGGCCGAAGTTACAGGGCTTTTGGAGAGACTTGAAAATAGGGATGTTAAGGAAAAAGGAAATACAAAGCCCTGGGCCATTGTTGCATCTTTTGTTAATCCCCATGATATAGCCCTTTTCGGCGCTTTTACCCGCCTGCAGCCGACGTTCAACTTTGAAATAGACAGTTCTGTCCCGCAAATCCCCGTGGCGCCCACTGCCAACGAAACTTTAGCTACAAAGCCAAGGGCGCAGGCCAGCTACCGTGAGGTTTATCCACGACTTATACAACCACTTGCGGACACCGAAACTTATCGCCGCCTTTATTATTCACTTCAGCTTAATGTTGATCGAGAAGTATGGAAGGTTATGGAAGCGCTCAAGAATTCTGTTTTTTATGATAATACTTTTATAATCTACACTTCCGATCATGGTGATATGCTGGGTGCCCATGGAGGCCTCTTTCAAAAGTGGTATGTGGCCTATGAAGAAGCAATTCATGTACCTTTGTTCGTCTTTCACCCGAAAATTACACCCAAAGCTAAATCAGTAGACACATTAACGAATCATGTTGATATTTTGCCTACTGTGCTGGGACTGGCGGGCATCGAAAGCAATAAAGCCCTTGAAAAGTTGAAAGGCGATCATACAGAAGCTCATCCCCTGGTAGGGAAGGATCTCGCCCCATTGATTTTTGAGGAGCAGGAATACCTTAATGAAAACGATCCCGTTTATTTTATGACTGATGATGACCCATCAAGAACCTTTAATTCAACAAGCCCCTTGGGGGTTCCTTTTGTTCCCGTTACCCAACCCTGTCATATTGAAACTGTTATTGTCAAATTGCCTACCGGTGAAAATTTCGAACAGGAAACATGGAAATATTCCCGGTATTTTGATAACCCTCAGTTTTGGAGTGATCCCGGTCAGGAAGATAAAAATGTACAGCAAAAATGTACTGTATCTACCACCAAGGATGCTGATTGCGGCCTGTGCACTACCACAATCAAAACTGGCCCGGCACAGGAAGAAATTGAAATGTACAATTTAACGAAAGACCCGCTGGAATCTGAAAACCTGGCCAACCTGCAATTTGCAACGTGTGAATCAAGGATGGTTCAGGTTTTATTAAGATTAATACTGGCCGCAGAGTGTCGCAAAAAAAGGATATACCCCTCAAGTGGGGAGATTCCAGGAAAACCCTCGTGCATTAACCCTCATCAACCCTATGTAAATCTTTAATTCGGGACCGCCATCCTAAACGCGAGTCCCAAACTGCAAGACAAAAGCCACTGGTATCAATGTCGATAACGCCAATGGCTTTTTTATCATAAATCCCCACAAATAGGGAGATGGTTTTTTATCTGGATGTATACAACAAGCTCATTGTTGCTGAGGAACAAATAAAGGAAGGAAAAACGTTTGACGGGAAGACCTCACTAAAAAGAATAAGAGACAAATACAATGTATAAATTAAATATCTCAGAGTCTGCACATCAAGATTTAGACAAAATTGTATCATATATCGTTGTACAATTGGCCAATCCAAGTGCAGCGGGTAATTTTCTTGACGAAGTGGATAAATGTTGCGGTTAGTTAAGGAACAACCCCTTGATATATGCAAAGTGTCAAGACAAGTGATTGAAAAAGCAGGGTTATCGCAAAGTAACAATTAAGAATTATCTGCTTGTGTACAAAATCGATGAAGCCTCCAAAACTGTTGACATTTTACGATTCTTCTATGGGGCACAGGATTATGCAGGTCTAATATAAAATCATGGCAGGGAAAGTGTCTCATAATGCGGGAAAACGGTGATTGGTCTATTACGATAGCCGCCGCCCAAGCCCAATTACGTCAGCCACGTTAATTGGCAACGTTCTACAATTTAA
>CAZVFS010000174.1:0-2986 GCA_964626575.1 uncultured Alkaliphilus sp. | reverse complement strand
TATACCACAAACATTATGTATTGGGGGAAAATCATATGAAAACCGGCATTAAATTTGCTACCGTATTTATCATTATATTATTTTTAGCTGTATTTATATTTACCGGATGTAATCGAACCTCTGATGTTTTATCAATACACATGATTGATGTAGGGCAAGGAGAAAGTATTTTAATAGTCACACCCAATAACAAAACAATTTTAATCGATGCAGGGGAAACCCCACAAGGAAAAAAGGTAAAATCCTATTTATTAAAACATGGAATTAATAAAATTGATTTGCTTATAGGCACACATCCCCATACTGATCATATAGGCGGTTTAACCGAAATTATCAATAATTTTAAGATAGAGGAAATTATGATGCCCCAAAAACTCCATACCAGTGCGACTTTTGAAAAATTACTTACTACCATCGAATCTAAGGGACTTGCCATCAGCCCCCCGCGTCCGAATAACATTGTTGAGTTCGACAAGGATATTAAGCTCCACTTCTTGGGCCCCATAAAAGACTATGGAGAGAACCTAAATCTATGGAGCATTGTTTTCAAACTGGATTATAAGAATAAATCATTTTTATTCACCGGTGATATGGAACATGAAGCGGAAATGGATTTAATAGATACATACGGTAAAAATAATTTAAGTGCCAATGTACTAAAAATCGGCCACCATGGAAGCAATACCTCAACAACTCAACAATTTTTAGATTGTGTCGGTCCGGAAGTTGCTCTTATTTCGCTCGGTAGCAATAATCCCTATAATCACCCCCATAAGGAAGTCATAACACGCCTTGAGGAATCCGAAGTCCTCATTTATCGTACAGATCTACAACAAACTGTTGTTATATTCAGTGATGGTGAGGATATTTGGTCACATCAGGCTCCTGTCAACAAAAGAAGTTTTTCGAAGTAGTGTGAATTTTGGTTATGGGATAAATATTTACTACCGCAACAAGATGTTAAATTATTTTTTATTAGCCGGCTCCATATTTATTTTTCTTCCTTTAATTCTATTTCTGTTCATAGAATCTATTACCTTGTCAGCAATTTGCCCAGGCACTTCGACAAATGTAAATTTATCATACATATCTATTACACCTATAAGGTCTCCGCTTACCCTGCTTCCTCCACTAATAGCACCCAGTATGTCCCCAGGTTTGGCTCCATGCTTTTTACCAATATTAATAAACATTCTAACCATATTACCATCAACGCTAATTTTTTCTTCAGTAACAGTTTGTGCGGTTTCAAATGCATCTATATCATTTTGGATCATTACCATTTTTAATAGTGCGGCAGCAACATCAATAGAACCGTGTTCCTCAGATAATTCTTCAACTAAATGAATATATTCCGAAAGGCCGCCTTTTTCTATATTATCTGCAATTTCTTTTCCTATCGTCTCCTTTTTCCTTTCTGCAATATCATTAACAGTTGGAATAGACTTTCTTCTTATCTTTCCTTTTGTATAAGTTTCCAAAGCCTTTAATATCCTTATTTGTCTTCCTGTAACTAATGTATATGCGAGCCCTTCTTTTCCTGCTCTGCCGGTACGGCCAATCCGATGTACATAGTATTCAAAATCTTCGGGTATATCGTAATTAATAACTACATCAATATCATCAATATCTATTCCCCTTGCAGCCACATCCGTTGCAACTAGTAGATCGAGGGCTCCATCTCTAAACTTTTTCATTACCCTGTCCCTCTGACTCTGCTTTAAATCTCCATGAATACCTTCCACAAGATACCCTCTGCTTTGAAGGCTTTCCGTTAACTCGTCTACACCTTTTTTTGTTCTACAAAATATAATCCCAAGTCCAACATCCTCCATATCTAATATTCTACATAATGCATCTAATTTATCATACGGTTTAACTTCAAAATAGTATTGGGCAGTTTCAGGTACAGTTAATTCCTTATGAACTACCTTTATTTTTTGAGAATTTACCATATAGTTTTTTGCGATTTTTTCAATTTCCTCGGGCATTGTAGCGGAAAACATTACTGTTTGTCTCGTTTGTGGGGTTTCTTTAAGTATTGTTTCAATATCATCTAAAAATCCCATATCTAACATTTGATCCGCTTCATCCAGCACTACTCCACTGACTTTATCTAATTTTAATGTTCTCCTTCTTATGTGATCTAATATTCTTCCCGGTGTTCCTACAACAATTTGAACGCCTTGTTTTAAGGCCTTAATTTGTCTGTCTATAGGTTGTCCCCCATATATTGCAATTGATTTTATACCGGTTAGGTATCTAGAAAACTTTCTTATTTCATCTGCAACTTGCATTGACAGTTCCCTTGTAGGTGTCAAAATTAATATTTGGGGTGCCTTTTGTCTTATGTTAATCCTTTCCAACATCGGAATACCAAAAGCAGCTGTTTTCCCGGTGCCTGTTTGTGCCTGTCCTATGATATCCTCACCGGCATAAAGCCTGGGAATCGCCTGTACCTGAATAGGCGTAGGTATTTCATAACCGAGCTCTAAAATACTTTTTAAAATCTCCTTCCTGATGTTTAATTCCTCAAATCTGGTTTCTCTCTTCATCATATCTCTCCTAATAAAATAATCATACTAAACTAGTATATATCTCTTACTAGATAAAGTAAAATTATATTTTATTTTATCCTCATTTTTTCCTATGTTATATAAAATATAAATAAGAAAAGGAGACCTCCCTTTCTTATTATGCTTTTCCGGTTTCAATTATAGAAAGTATCTCTTTTAATATATTTTCTCTGACCTTATTTAAGTCCTCATAAAAAATGTTCGGTGCATAATATTCCTCCATTTTATTATGAGCATCATTAGTTTTGCCCAGGTATGTAAAGACATCATTCAATAGTTTGTTAAACACCTTTTTACTATGTTCCAATTCTTTTCCATACTTCTTGATTTTTGCCTTGTCTATATGTATATCCAGATCAACTGTTTCTTTATTGACAAATTTACTATTTGTTGTAAAAGCCAGTTCAAGT
>CAZVFS010000173.1:0-3000 GCA_964626575.1 uncultured Alkaliphilus sp. | reverse complement strand
GGCTATCAACAACGAACAGACCATCGTAGACATAGACTGCATATCAGGGACAGCAGCTAGGGAAGTTTATAAAAAAACAATGCAGATACTTTTTGAAGAAAAGGGGTTGGGGGCATGATTGTCAAGATATTGGCTGAAAATATATCCATATCGAAAGAATTTGGCAGCGAACACGGACTTAGCTTATATATAGAAACAAAGGATTATAAAATTTTATTTGATGTTGGGGCAAGCGGGTTATTTCTCGAAAGTGCTAAAAAATTGGGTATTGATATTGCTAATGTCGATTTTCTTGTAATTTCGCACGGACATTATGATCACGGCGGTGGGTTAAAAACATTTCTGCAGGAAAATAACACAGCCGATATATTTATACACCCGCAAGCATTTGGAAAATTTTATGCTTCACGTCCAAACGATAAGTTGGAATATATAGGCTTGGAGGAAGATTTGGAACAGTGTGAGCAAATAATATTTACAGCAGACCGCTTCTTTATCGGCAGGGAAATTCAAATGTACTCGGATGTTACTCAAAAAGAACCGCAACCATCGTCGAATAGAGGCTTGTTTGTTGAAAAGGATGGGCAAATGGTGGATGATATTTTTATACACGAACAAAATCTCGTAATAGAAGAAGATGGAAAGGCGCTTTTAATAACAGGTTGTGCCCATAACGGTATTATTAATATTATTGAGCATTTTCATACCCTGAAAGGGCGCATGCCTGATTATGTGATAGGTGGATTTCACCTTTCCGGCCGTTCCGGCGGTGATGAGAGTCCTGAAATTATAGATAAAATAGGCAAATATCTTTTGGGTACAAACGCGAAGTATTATACATGTCATTGTACGGGTATACAGCCCTATGATAGGCTTAGAGCCATTATGGGTGATAACATTGAATATCTGTCAACCGGCAGCGAAATAGTAATATAAATTTAAAAGAATTGATTTATCGGTTGACCTAGGAATATTTGTTGTTTATGATAAATAAAGGGCCCTTGATGGCAATTGATTCAGTTTTGCTATTAGAACATTAAAAAAAGTGGAGGGGAAGAAAATGATTAAAATTGCAGTGGCAAGCGAAAATGAGATGGTAACGGAGCATTTTGGGTTTTGTGCCAATTTCAATATTTTTGAGGCTAGGGATAATCAAATTATAAAGAGTGAATCCGTACCAAACCCCGGACATAGGCGCGGATTTTTGCCGAATTTCCTGAATGATATGGGGGTCGGTGTGATTATTTCAGGAGGTATGGGCGGAGGAGCCATTGATATTTTTAATTCAAAAGGCATTGAAGTTGTTGTCGGGGCAAGCGGTGATGCCAGGGCGGCAGCGGAAGCATATTTGCAGGGGTTCCTGGAATCTACCGGATCTGTTTGCCATGAACATAAACATCATGGTGAATGTGGAGACGGAGACCATTCTTGTCACTAATAGAATATTTAAGTGAATAACAGATAAACATCAAAATACTCACATTTATAATTGTGGGTATTTTTTTAAGATAGATGCAATAATTGGTATTAACAAATTATTTTGCTATAATAATAGCAAGGATTCAAAGTGGCAAACTGAGTACAACTGATTAAAGTATAAAGATGAGGGGAAACAAAATGATTACAACTATATTATTTGATTTGGACGGCACCCTGCTGCCGATAGACACTGAAGAGTTTACTAAAAAATATTTCATGGAGATATCAATTAAACTGAGGGATTATTTTACGCCGGAGGAAATTACCAAAAATATTTGGGATTCAACCATGTACATGATCGGCAACATAGATTCCGATAAAACCAATGAAGAGGCGTTTTTTGAGGATTTTTATGAAAGGATAAATCATAAAGCCGAAGTATTAAACCCTATTTTCAATGATTTTTATGAAAAGGATTTTAATAATATTAGAGAAATATCCACCAGGAGTAAACATATGATAGACTCTGTGGCATTGCTTAAGGAAAAGGGCTACAATTTGGTAGTAGCGACAAATCCGCTTTTCCCCGAGAGGGCTATCCTGCACCGTATAGAATGGGCGGGGCTGAACAAGGAGGATTTTATCTTTATTTCGTGTTTAGAAAAAATGCATTATTGCAAACCGCGATTGGAGTTCTATGAGGAGGTTTTGGATATTATAAAAAAACAGCCCCAACATTGCATGATGGTGGGAAATGACGTTGGAGAGGATATGATAGCCAAACATCTTGGGATGAAAACATATCTTGTAGAGGACTATATTATAGGTACCGTTACTGAAGATTTGGTTATAGACCACAGAGGGAATTATGAGGATTTTTATGAATTTGTCAGGACTTTGGATTAAATGGGGAAATATGTCTGGTCGGTTTGTTTTTTTGGTTTAAAGTAAAAGGGAACCTCCTTTTTCTGCTAAATTTGTAGAAAAATGTTCCTTATTCTCAAATTACCAAAAAAATATCCCTATATTATATTACATTATGGTACAATAATTAGGTAGTATTGTAAAAGTAGCAATCGAGGCAAATTATCCATTAGATAATATATATCATTATAAATTATATTTATTTGGTATTGTAATACCTATACACCTTGTAAAGGTTTTATAATTGAGTGTTTACATATAATTTAAAAATGAAAACTGTTATTTTTTAAATGGATAAAAATATTATAAGCAAATAAAAATTAGGGGGTTTTTTTATGAAGCTAGGATTCATAGTTAATCCTATTGCAGGCATGGGTGGAAGGGTAGGCCTTAAGGGTACCGACGGACCGGAAGTTTTAGCAAAAGCACTCAGTTTGGGGGCGGAACCGGAATCACCGGGCAAGGCTATAAAGGCACTAAAGGAACTTCTTCCTCTTAAAGATAAAATACAAATTTATACCTATCCGGGAAGTATGGGGGAAGAGGAGGCTATAGCAGTAGGGTTTGAACCAATAGTTTTAGAAAAAATAGAAGGTGATACCACTCCAAAAGATACGGAGGAAGCCGCCCAAAAAATGCTTGAAATAGGTGTCGATT
>CAZVFS010000172.1:0-3013 GCA_964626575.1 uncultured Alkaliphilus sp. | reverse complement strand
ACAATTATTCTTCTTTATTTTTTCAGCGGAGTATATCCCGAATATTCGGCGATGCGTTATCAAAGGGTTTCTGTATTAGCTGCTGCAAGAGTAAGTGTGGTAATATTTGTGAGTTTTATTTTATTTAATATTCTAGCAGGATACCCGAAGGAGCAATCAGACTTTTCAAAGGCATTTTTTATGATTCATAAATCATTTTTTATAGCCCTACTTTATGGGCTTGTAATAATGGGAGGGGCATCCGGAGTAGCGGGGGCAATTCAAGCGCTCCTTTACAAAGGTTTGAGCAGCAAAATTTACGGTTATATAGGAACAATAAGCGGTTTTTTAGCGTTCACTATTTTTATAGGATATTTTCCTGATTTTAGAAAGGGCGTGATTGATGAACAAAGAGAAATATCACAAAATCAACCCCGATTTATAGAAGTATTGTTTGAATATATAATGGTTCCAATTATGTTGGCCTTAACCCTTGTGTTAATATTATGGGTAGGAAAAACAATTATGGAAGGGATGCAAGTTCCTTTTATCCAACTTTCGTCAATTGCTTCCTCATATGCAATGGGAGGAATATGGTTGCATATTATGGTTACTCACTATAAAACGGGTTTGGCAATGTTTTATAAAAAAATACATTCAATTGCAGTTATACTTATTTTGGCTGTTGAAGCTTGGGCACTTGCTATACAGTTGCAAAAATACGGTCTTAAAACAACAGAATATTCTTTTATATTGATATGGATAGTAGCTCTATCGGCGGCAATTCTTTTAATGATAAAAAAAGAAAAAGCGCACAACATCATAGCTATTATTGTAAGTATTTTGGCTATAATTTCAGTTACCCCATACGTAGGATATAATTCCCTTCCTGTTACGGCACAGGTAAATCGACTGGAGGGTATTCTTGAAAAAGAAGGAATGTTTAAAGATCATAAAATTATTCCTGCAACAAAAGGGCCTGAACAAGGTGTACGGGAATCAATTACAGATTCGGTATTGTATTTGACAAACTTAGAGGATGTGAAATTGCCTGCTTGGCTCGATAAAGATTTTAGAAATAACGATATATTCAAAAAAAATCTTGGCTTCGAACAGACTTTTCCAAAATATAATAATGGAGTAGTAGATGAGTATCTCGGGACATTTTTATACTTAACACAGGGGGCTATTGATATTAGAGACTATAGTTGGGCAATTAATATACAAGATAATTACGGCAAAGAAGATTATGTGGTTATCAATGGAGACAAAGGAATTTATAAAATCTATTGGAAAGTAAATCAACCGGACGGAATACCTTATTTAGATATATTATTAAATGATGAGACAATAGTATATATGGATATGAATAAATATATAGATAAGGTTTCAGAAAAATATCCGTTAGGGAAAATGAACAGGTCTTCAGCCCCGATAGAAGATATGAGCATGAAGTTTGAAACTTCTGAAATTAAAGCAATGCTTGTCTTTAATAATGTAGATATAAGCCTTGACCCCAGATTAGATAAAATAAACTATTGGATCAATCCCGGTACTTTGTATATTGATGAGAAACTGTAATTCCTAATCAATCAAAAGATGGTATGGGGACGTATTGTTTGCCGTATCGAAGCGACAGGGATTGAAGCAAAAAGAACCATCTCGGTTGCTTCACATAACTATTTGTTAAAGGAGGGATATGATGTCTGTTGATACGGTGTCTGTCGATAAGAAAAAATTATTGGTAATAGCCTTATATGCGGGAGAAATAATGCTCAAAAATGGAGCCGAAACATATAGGGTTGAGGATACAATAACCAGATTGTGTAAATCTAAAGGGTTGCAATATGCGGAGGCCTATGTCACCCCTACAGGCATATTTATGTCTATGGATAATGAAGGGGAATCACAAGATGAAGTTGTGTCCTATATTAAGCGTATAAAATGCAGGGGAGTTAATTTAAATAAGGTGGCCGAAGTAAACAATTTTTCAAGACAGTTTGTTGAAGGAAATATGCCGATAGACGAGGCCCTATCGGCTTTGAAGACAATTGATAGTTTAAGGCCCTATTCGAAACATATCAAGGCCCTAGCCGGAGGGGGATTGGCCGGGGGATTTTTTGCCTTACTACTTGGCAGCAATTTTATTACATTTATGGTGGTTTTTGTAATTAGTAGTATTGTATCTTATATATTACATTATTTGGGTGATATGAAGTTGCCACCTTTTTTGTCAAGTGTTGTGGGGGGAACGATGATCGGCCTGTTGACTATTTTATTTACCCATATTGTTCTTTTAACAAATACGGTTTTAGATGTAGACAAGGTGGTCACCGGCGCTATTATGCCTTTGGTACCCGGGGTGGCTATTACAAATGCACTTCGGGATTTAATTACAGGTGACCTTGTATCGGGATTATCAAGAGCGGGGGAAGCTGTAATTATTGCCACATCAATTGCTCTTGGAGTTGGTTTTGTCCTGAAAATTTGGTTTTTCCTACTGGGGGGATGGTTATTATGATTGAATATATCAAAAATTTTTTTCATGCATATATATCAACGGTAGGTTTTGCAATAATATTTAATACTCCTAAATCCGCTTTAATTAAATCAGGTTTTGTCGGTGGATTAGGTTGGATTATTTTTATCCTTACTAAAAATCTGTTCAGTTCTATCATCTTTTCTACTTTTATGGCATCATTGAGCATAGCTTTGATCGGCGAATACCTTGCATTTATAGATAAAAATCCTATTACTGTTTATATAATACCTGGAATTATCCCCTTAGTTCCGGGATCCGGTCTATACCATACTATGCTTTCGATTATGGAAAAACAATTTGACGAAGTTGCTGAATACGGAAGCGAAACACTCATGGTATCCATGGCAATTGCCGGCGCATTGGTTATAGTACTCTCAATAAATTCTTACAGAAGGCAAAGACGAGATTCCGTCTGATGTTGTGCCACAAGCGGGCGGTCAAGGACCGCCCCTTTATACGTTGAATGGTCGCAGGGACCTGTCCCCACTGACC
>CAZVFS010000171.1:0-3022 GCA_964626575.1 uncultured Alkaliphilus sp. | reverse complement strand
CCAAAACATCCGGTATTGAATTATCAAATTTATGGGAAAGATATAATTTTAAATGGGTTGTTACGGTCACTATTTGGACATTTGTTTTAGCGGTGGGAATAAGTGTTTCCTCCGAAGTTGTTTTAAACAATGCACAAGTTTCTTTTGCAATTATAATATTAATAGTTATTATTTCAATAGGCGTATTGGCCGACATTGTGGGTATAGCGGTAACATTTGCATCCGAAAAACCTTTTCATGCTATGGCGGCGGATAAGGTAGAGGGCGCAAAATATGCTATCAAGCTTTTGAAAAACGCCGGGCCGGTATCAAATTTTTGTAACGATGTAATCGGTGACATTTGCGGTATTTTGAGCGGGGTAGCGGGGGCCAGTATCATTATAAATTTGGAGACGTTGCCATTTTCTATGTCCAGATCGTTATTAACTATAATTTTAAGCGGCTTGGTTGCGGCGTTTACCGTAGGCGGCAAGGCTATCGGAAAGAGTATTGCTATAAATAGTGCCCATGTTATTGTTTTTAATACGGCACGTTTTTTGAACTTTATATATAGAAAAACAGGGATAGAAATTATTTCCTCTATAAGGCTAAAAAAATAGGAAGGGAATGTTACAGGTGTATCAATACTTAACTAAAGTTAATTGTGTCGAAGACCTGAAAGAACTGAATAGTAAAGAGATGAAAATATTAGCCGAAGAGATTAGGCATTTTTTAATAAATTCAGTATCCAGAACAGGGGGGCATTTGGCATCTAATCTGGGGGTAGTGGAATTGACTCTGGCGCTGCATGCCGCCTTTGATAGCCCAAGGGATAAAATTGTTTGGGATGTGGGGCATCAATCGTATGTACACAAAATATTAACCGGCAGGAAAAAACAGTTTTTATCCTTAAGGCAGTACAAGGGACTCAGCGGTTTTCCAAAGCGTTGTGAAAGCGAACACGATGCCTTCGGCACGGGACATAGCGGCACTTCCATATCGGCTGCTATGGGCTTGGCTACGGCACGGGATTTGAAAAATGAAAAATATCATGTTATAGCAGTTATAGGCGACGGAGCAATGACCGGGGGTATGGCCTTCGAAGCTTTAAATCATGCGGGACAGAGTCAAAAAAATATAATCATTGTATTGAACGACAACGAAATGTCCATATCTCCAAATGTTGGAGGACTGTCTAATTACTTAAACAGGATAAGAACAGCGCCTATATATTTTAAAGTCAAGGGCGACGTTCGAAATTTAATCAGCCATATTCCGGCTATAGGTAAGAGCGTTTTTAAAACTGCGGAAAAAGCAAAGGACAGTATAAAGTATTTTTTTGTGCCCGGCATATTGTTCGAGGAACTGGGCTTGACTTATGTGGGACCTATTGACGGGCATAATTATGATGCCCTGTTTAAGGTGATCAATCGTATTAAAAATATTAAGGGTCCCGTTTTATTACATGTATTGACCCAGAAAGGCAAAGGATATAATTTTGCCGAAGAATCGCCGAGTAAATTTCATGGGGTTAATCCCTTTAAAGTAAAAACAGGCAAGCCTGTTTTAGACAGGGCTATCTTGACGTATTCCGAAATTGCGGGAAATACCTTGGTGGAATGTGCAAAGCAAAACGAAAAAATTGTTGCAATTACGGCTGCCATGCCATCAGGTACCGGTTTGAACAGTTTTGCCGACAAATATCCGGACAGGTTTTTTGATGTTGGAATTGCCGAACAACACGCGGCAACATTTGCGGCCGGAATGGCAGCGGGGGGATATAAGCCGGTCTTTGCAGTTTATTCTACATTTTTCCAGAGGGCATATGATCAGGTAATACATGACACATGTATTCAAAATTTACCTGTCACTTATTTGATAGACCGTGCAGGTTTGGTGGGTAAAGACGGGGAAACGCATCATGGGGTTTTTGATGTTTCATTTTTGTCCTGTGTTCCTAACCTGGTCTTTATGGCGCCGAGGGATGGTATGGAATTGAAAGAAATGATTAAATTTGCTATGACATATGACGGCCCGATAGCAATTCGCTATCCCAGGGGAGCCGTGAAACCGAGAAATAAGGAATCGTTTAACCCTATAGAGCTCGGTAAGGGAGAAATTATTTATGAAACGGGAAGTGATGCTCTGATAATTGCCTTGGGGACTGTCGGTCAAATAGCATTAAACATATGTAAAGAGTTGGAAAATGATAACATTCACACTACCTTAATCAACCCCAGGTTTATTAAGCCTATTGATACGGGGCTCATTATTGATTCGGCCAAGAAACATAAAAGAATATATGTTATCGAAGATAACGTAAAAATTGGGGGTTTTGGAAGCCGGATTCAGGCGTTGTTAAATGATTATAAAATTTTTAAGGAAGTAAAAGTGTTTGCATTTCCGGATCATTTTGTGGAGCATGGGGACATCGATGTTTTATATAAGAGTTTAGGTTTGACCGGGGATAATATAATTGAAAAAATCAAGGGTGATTTTAATTCTCCTGTTTTTTTCAATATTGCGACAACAAAATAATAGAGGAGTTATCATGAGTAAAAAAGAAAGAATAGATACCTTGTTAGTTCAGAAAGGTTTTTTCGATAGCAGGGAAAAGGCAAAAAGGTCCATAATGGCCGGAATTGTTTTTGTTGATAATCAAAAAGTTGACAAGCCCGGCACAAATGTAAGCATGGATGCCGCCATATCGGTAAGAGGGAATCCAATTCCTTACGTCAGTAGGGGCGGGTTAAAATTAGAAAAGGCAATAGATAAATTTAATATAACACTGGACAATAAAATTTGTTTGGATATAGGAGCATCTACAGGCGGGTTTACAGATTGTATGCTTCAAAACGGGGCCCGAAAAGTGTATTCTATTGATGTAGGATATGGACAACTCGATTGGAATTTGAGGCAGGACCCGAGGGTAGTTGTTATGGAAAGGACAAATATCAGGTACGTTACACAGGATGACATTAGGGAAGCAGCGGATTTTGCGTCCATAGATGTTTCATTTATATCTTTAAAATTGGTGCTTCCC
>CAZVFS010000170.1:0-3073 GCA_964626575.1 uncultured Alkaliphilus sp. | reverse complement strand
ATATTATATTAGTGAAATATGAATATATTAAATAAGATCGGGGTGATTGAGTAATGGCGGTATACAATGACAGTGGGGGGGAAATTCTTAAAGAGACGATAGAACAAATTCAGAACGTCCTTGGGGATAATTTCCAAGACATTACTGTTGAAAGGGCAGTTATCGGCGTCTTTTTTACCGGGGTCAAATTGAGTAACGGAGATGGGGGTATTTGCTTTACTCCTATAAAAGAGATACCTGAAGCGGTTTGTTGTCCCAGTTCAGCCAAGATAATGCCTACCTCCGGAAAACTTAGGGGTAGACCGGTCGCGTATTTTTTAGAAGGCCTACAGGCTGAAAGCCCTATGAAAAGGGCTCTGAGTATTGCTGTTCTAAACGCATTATCTTCTACATGTTGGAGGCTCAAACCTCCCGGTGATTACGAAATCAAATTGGGTAGCGATCCTGTTGATGAGATTGACATTCCGGATGGGGCCAATGTAGTAGTTGTTGGAGCTTTAGTGCCTTATATCCGAATGTTGCTACAACGAGGTGAACCTTTCACCATTTTGGAATTAGATCCCCGAACTCTAAAGGACGATGAAAAGCCTTATTGGGCGTCTCCTGAGGAATCAGCGGAAAGGATTGCACAGGGAGATATTTTAGTTATTACCGGTACAACGCTTATAAACAATACCTTAGAGGGTTTGTTGAAAAATGCTAAACCGGGAGCCCAGATAATATTAGTGGGGCCAACTGCAAGCATGCTTCCCGATGCTTTTTTTCGTCGTGGTGTTACCTCATTAGGTGGTATCGCTGTTACCAAACCTGAGGAATTATTGGATGTGCTGTGTGAGGCAGGTTCAGGATATCATTTTTATGGAAAATCTGCAGAAAGAGTTATAATAAGAAAACATATCGGTTAAATTTTAAACATTAAGACCGGCTTTCGCACATGAAAACCGGTTTTTTTATTATCCATTCATAAAAAATTAGGGATTACTAATTTCATAGGGAGTAAAAAACGGAACAGTTTAAAAATATGTCCGGTTTTTTGAAAACCGGAATCTTGACAGCTTTCAGAAAGTTGTGTATATTGTTGCAAACAGTTTTATGAAAATTAGAGGGTGAAACGGGAGTGAAACAAATGGTAGATATTGAGCGAATTTGCATTATAGGTCTTGGCTTGATGGGAGGCTCCTTTGCACTGGCATTAAAAAATAGGGGTTTTAAAGGAGAAATAACAGGTTATGATATATCTACAAGCTGTCTGGAAGGAGCATTACAAGCACAAGCAATAGATACAGCGGCAGATAGTTTGGAGGAAGCAGTTACCGATGCAGGGATTGTAGTGTTAGCGGTTCCTATAAGCAGATATGAGAATATATTAAGGGGAATAAATGCATTTTTATGCCCAAACTGCATAGTCACGGATTTAGGAAGTGTAAAGGTGCAGGCACTTCAGGTGGCCAACAAATTGTTGCCGAAATATGTGCATTTTATAGGAGGGCACCCCATGACAGGATCCGAAAGGGAGGGGTTTAAGGCGGCAGACCCGTTTTTATATGAAAATGCATACTACTTTTTGACTCCTGAAAAAGACACGCCCGATGGTGCCGTAGAAACTATGGAACATATAGTAAAAGGCCTGGGGGCGTACACGGTATATCTTTCCCCGGATGAACATGATTTAATTGTTTCCAGGATAAGCCATTTGCCTCATATAATTGCTATGACCTTAATAAATTTTGTTGACAAAAATAAGGGCGTATCTTATTTACCATTTGTAGGTGGCGGCTTCAGGGACACGACGAGGATCGCGTCCGGAAATCCCGGTATGTGGAGGGATATTTTATTTGCCAATAAAAAGGAAATAATAAGGAGCATGGAATCTTTTCAGTTACTCCTGGATGAGTTTAAATATTATTTAGAACATAATGAAGATGATGGTATTATTCAGTCCCTTGAAAATGCAAAATCAATCCGGGACAGCATTCCTCATTACGGACGGGATTATATGTCTCCGCTTTTTGAGGTTACGGTATCTATTGAAGACAAGCCGGGCACTATTGCGGCGCTCACACAGTTAATCAGTTCTAACAATATCAATATTAAACAGATAGAAATACTTCATTCAAGACAAAATGAAGGTGGAGCGCTTCGGTTAGCTTTTGAGAGCGAAAAAGACAGGGGCTTGGTTTTGGAAATTCTCAAACAAAATGGATTTCATAATTTAACAGTAATATAATAATTTAAAAACAAGGGTGTGGTAACATATGGAATTGGGATATTTGGGGCCACAAGGGTCTCACAGTCACGAAGCTGCCAAGGCTTATGCTCCTGCAGCCGAGCTCGTTCCCATGGCAAGTTTTTATGAAATAATACAAGCGGTGGAAAGAGGGGATATTGACAAAGGGATACTGCCGATTGAAAATTCCACAGAAGGTGCGGTAACTTTTGTGATGGACGGACTTTTAAAAACTGAGGAAGCCGAAATTGTAGGGGAATTAGTGCTGCCTGTCTGTCATAATCTTGTCAGTTTAAACGATAATATTAAAGAAATCGATTGTATATATTCCCATCCACAGGCAATTGAGCAATGCAGGGAATATTTTAGGGAGTATTTTCCGGAGGCTCTGCTGATTTCGTGTGAAAGCACCTCTTTAGCATGTGCCAAGGCTAAAAGAAAGGGCAAAAACTTTGCTGCTATTGCAAACAAGGAAGCTGCTCTGATTTATAATTTGAATATATTAGAACGTGATATCCAGGATAATATTTTGAATCAAACCAGATTTGTTATTATAAGTAAGGAACCATCTTTGGAATGCTGTCATTGTAAAACATCTATTGCATTTACTTTTCCGGATGATAAACCGGGGGCTTTACATAGGGTGTTAAAGGAATTTGCCGATAGGAACATAAATCTGACGAGGATTGAATCCAGGCCGGCTAAAAGTAAAATCGGTAAATATATTTTTTATATCGATTTTATAGGAACGCCTAGGGACAATGCCGTAAATGAAGCATTATGTGAAATTGAAAATACGACAGTTTTTTTAAAAATACTGGGTACATATCCTGCGCAATAGTCTAA
>CAZVFS010000169.1:0-3088 GCA_964626575.1 uncultured Alkaliphilus sp. | reverse complement strand
TTCCCCTTGTCACCTACTATAAATATTATAAAATTAATGATATAATAGGGAAGAAGGGAATTGTTCAGCCAATCGGGTTGTGACATGCTCCCACCGCCTACATTTTCATTTCATGAATAGGGTGATCCGGAGGTGGGGGAATTCTCACGCAAGTCTTGTTGAGACTAAAAAATTAATATAAATAGTCCTACTGAAAGGCCAATGAAAGGAGACAATATGTGTACAGGCATAAAAATAAATTATGATGATGGTTGTGTGATGGGGAGGACAATGGATTATGAAGTTCCCCTAAATTATAATGCAATTTATCTACCAAAGAACTATAATTTTTGTGATGATTTGATGGGTAACCCGCTGTATTCAAAATATAGGACATTGGGGATGTGTTTTGAAAATTTAGATCCGTTGAAAGACGGTGTTAATGAACATGGATTAATAGGGGTCACCAATACTTTCAGGGAATTTAATATTTATGTGAATGAGGTAAGGCCTGAGAAGATTAATATTTCCAGTTTATATTATTTCACTTATGCACTTGCAAACTATAAAACAGTGGAGGAGCTGGTTGAAGATTTACCAAATATCCACATTTCGACTAGGGATTACAGGGGGGAGAATATAATATCACCACGTTTCCATTTTATGTTTGCCGATTCTACTAAAAGGTGCATCATTATTGAACCTAAAAATGGAGAACTGATATGTTATGAAAATCCATATGATGTAATGACTAACTCACCGGGTTTCGGGTCCCATGTCAGAAGATTAAACAAGCTTTTGGATCTGGATAATCTTGATGGTTTTAATTCGTCCAAGGATCTACCCGGGGGATACGACCCTTTTTCCAGGTTTGTTAAGGCTTTTTATTTAACCAGAATGAATGTCAGATCCAATAACGCCAGGGAAGCCCTTTCACATTCCTATAACATAATGGCTGCGATGGCTATGCCAAACGGGTTTGTCAGGAACAAGAAGTATAATCATACTACCTATACCAGGTATCTTTGCGCCTATGATACAAACAGTAAACTGCTGACTGTAAGATCCGATACCAACCCGATGGTTTATCAGTTGGGATTTGAAGATATAGAAAATGGGGATCAGAGGCAGGCATTTTTTGTGGAATCGGATTTTATGGCAGAAGAGTTAAAATAGTGTAATCGAACCGCACCACTACTTGGGGACAGATTGAAGCAAAAATAACCATTCCCATGCTTCATTGCTTCAAAAAGAACCGTCCCTATTGCTTCATAACAAAATAAAATAGTTAAGCTATAAGGCTAAAATAGAAACAGTCTTATAGCTTTTTTATGGCATAATTTCAGAAAAATCTTATCAGATAATCGCAAGGAGAATCGTCAGACTATGTAGAGAAGTTTTTTCCTACTTTTTTGTCATCCTGAACGCAGCGAATGATCTATATTTTAGAATGTTTAGGACTCTTCGCTTCGCTCAAAGTGACAATTAAGTGATAGTTTTCACACAATCTGATAGCTCTTCTTACTTTACCTGTCAAAAGTTCACCTGTCAAAAGTTATTGACATATGACTTAAATGATATATAATTAAATAAAGTTTAAAAATATGCCGAAAAAACGGGATAGAAGGTGTAGTATGTAGTGTAATAAACAAACCCTGATAACAATTGTGTGCAAATCTTACTACATTTTTATATAGCTCCGAACCAATTTTCCTAAGGAAACTATTCTATGGGGGTTGGTCGTTAGGGTTATATTGGAAACGATATAGCCTTCCATCGTGAGAAGGAGAAAACCGCTATCTGTTTAAAATCGGCGATACAGGTTTGCAATCTAGCAACTTGGTACTTCTCACCAGGTTGCTTTTATTATTTTTTGAAAGGAGGACAACCCGCTATTTTGCTATAAGATTATAAAAATTTAAAGGGAGGAAAAATATTACCATGAAAAAATTTCTGAGCATTATTTTATCTTTAGTTTTACTTATAGGTATTCTATCAATGATAGGATGTGGGAAAAAACCGGCATCCGAATCAGGTTTACCCGCATCGGGTTCAACAACAGGGGATGAAGTTAAAAGTATTATTGCTTATTCCGGAGCGGGGCTACGTAAACCTATCGAAGAACTGGGTAAGATGTTTGAGGACAGAACCGGAATTGAGGTACAATTTACCTATGGCGGTACGGCTCAACTGATTGGCCAAATTCTAACGATTGATAAGGGAGATGTCCTTTTACCGGGCGACGTTGAGGAACTTAAACCGTTGCGGGAAAAGGACAAGGTTGGAGCGGAAAAACCGGTAGTTTATCATATTCCTATTCTTGCTGTGCCGCAGGGCAATCCGGCTAATGTTAAGTCTCTTGACGATCTCAAAAAACCCGGAATAAAAATTGTTTTGGGCGATCCGGAGGCAAATCCAATAGGCAAGTTATCCGATAAGGTATTGAAGGAGAAGGGTATTTTCGAGGAGGTAGAACCGAATATTGTTGCCAGGGCGGCGACCGTCAACGAGATGTTTGCTTATTTGGCTATGAAACAAGCAGACGCATCTATAATTTGGGAGGATAACCTGGTAGGTAATGAAAAAATAGAAATAGTGGAAACCTCCGATCTTGATAAGTACATTAAAAAGGTACCCATTGTAACACTCAAATGTTCGAAAAACCCTGAGGAGGCAACCCAATTCTTAGATTTTGTTGCTTCTAAGGAGGGAATTGAAATATGGGAAAAATGGGGATTCAGACCATCTGCAGAGGACAAATAATGAAAAAAACCAGACGGCGGCAAAGCAAATTTGATTTATTTACAGCCGGCTTTACTTATATAATTGCATTTTGTATTTTCGTAACTATAATGGCCGTAGTCTTAAAAGGTTTGCCCAGCACCAAAGAAGCTTTATTGACAAAAGAAATTCAATTTTCCATTAAATTAAGTATTTATACATCAGTTATTTCTACTATTTTTTGTATTTTGATCGCTATACCTGTGGCCTATGTGTTGGCCAGAGTGGATATACGGGCTAAGCAGTTAATCAACATACTTCTCGATCTGCCATTAGCGCTTCCGCCTGTAGTTTCCGGGGTTTGTTTGCTCTTAATTTTTGGGACCAC
>CAZVFS010000168.1:0-3111 GCA_964626575.1 uncultured Alkaliphilus sp. | reverse complement strand
AATTAGTAACCTGTCGTATCCAACTGTCCGATTTCAATCTCTTTACGGAAAGTGTCACCTTAGTTATCTCCTCCAGGGTGACCATCAAAACCACCATTTCCACAGGTAGCCCCAATATGAAGGAGCCCAGGAACACTAGGGGGACTCCTACGCCCCACATGGTCAAGGTTTCTATCTTGAGGGCATGACCGGTATCACCGCCGCCCCTTAAAATTCCTACGATAATAACCGCACTTGTAAATTTTAAAAATGTTGTTGCGGAAAGAATATATAATATTCTCAATGCACTTATATACACCTCTTCCGAAATATTAAAAAAGGAAAGTATAGTAGGTGTACCGAGGGCGAGTATAATCCCCGTTAAAATTCCTATAATCACGGAAAGTTTTAGAAATCGTCTGCTGTAAATTTGCCCCTCTTCCATGTTGCCGGCACCAACCTGGTTGCCTATCATCACGGCCGCACTGTGGGCTATACCAAAAGTGAACACCATGAACACGTTTTGAACCGTGGTTGTAATCTGGACTGCAGCCATGGCCTGGGTACCCAAATTACCATAAGCGATAGCATAAATTATCATAGCCAGTGCCCAAAATATATCGTTTGTAACAACAGGAATAATGGTTCTCGCGGCCCTTTGTATAAAATCCTTGTTGATGTCGATCATCTGCTTCCATTTGGCGGCCAGGACACCTTTTTTGATATATATATAAAATACCAAGGTGACAGCTTCAACGACCCTGGCTATTAAAGTAGCAATAGCCGCTCCCCTTACACCCATTGCGGGGAAACCCAAGTGGCCGAATATAAAAATATAGTTCAATGTTGCGTTTGTTATCAATGCTATGACACTGACCAGCATAGGTGGAATGGCATCCTCGATACAACGGGACGATACCCCATAGACGAAGGAAACGGCGGTAAAAATATAGCTTATACAGATTATCTTTAAATATTGCACACCTAGCCCTATTACATAGGGATCTTTGTTAAATAGTCTTATTATTGCTCTTGGCATTAGGAGTGCGACTATTGTAAAAAGGACTGAGGAAACTATACTGGAAATAAGACTGAGTCCTAAGGTCTTTTGTATATATTCCTCGTTTTTTTGTCCCCAGTATTGGGATATGAATACCCCGGCACCGCTTGTTATACCGATTATCAAAAGATTAAACAAAAAGAAATATTGGTTTGCGATTCCCACGGCCGCAATTTCCATTTCTCCTATTTTGCCTATCATAATGGTGTCTATCATATTTATGGAGGATGCTATCAGATTTTGTATAATAATCGGTATTGCAAGTTTTAATAATGTGTTATAAAAATTTAGCCGATCTGTTTTATCTATTTGTATATTTTCTACCATAATTACATTTACCTTTCATGGCGCACCGAGGATGGATGCACTGGGGATGCACTGGGGACGGTTCCTGTTGCATTGCCACAGTCTGCCATCCCTGTTCTACCTCGGGCACACTATTTTGTTTCCCAAAACATTATACCATAAAAACTAATGGAACAAACCTTACCCCTAACCGTCTAAAGATATATAATAGGGAACTGCCACCTATAAGAGGTGAATATAATACGAGGGAGTTGATTTCAAATGAAAAGGATGGCTTTACTGCTTTGTGTGTTAATGCTGGCAGGATGTGTGCCGGTAGAAGATAATCCGGGTACAATTAATAACAATGGGGCCAAAATAAATAATGGGGAAGCGTCGTTAATAAATACATCATTAAATTTACTGAAACTAGAAGACATAAAATCAGAAAACACCTTGATATCCCCAGTTTCC
Organism: uncultured Alkaliphilus sp.; assembly: GCA_964626575.1. Taxonomy (GTDB): domain Bacteria; phylum Bacillota; class Clostridia; order Peptostreptococcales; family Natronincolaceae; genus JAAZJW01. Next base: position 1,313 of record CAZVFS010000168.1, on the reverse strand, counting down.
ATAATCACAGCCCTGGCTATGACCGGAAACGGTGCTTCCGGGAATTCGGAAACAAACTTCAACAATTTTTTCGGGGTCAACAGAGATGTTCTGAACAATGAATTAAAAAACCTTATGGGGAACATGAAATCAGATAAAGAAGGTGAAAAATTAAATATAGCCAACTCTATCTGGTATAATAAAAATTCCGGGTTGAAGGTAAAGGGTACCTTTTTAGATACAATCAGAAGTGTATATCAAGCAGATATAATGGGAATGAATTTTCTTGAAAGGGAATCCGCCAGTGCTCAAATAAACAATTGGGTAGCAGACAGGACAGACAGAATGATAGAAAAGATCATACAACCTGATCATTTAAACCCGGACACCCAGATGATTTTAATAAACAGTATTCTATTTGATTACAAATGGGCAAGACAATATGAGGAGTATCAGGTAAGCAAGGGCAAATTCAACGGGCAAGATAAGACAGAAGAGGTGCAATATTTAAATAGTAAGGAAAATAGTTTTATTGAAACGGACGATGCCATAGGAGCAATGAAATCCTATCAAGGCGGGAGGTATCACTTTGTAGGTTTGATGCCGAAGGACCAAAATATGAGCTTATATGATTTTGTTCAGTCTTTAACACAGGACAAACTAGAGAAAATGATTGACAGTGAACAGAAAGTCAAAACAAATGTCAAAATACCCAAATTTGAATATGATTATTCAACAAGTCTCAAAGATCCCCTGATGCTACTGGGCCTAGAAGACGAGTTCGATGGGGGGAAAGCTGATTTTGGTAATATGTACGATTTACAAGGCAAAGGTGTGAATATTTATATAAGTGATGTATTGCACAAAACCCGCATAGAACTAAGCGAAGCCGGAACAAAGGCCGCGGCGGTAACAGCTGTTATGATGGATACGACGTCAATAGATATAAGTGAACCTAAGGAAGTGCATTTCGACAGGCCATTTCTATATATGATTTATGACGGGGAAAATAGACTTCCTGTATTTTTAGGTACGATAGTTAATTTATAAAGGTGTCACGACAAACAAAACGCCCCCCTGCCAGATTAAAACCCCCCTATATAAATAGGGGGGTTTTATATTGTGCATATTGGAGATGTTTGGTACAATATTGGTAATATTGCGGATGTTTGGGAAGTGAGGTTTAATTTAAGGGTAGCGAAGGGTAGCGGTGTAGATTCTATAATTATGGATTTTAAGGGTAGGGGGAATACATATGGACTTGAAGACCTTGAATAAGTGTACTTGTACGGCAAAGCAAAACGAAGAAAGGTTCCTCGCGCTCATAAAGGCAA
>CAZVFS010000167.1:0-3120 GCA_964626575.1 uncultured Alkaliphilus sp. | reverse complement strand
AATAACAATCTTGAAATAATCCTGCCTGTTTCATTATATCAGACAATATAAAATAATCGAAGCATATATTGCAATGCTATTTCATCTTAACCATATATATAAAATAGTATACCTTCTTGAGACGAAAAAAAACCAATTCTTCAGCTGGCTTTCCTTGTTTAGTGGCATGGGTAGCATGGGGACGCTTATTCAATTAATCATTTAACAATTCAAATTCTCCTTTAAATGCCCTCTTTCTAGAATGTGCCTTTTTATAATACTCTATCGTAACCGCCCTTCCATTTGTCATTCCATCAGACTCTAATGTTTCTCCTAAGGCAGCTATAAGTATAGCGGCCTTATAATAGCTTTTACGATAGCCTCCCCCCACTACCGCTTCTGTTCTTTTATCTACCTCTTCCTTTAACCATAGGATGTATTTTTCATATTGTTCCCTTGTTAGATTTATCTTTCTTTTCCAGTTTAAAAATTTATCCAAAAAACTTTCTGCATCATTTTCTGCAAATCCTAACCTATATATTATTTCATTTATAATCCTTTTTCCGGCTATTGTAATTTTATCATCCTTGTTTAACAATAAAATAAAAAGTGGTACTGCGATTCCTTTAAATCCACTACTCCATCCTAATGTAGATTTATCCTTTATACAGTTGTTATAAATATAGTCAAATTCCCCATTAAAAAAACTAATGACATCTTTATGATCTTTCGTAAGAGTATTTGCCATCATTTGTTTGTCTTTATTGCGAAATCCCCGCATAGAATCTTCCGGAAGCGTTTTTGTATGTTCTGCTGCTTCTTTTGTTATATTTACATAATCGGGCAGTTCAAATAACCGCAAATAGTTATTTAATGTTGATTCGGAATAAAATGCAGCCTCATAACATCTGTTAACTATATCAATTTTTTTTAACTGCGCGGCAGCCTTTGCGGTTAAATCTGCAATTTCTCCCCGAACAATTAGATTTTTAGACAATATTCCGATAGCTTCCAGTCCTAATTTTTCGCACTCTGGAATTTTATCCTCATTTAATAGATACTCACAAGCATATTTATATAAGATAGGATGTTTTGATGACTTTTCCCTAGCTATTTCGCATAAAAGACCAATACCGCCCTGATATAAACAAGCTTCCAATAACAATTCTCCCGCCCTATCTCCATCTGTGTCTTTAAGAAAAGAAATCCATTCCTTCATAAAAGAATCTATACCCTTAGGTTCCTCCGGCCCTGTAATAAATATTTCTTCTATTTTTATATCCTTACACATATCCCATGTAAGGTATCCATATAATTCGGCTGCCCTGTCCTTTCCATCAGCAGTCTGATATATTGCATACATTAAATTCAAAACAATTTCCTTAGAATTTAAAATTATTAAACCTTCACCTATTACATCTTCTAATTCCATTTCGTTATATTCCCCTGTATCCCTGTCTATTACAAGAAATTGCAAACCTAGAAGACGATTGTACAGTAATAGGGCTTCGTTATATTCTTTCTGAAATAATAAACTTTTTGCCATATCATATGCCTTGGAAAGACTTTCGTTTATTTCAAAAATATCATAATAATCATACTCATAATCATTGTCCCAGTAGTCTTCCCCATATACCTCATAACCACTACATTCAAAATAAATTTCCCCATCTTCTACTTCCTCGCACCACTTTTCTATCTTATCTTTTTCATAAATAACCTGGGGAAACTCCCATTTTTCATTTAATGAACCTAAAAACTCAATACGCTTGTGCTCCTTTGTGATCCGGGCTATATTGCGTATCCACCTAGTTTTTTCTTTTTCGGACATAGCAGATAATTTTTTGTCGACTGTTTTCATAAATTCATTATAATTCATTGTTTTTTTCACATAAAGACCTCCCGGTTCCCTAAATAATGTGAGCAGAGGAACATTTAAACTTAACTATGATTTATTATCCGGTCTAATAATAGCACGGAGACGCTTTATTTGCCACCCTCATTTGATTTTTTCCGATGCGCCGGAAAAAAGGTTCCTATCGCACAAAATGCACCAGGAACCGTCCCCAGTGCATACAAGCCTAATCTTAGCCGACTGCTTAGAAACTGCAAAACTAGTCTCTAGTGCTGTAATAACTTGCTCCATAACATCTACTGTATGCCTAGCATTTGATTCACGCATAAATTGTACTATGTGTTGATTGGCCTTTATTCTAAAGGGTTCTGCTGGCATTTGTATCCGTGGTGTCAATTGATTAGCTTGCTTTTCCATCCATTCTGTAGATTTCTTAGATAGTGTTGAAATTGCTCCACCTTTTACCTCACAACTTATATGGGAGGCTGATACATTATATAATCTTTCCAGTTCAAATACTTTTCTATGTTTAACCCAATGAACACACTCATGTATTATTGTATTATTAACAGATCCTAAACTTCTAAGCAAATACATATAAGGGTCCACTACTATAGTTTTTCCTTCAATTTCTATGGTTACATTGCTTTGGCTATTTGAATCATACATTTCAGCCTCAGTATCTACAAAGTAAATCTGACCAAATACTGATGAATCTTCTTTTATTCGCTGATTTTTTATTGTCAATCCTAATCTTTTTGTAAGAATATTAGGGTCAACCCAGATAGGGTCTTGTCCATATTGAGTGATTTTAAGGGCTTCTGGATAAAATTCCTTAAGAAATGATGTAGCTACTTCATCCAACCTATCATATGAAATATATGGAACAAGGGAATCATCTAATGGATTTTTAACACGATTTTTCCCTGTATATGAAGACACCTCAAAAATTTCAAAATCTTCTAGATTGCATCCTATATCACCTGAGCAACGAACCATTAGCCATATTGTTTTTTCTTCCGAATCATCATAATGACGGTGAGTCTCTGGTATTTCAAATACAACTGATAAGGCCACATCAAACTGAATTCTCATTTCTGGCAAATCATCAACCCATACATGTTCGACCTTAACCTCTGAAATCTCTGGCTCTCCAGCCATACGAATCCTGTACAATTCTATATCTAATGACTCTATATTTTCGTCAAGATACGCCTCGGCTGCTGCCCAGAATTGATTGTCAAAAGTCTTTGCCACGTATTCTGTAAATGATCGAGTATTCGCCA
>CAZVFS010000166.1:1178-3156 GCA_964626575.1 uncultured Alkaliphilus sp. | reverse complement strand
AACTGTTGGAGGGAAATTTATGCATATCAAGGCTCCAATAAAAATAGATAAAAAAACAAAGGTTTTGGTAAATAGGTTGGACTCAGGAGACATTGCCGTAATAGACCATGATGATTTGGATGAGATTGCTGCGAACTCGCTTGTAGAAAAGAAGATTGCCGCTGTTGTTAATTGTGGCAGGTCTATTACCGGGAAATATCCCAATTTAGGGCCTAAAATATTGTCCGGGGCAGGCATCCCAATTTTTGACGTGATTAAAGGTGATATATTTAACAACTTAAGTGAAGGAGACATGATTGAAATTGCAGGCAAGCAGATTTTTGCCGGGGACAGGGTAATTGCTGAGGTTGAAACCCTGTCTAAAGATGAAGTCGATACTTTGATGGCACTGGCCGAGAGAAATATAGAAACAGAACTGGAAAAATTCATCAAAAATACATTGGTATATGCAAACAAAGAAAAGGATTTTATTTTAGGCAATTTAGAAATACCTGAAATCAATACCGAAATCAAGGGAAAACATGTTTTAGTAGTTGTAAGGGGACAGAATTATAGGGAGGACTTAAGTGCTATATCGTCATACATAAATGAAGTAGGTCCTGTTTTAATAGGTGTAGACGGTGGGGCGGATGCACTGCTTGAATTTGGTTTGACTCCGCATATAATAATTGGTGATATGGACAGTGTCAGTGATGAGTGTCTGAAAAAATGCAAAGAAATTATTGTACATGCCTATTTAGACGGAAATGCCCCGGGCATGAAAAGGATCGATGATTTGGGATTGGATGCAAAGGTATTTCCGGCTCCGGGTACCAGTGAAGATATAGCTATGTTACTCGCTTATGATAAGGGTGCAGACCTTATTGTGGCTGTGGGAACACATTCAAATATGATTGACTTTTTAGAAAAGGGAAGAAAGGGTATGGCGAGTACATTTCTGGTTAGAATGAAGGTAGGCTCAAAATTGGTAGACGCTCGCGGTGTCAATAAATTATATAAAAGTAATATTAAATTTAAATATATTGTTTGGTTCATTATAGCGGCTTTTATTCCAATATTGGTTGTTGCACTTATATCGCCGTCAATTCAAAATTTACTCAGACTCTTGAGCATCAGATTAAAAATGCAATTTGGACTATAGGGGGGATTTTGTGGGTATAAACATTAAATATTATACTATTTCTATTGCTGCTATATTTATTTCGCTTGGAATAGGTATATTTATAGGCTTTAATATGAATGGGCAGGAATTATATTTAAAACAGCATCAAATTTTGGTCGACAGTTTAGAGAATCGGTTTATAGATTTTAAAAGAGATAAAGAAAATCTGGAACAGGATATTCAAAATCTGAACATTGAAAAAGAAAAACTGAGTATATTTGTCGGGAATATGTTTTATGAGGTAGTTTATAATAAATTAGCGGAATTAAACGTTGCTATTGTGGAAACCACAGACCACTATTTTTATGACGATATCAAAGAAACATTGAAATTGTCGGGCGCGTCCGTACCCATACATGTGAAATATATGGATGAGATATATAGTGTAACAGAGGAACAGTTACAGGAAATTAATGATTTAACGGGAGCATCCCTGGAGAAAAGTGATGATCTCGTCGATTGTATAAATAATGAAATAATCGATTCTTTTGTATCTAGAGACATAAACTATACTTTGGATCTTTTGATTGAGCGTGGGTTTATTCAATGCGATTATGATTTTAATGAATTAGGAGATTCGGATATAGACTGTGTTCTCGTTACGGGGGGCAACGCAGGGAATCCGGAACATGGGGCCGAACAACTGAATGTGAACCTGGTAAAAAATCTACAGGAACAACAATTCAGAGTAATAGGGGCAGAAAGATTGGGTATCAAACAAACCCATATTCCTGCATTCAAGGACCTCAATATCTCGACGGTGGATAATATTGATAGTAGAATGGGTAAAATCTCATTGATATATTTGCTCGAAGG
>CAZVFS010000166.1:0-1078 GCA_964626575.1 uncultured Alkaliphilus sp. | reverse complement strand
CGGGTGAGGAGTGAAGGACTTGGGCAAGGTGGTCACGGCAATTGTACCTGCATATAATGAGCAGGACCGGATTAAGAATACGATTTCGGCCTTAAAAAGTATTGAATGTATACAACATATTTGTGTAATTAATGACGGGTCTACGGATGAAACATATGACAGGGTTTGCAATATAAATGGAATAAAAATAATAAATCAATTTCCGAACAGGGGCAAAGGTGAAGCATTACATAAGGGCTTACAACTGGCCCTGCAAAACTCGGATGTCATTGTTTTTGTAGACGCAGATTTGGAAGAAAGTGCAAAGGATATTGAAAAATTGCTTGTCCCTATATTAGAGGATAAAGCGGATGTGACAATAGCCAAATTTCCACCGGCTAAGCGCAAAGGCGGGTTCGGTTTTGTGAAGGGGCTTGCTAAAAAGGGTGTTTTTATAAATACCGGCAAGAGGATAGATACGGCACTTTCAGGGCAAAGAGCTTTTAAAAGAGAGGTTTTGGAACAGGTAAACAGTAACTACAGGGGTTATGGTGTAGAGTTGGGAATGATAATAGACATATTGAACAGAGGATATAATGTCATGGAAGTGGACGTAAATATGTATCATAATGAAACCGGGAGGGATCTGTCGGGGTTTGTCCATCGCGGGAAACAGTTTTGGCAGATACTTACGGTACTGATATCTAAGACCCTTTCTACAAAGTTAAAAAGAGGGTGATTTTTTGGATATTATTATATTTATCGTAAATTTATTAGTCACAATGATAATGATTCCCCCTATAAAAAATATGTTATTATCGTCAAACATAACAGGAAAGAACTATAAGGATCATATAATTCCGGTCGGCATGGGTATTACTTTTATCCCGGTGGTTATTATAAATGCTATTGTGCTTAATTATTTTTTTAGAGATAATCCCGATGCACAACAGTTATTGTCGGTTTTTTTGGTGGGCATTATGACTGTTGCAACTGTGGGATTGATTGACGATTTGGCGGGCAACAGAGGCACACTGGGCTTTAAAGGGCATATGAAATCTTTATTGAAGGGCAGATTGACTACCGGCGGGTTAAAGGC
>CAZVFS010000165.1:0-3174 GCA_964626575.1 uncultured Alkaliphilus sp. | reverse complement strand
CCATCGGCGGAATAAATAAGTTCATCATCAAACCATGGTTCCCTTTGTGCACCGTCACCTGCAACCCAATGATCCAAGGTATAATGATGCTTAAGGCCGACACTGTCGGTGGCGATAAGCGTCATTATACAGGTTTGCCCATCATCCATGGGTATTTTTTCGTCTATCTCATAACCGGAATTGAATACTTCATCAGAAATAACCGTGTCGGATATCAATTTATCGTCTACCTTGATTACCAATCGCATTTCAGTATATTTTATGTCTGAGCCTAACTCTTTGAAATGTATATTGAGCGTTCCCTCTCTATTATAGATACCTTTGCTATAATTTGCTCTTCCTGAAATCCTTGGATACAGTCGTGGAAAAAGTCTCTCCTTAATATCCCCTACGTAGATTCGCGTATCTTCAGTGATTTTTTTGATACCGCCTTCTTCAATCACAATTTTAGGCATCGCATCACCAAAAACATCCCGCGAAACAGTTACGGAAAAAGTTATACCGGTTTTCTCCATAGGGAATAATTCTCCCTGGAAATCAAGACTGACAGCAGTTTGTTCACTGATTTCCTTTGGCGTAAGTGTAAATTTAATGGGTACCGTAAGTTTGTCCATATCGGGCACACCAATCTCGGCACCGGCATCCGTAATAAGACCAGCTTCCTTTTTCAGGGTCTCCTCAATATTAGAGCTAATATTATTTATGTCATTCCTTATGTTGCTTCTTAAATTGTTCATCCCCGTATTTATATTTTGTATCTCTCTTTGTAAATTGTTGATTTTTAAAATTGATATTATTTGAAATATTATCAGCACTACAATCAAAATATTTAATGCATTTTTCTTCATCTTAATCCCCCTTCCAGGAACCGTTTATACACAATACAGTGAAGAATCCCTGTATAACAAAAATCCCTTGTGCCTACTTTTCCATATACGCCTGATAACCGCAAACAGCTATGCTAATCAATCCCATAATACAAAATAATATAAATAATCTTCACTATATGCTGTTCAAAATATATGATATCAGATATATGCCCCTTCTGTATAGATGTTTAAACTTGTCAGGTAAATTGCGTATGCCGGCGGCCTTTTTATTGACGTGATTTTGACATAACAATTTTATTTGATATAATAGCTTTGTTTGATATAATAATTTTAATCATTAAATAAAATCTTTTATCATATAAATACTAACCAAAGGAAGGTATAGAAATGAGAAATTTAACCCTGATGACAGATCTTTATCAACTGACCATGCTGAACGGATATTTTAAAACCGGAATTGATAAAAATATTGTCGTCTTTGATATGTTCTTCAGAAAGAATCCTTGCCATAACGGTTATACCATAATAGTAGGGATAGAGCAGGTAATTGACTATATTGAAAATATCAACTTTAATGAAGAGGACTTGTTATATTTAAAAAAATTAAATTTGTTTGACGATAAGTTCATAGACTATCTGAGAGATTTCAAATTTTCCGGAACCATTTATTGTGTCGAAGAAGGATCCGTCATGTTTCCGCATGAACCTATCTTAAGGGTTAAGGCGCCGTTAGTTGAGGCTCAGCTACTCGAAACCACCCTGTTAAACCTGATAAATTTCCAGTCCCTGATTGCTACCAAAGCCTCCCGCATTTGCACCGCTGCCAGAGGTGATGCGGTCTTTGAGTTCGGTTTGAGACGTGCACAAGGTCCGGATGCGGGTATATACGGTGCCAAAGCTGCTGTTATAGGTGGCTGTAAAGGAACCTCCAATGTATATGCGGGTAAGAAATTCGATATACCTGTTATAGGTACCCACGCCCATAGCTGGGTTCAAAAATTTGAAACCGAACTTGATGCATTTCGTGCCTATGCCGAAACATATCCCAATACTGCACTGCTTTTGGTGGACACCTATAATGTATTGACCAGTGGAGTGCCTAATGCTATTACCGTATTCAAAGAATTGAGAGAAAAGGGCCATAAACCCCATGGTATTCGCATTGATTCCGGTGACATAGCGTATTTGTCGAAAGAAGCTCGCAAAATGTTAGATGCTGAAGGGTTTGAAGATGCCATTATAATAGCCTCCAGTGATTTGGATGAAGAAATAATTGACAATCTAAAATTGCAGGATGCCGCAGTCGATGCCTGGGCAGTAGGCACTAACCTTATAACATCCAAAGATTGTCCTGCTTTAGGCGGGGTATACAAACTATCCGCTATACAAAAAAACAATGAACTTATTCCCAAGATAAAAATTTCCGAAAATCCGGAAAAAATTACGAACCCCGGTTATAAAAAAGTAATACGTATCTACGATCAGAAAAGCAACAAGGCTGAAGCCGATCTGATTATGTTAAATGATGAGGAAATTAACACGAACGAGCCACTGACTATTTTTCATCCGGTGCATACCTGGAAGAAAAAAACCCTGGAGAATTACAACATTCGGGAAATGCTTGTACCTTTATATGAGGACGGTAGCCTGGTGTACAGAAGGAGAGATATACAGGAAATATGTGAATATACACGAAAAGAGCTGGATTCCCTCTGGCCGGAATATAAACGTTTGAAACGCCCCCAACCCTATAAGGTTGACCTATCCAAAAAACTTTGGGATTTGAAAAATAAAATGATGGTTGATTGTGACATCAATTGCACGAAAGATGAATTAGAAAAGTAACATAATATGAATACTCTGTATCTTACATTCAAAAATCTAAAAAATTTTCCATATTTTATGTTGACTAATAATGGTATATTTGGTATTATTTAAAGAAGGTTTGTCGAACTTTGTAGTATTTTTGTACATTACTATAAAAACGACCAGCAACTAAGGCACCAAATATTTTAGTCGTCTTATAAAAGAAAGGGGAATTTTAATTGAAATCAACAGGTATTGTAAGAAAAGTGGATGAACTCGGGCGTATAGTTTTACCCATCGAACTCAGACGTACGTTTGGAATTGCAGAAAAAGATGCTTTAGAAATATATGTGGACGGTGAAAACATTATTTTGAGAAAATATGAACCGGACTGTATATTCTGCGGCAATGCAAAAGATATTACAATATTCAGGAATAGAAATATCTGTTCCGAATGCATGGCTGAATTAAAAAAGCAAGTCCTGTTATAATTTATAGATTACATTAAAAAGAGCCCTACTAAAGGGAGTCCAACTTA
>CAZVFS010000164.1:0-3179 GCA_964626575.1 uncultured Alkaliphilus sp. | reverse complement strand
TGCTCTTTCAGCCCCTTCGCTATGAATTACCCCTTTATTATTTTAGATTATTGACTCTTTGGCCAAATTTATACCGAGTAATTAAGTATACAAAAAAAAGCAGGTAACCTGCTTTTTTATACCAGCCTGCTTATCTCCTTTTGTAATCTTACTATTATCCTTTTTTCTAATCTGGAAATATATGATTGGGAAATTCCTAAAATATCTGCAACCTCTTTTTGGGTTTTTTCTTGCCCCGTATTCAATCCGAATCTCAGTTCCATTATCCTTTTTTCTCTTTTTGTCAATTTATTTAGCCCTATCTTTAATAACTCCCGATCAACTTCCTCCTCTAAAAACCTATATATGATATCGTTTTCCGTTCCCAATATATCCGAAAGCAATAATTCATTTCCATCCCAATCAATGTTTAACGGTTCGTCAAAAGACACTTCCATTCTCACCTTATTGTTTCTCCTTAAGTACATCAGAATTTCATTTTCAATACACCGGGACGCGTAGGTGGCAAGTTTTATTTTTTTCTCGGGGTTAAAAGTATTTACCGCCTTTATAAGCCCTATTGTTCCTATGGAAATCAAATCTTCTATGCCTATCCCCGTGTTCTCAAATTTTCTGGCTATATAAACAACCAATCTCAAATTTCTCTCTATCAGGATAGTTCTCACTGTGCTTTCATCGTCTTTGAGTTTATCTATTAAATAGATTTCTTCATCATTAGTCAGCGGCGGAGGTAAAGCCTCGCTGCCCCTTATGTAGTACAGGCCTTCCCTGTTATAGAATCCTATCTTTTTTAAAATTTTAATCAAATAATAACGATACATCAATTTAATTTTGTACACAATCACTGTTACCCCCCTTCCGATTTTTTTATATGAAAAATTATACGCGGTAATCTACAACATCCGGTAAGGGATGCTATATGTCTATATTTTTTATATAATGTCCGGATGCAACAATGCTCTGTAATCACCTGTTTTAGAAAGGTTTCTGTTATAAATAGCAACGATTATATCCTTAATATCCTTATAATATTTATCGTTATAAATCAGCACATTGTCCGGTTTAAAACCGATCAGCATTCCGTTTTCCGTGCCCAGGGCCCGGTAGGGTATTATTCTAAATCTGGTCACCCAACTACTGCCATTTAATTGAGCGATTATTTGGTCGAGGTTGAATATCTTACTGTCTAATAAAATATCCCTTATTTCAATCGGTAAAATATCTTTTATTGCACTATATTCTACAATCATTACAGGATACTTGCTGATGGGATCTGTTAAAGAATTTCCCGTATCCACTATACCCCTTAAATCCGCTTTTTTTGTATTTATTTCTATACTTACATCCATGAGTATTTTTTCCCTTGATAATTGGTTCTGGATATAACCCCAACTGAATTGGATTAAGATATATGCCACACCACAGGAAATAAATATATTTTTAATCGAGATGTTGGCTATATAGAAAATTCCATTGCTTATAATTCCATTGAAATTGTTAAAATAAAACAGCGCAAAACCCGCTCCGCCAAACACCAATGTTATCAAATAAAATATGCCCATAAGCCTGAAAAAGTCTCTAAAATGATAGGGTGTAAAACAGACAATAATAATTAACATGGAACAGGCAATTTTCATCAGAACAGAAAACAAAAAATGTAATGATGGAAAAAAGATGACAAACGCGTATAAAGCCCCCAAGGAAGATGCCATGATAAATTTTATACGCTTGGATTTAAATTTAGCAAACTTGCCCGTTAAGGACAATATAAAATAATTCATAATAAAATTTTCTAAAAATACATATTCCGCATATATGATCATAACCTTCACCCTCGCAGGGACATAGTATTGTTACTATACAATTATTCATTATCTTCTGAATTTATGTATATTATATAAGATTGAACAATATTTTTTTGTCATTATCTGTAGTCGAAACCATACTTTTTATTATAAATTGAAATGAAAAATGTTGATATTATCCACAAAAAACAAATGCCACCTTGAGCGTCGATGAAACATCTTTTGATGTCGCAAAACTACAAACGCCCAAAATGACATAGCTATGTAAAATAGAAGCCTTCTTATATCCGGAATCGCAGGTATAAATTACCGATTCGATATTAAAAAATCATCAGCTTTTTTTTCTTCTTAAAAAAATGGGTATATCAAGCTCGCCGCTTTCGATGATTTCCCCGCTCGGTTCTGCTGTAACGGCCACCTCTCCTACATCTGACTTTCTGAATATATTTCTACCGGCACCTACCATCTGTGCCGTATCTCTTTCAAAACCGGTAGCTATTACGGTAATTCTAATTTCATCTTTTAGTTCCTCATTAATTACCGAACCGAAAATAATATTAGCATCCTGATCTGCCGCCTCTACTACCAATTCGGCGGCCTCATTGACCTCAAATAAACCTAGATTAGTTCCTCCTGTAATATTTAATAATACCCCCTTGGCACCCAAAATGGATGTCTCTAATAATGGGCTCTGGATTGCTTGCTTTGCGGCCTCGGCTGCACGATTTTCTCCACTCGCTCTTCCAATTCCCATATGAGCTAAGCCCTGTTCCAACATAATTGTTTTTACATCCGCAAAGTCTAAGTTAACCAGCCCGGGTACCGCGATCAAATCGGAAATACCCTGAACCCCTTGCTTCAGCACATCATCTGCTATTCTGAAAGCTTCCAATATAGTCGTTTTCTTTTCAATCACTTGAAGCAGTCTGTCGTTAGGAATAGTAACCAAAGTATCCACACGACCCTTTAGCTCTTCTATTCCTTGTTCCGCATAGATCATCCTTCTCTTGCCTTCAAATGTAAAGGGTTTTGTCACTACCCCAACAGTAAGGATCCCCAAGTCTTTAGCAATTTCAGCAATGATAGGTGCGGCACCTGTACCGGTTCCCCCACCCATACCGGCGGTTATAAATACCATGTCCGCTCCTTGAAGCAATAGGCCTATGTCCTCCCTGCTTTCTTCAGCAGCCTTTTTCCCTATTTCGGGATTTGCGCCGGCACCTAACCCCTTGGTAAGCTTTTCGCCAACCTGTAATTTATGCTCAGCTTTAGAAGCAAATAAAGCTTGTTTATCTGTGTTTATGGAAATAAATTCAACGCCTTTTAAACCCGCATCTATCATACGATTTACTGCATTATTACCCCCGCCGCCAA
>CAZVFS010000163.1:0-3224 GCA_964626575.1 uncultured Alkaliphilus sp. | reverse complement strand
AACAAAAATATCCCTATAAGCCATTTTGAATTTTTCTTAATATCACTATAACACACGATACCAATGTTTATGTAATAATCTTACCTTTTTTGCCCATATGCCAAAAACAATAAAATAGGATATACCATAGTTTAATATGATATATCCTATAAAATAATTTCAACAATAAGATCTTTGATGCACCCGGAAAATAATAAAAAACTCAAACCTGTCCCAAGCAAAAATTTATATAATTGGTCGGAGTGATAGGACTTGAACCTACGACCTCGCGCCCCCCAGACGCGCGTTCTACCAACTGAACTACACCCCGTATTGATGAATCAACATATATATTATAACATATTAAAACCATAAAAGGTACCCCGATTTAATATTATATATACCAACTAATTACTAATCTATTCTAGGTTTCTATACTACATTATGTGATAAAAAGGCAAAAAAATAAAGGCAACAGAACACAATGGGTCTGGCCTAGAAAACAAAGTGAAAAAGAAGGGCATACCTGCACCCTTCTTCAATTTATAATATAATAGCTATTAAACCGCTGCCCTCATTGACAATTTTCTGAATTGTCTTTTGAAGTTTTACCCTGGTATCATCCGGCATCATCTGCAGTTTGTTCTGTAACTGTTCTTTTACTAAGTCATGTAGAGATTTACCAAACATATCTGTTTCCCAAATTTTTTCCGGGCTCTGTTCAAATTCTTCTAAAAGATATTTTATTAATTCCTCGCTCTGTTTTTCCGTACCCACTACAGGAGAAACCTCTGTTTCTATGTCCGCTTTTATAAAATGCAGTGATGGTGCATTTGCTCTGAGTTTTACCCCAAATCTGTTCCCATGGCGGAACATCTCAGGTTCCTCCAATGTCAGTTCATCCAGTGAAGGAGGCACCAAACCATAACCTATGGTCCTTACGTCATCCAACGCCTTCTCTATTCTATCATATGCCTTTTTAGCCCTTGCAAGTTCCATAATGAGTCCTATCAGCTGATAATCTCCCTCTATTTCATAGCCGGTCTTTTCCTGTACAACTTTATAGAATAGGTCTTCCGGCGTCATAAGATCTATCAAAGCCGACCCTTCGCCCATTCTTATTTCATCTAAACTCGCTTTTTTAATATTCTCCACCACGCCTAAATTGTTTACCAATACTTGTATGTCCCTTAACCTTCTGATCCCTACCACAGCAAGTCTTATCGCATCCAGTATCGAACCTTTCAACCAGTGATCGGATTCTATACTCTCCAACCATCCGGGTAAGTTAATACTGATTTCTGTAATCGGAAATTCAAACAATACACTTTCTAATATCTCATGAATATCATTCATATTGAGTTTGGCGCAATTTTTTATGATAACAGGCACATCATATTTTTCCTCCAGTTGAATTTTTAGTTCATATGTAGCAGGGTCGTCGGGATTTTTAGTATTCAAAACCACTATAAAAGGTTTGTCAATCTCCTTTAATTCATTTATAACTCTTTCTTCAGCTTCTATGTAATTTTCTCTTGGTATTTCTGTGATACTGCCGTCTGTAGTTATTACCAACCCAATGGTTGAATGTTCTTTGATTACTTTTCTGGTTCCAATTTCAGCAGCTTCCTCAAAAGGAATTTGATTTTCAAACCAAGGTGTGTTTACCATTCTTGGCTTTCCATCCTCTTCATGTCCAATAGCGCCCTTTACTAAATACCCTACACAATCTATCATTCGAAGCTTAAATATTGCATTTTCCCTTAAAACAAGTTCAACGGCCTCGTTTGGCACAAACTTCGGTTCCGTAGTAGCAATAGTTTTGCCTGTTCCGCTCTGTGGGAGTTCATCCTTTGCCCTTTCCTTTTTATAGGTATTTTCTATATTCGGTAACACCAATAATTCCATGACTTGTTTTATAAAAGTTGATTTTCCCGTTCTGACAGGCCCCACTACACCTATGTAAATGTCTCCCTGTGTACGTTTAGCAATATCTCTATAAACATCATATCTTTCCATGTTTTTCCCCTCCTTGTACAGTCAATATTGAATAGCCCACCCATGTCTTTAATATTATAAATATATGCTTGGATACCAATAATATGACCTAACACATACTTTATTCCTTCCACTATTTTATATTTAAATCCCGGGGGCTTTATGCTTGTTATTTTTATAAAATAAAAAAAGGAATAAAAAAAACCGTTTATTCTGGGGTTGAGGAAAGATTTATTGAGTTCTTGGGAGCACCGTAGGCGTAAGAAAAAATCTGCCTACGGCATTGGTTCTGTTAATTTTTGAATTATCAGGGCACTATGATATTTTTAATGTTATGATTACAATTTCAGGGGGATTCAAAAAACGGAATCCCTGCTTGCCGTTGCCAAGTCCCCTGCTTACAATCATCTTTTTATCCATAACAGAATACAACCCGGCGTCATATTTGGGGAAAAAAGTTTTTTCAGGGGAATAAACACCACCTAAAAAGGGAATTCGTATCATGCTGCCATGGATATGCTCGCTGAGGGTTAAATCTGCAGGGAAATAAGAATACTGTAATCCTTATCAGTAGAATTGATCATATCACCGGTCATAACTATAATGTCCGGGGACTGCTTATTTATTGCGCTGATAAGTCTTCGATTGTCGGCACCGAATCGATTGTTGTGCAGATCTGAAAGCTGAACAATCCTAAAACCGTCAAACGAAACCGGCAAGTTAGGATATCTCAAATTGTATGTGGTAACCGTTAGAAATTGGTTGCTTACGATAAAAATACCAATAAGTGCTACTGCTAAAACTAATAGTATTATTCCAACAGTGATTTTGTTTTTAGACATATACACCTCCATACATTTGTGAAGTAAACACTTATCCCTTTTTGTATATCTGTGTGTTTGCCAAGAAAAAATATCGCCAACTGTGCAAAATTTCAAGTAATCCTTATGTATATAGCAAATATACAACATAGTGGGTATTATTACGTGAATTATAAGCTAATGTGTTGTAAACATGGCATAAACTAGGGTAAATCTTATAAAATTCATGCATTAATTGAAATTTTGCACATTTGGTTATGCAGTTCGATTAGGCGCAAGCAAATTATTCAGGCCTGATCCCGTGTTCACCAGCTTAGTCGCCTACCACTTCTTCCATTTCATGCTTACGACTTAGTGTCATCAGATTTGTTACGGCTTCTTTAGCATTGCCGCCGTTATAGATAACATTATATATGGCAGGGAGAC
>CAZVFS010000162.1:0-3229 GCA_964626575.1 uncultured Alkaliphilus sp. | reverse complement strand
TGAGACTGTAATATATAAATATTTTAGATTAACATATATAATCGATATGACGCATCATTAGACTTATGTGCAGGACGATGAAATTTCTTATTTGTCCTATTTATCGAATTCGCCCCTATGATGCAACCCTATGAGGTCTGTCACGGGTACTGTAAATATAATCCCTGTTCCCGCTTCTTTTATTCTGCCGGCTCTGATTATTGCCTCTTTAATCTGTTTATATTTTTCCGTTTCCGTAAGAATTATTATAATCTCTTTAGATGAATCTATGTTAATATTCAAAAACCTTTTAATTTCATGTTCGCCCGTCCCTCTGCCGTACATAATCGTGGCTCCCGAGGCCCCTGCCTCCTTAGCATGTTTAACAATTTTATCTGCCTTTCCTCTTTCAACAATAGTTATTATACATTTTATATCCAGCATAACTCTACCTCCTTTAGAATCTGGTCAATATACCCAATACCAATACAGATATCATAGCACCTATGGATGTAAGCCCTACAATTCCAAAACCTGATATAAGCGGGTCTACCGTTTTTATAACGGTAGCAAGCCCTATGGCTAACGCCATATTTAATGGAATGTTGACAGGGCCGGTGGTAGCGCTCGCCGAATCAAAGGCAATCGCGCCAAAAGGTTCCGGTGCAAAAAATGCAAGTATTATTATCAATACCAATAATGGAGCCACTATTTTTATATAAGGTATGTTCAGTAGTATTTTAGTTACACCTATAGCCATTCCCAGTCCGAATCCAACTGCCACCCCATGGATCAACACCTTATGACGAATAGTCCCTATAGATAACTCTTCCACCTCTAATGCCAAAGCCTTCAGGGCAGGCTCTACTAATGTACCCAAATAACCTATTATAAATGCTAATATCACTATCAGCCATCTTCTCTCCAGTATGTGTATATTTCTTCCAACAGATCCTCCTAGCGGTAAAAGGCTCATGGTTGTCCCCTTTAAAAATAAATGTAGGCCTAAAACCGCGAGCACAAAGCCCAACAAAAATTCTTTTAGACTATCTATAGGTTTTCTAAGTATCACTAGCTGAAAAAATGCCATTATGGCTGTTAAGGGGATTATACTCCGCATAGTTCCCCAAAGCGGAGCCAATATTTCTATTACTTTCATATCCATTATTTTCATGTGCTATCAACCCCCTTGTCGATTATATTTTTTCGTACTATATCCAGTCCATTATAAAGCAAATAGACAGAAACTATAATACAGCCCAAAGCATCAATATATTTTATTATGGGATGATTTGGGGCAACAACAACCGAGGCCAAGGCTACAACAACAGCTGTATCAACAAAAACCTTAGCCCGATAAAGTTTATGCTGCCCCGCGATTATAGGGTCAAATCTCTCTCGAATCATGGCCGAATAGCGCCACCAAAACCCTGTGTTTACTAATAACCCTAAAGTTGCTATTATGAGGCCCATAATTACACTTCCGCTTATTTTGTATATAAATAAACGACTGACTCCTACGATGAACATAGCAACACCCGAACAAATCATGGCCCCCGAAACAGTTATATCCGCAACACGTTCCATGCGAACACGATATATATCATCATATTCTACCTCACTATGAAGTTTACGATAAACCCACCAAGATATAAACAGGGATATAAGTTCAGCAGTACGCCGCAAAAAATCCGCTATTTGTGTTGCGGAATGGCTTATTATAGCAGTGATTCCTGTCACAATCGGTGCCGCCGAACTGATTAAAAAAGAGATGAGCATAGTCTTTTTACGTTTAGAAACTAAAGTCCTATCCAAGTCGGCCATGTCACACCCCCATAAAAGAAAACAGTATCATAATAAAATATAACGGGACCGCCGCTGAAAGCGGAACAGTGATTGTATCAAGGCCATGATGGGATACCAATTCCACTATAGCACAGATTGGGGCCACTATTGAAGCAGCCAACAAACATAAATACCAGGGGAATGATGTGTAAATTAGAAGAACGATAAACACAGCTGTAAAAGCCGCAAAAAACATGGTGGTTGTGCCTTCTACCGTTTTTTTACCGTCCGTAAAACGACTTCTGATTATATTTTTTCCATAGGCCTTACCAATTAATGCAGCCATCGAATCCCCAAAACCCCAAGCCATAATGGAGGCGGCTATTATGTGCTTCCACTGTTCTCCAAGCCATCCCCAAAATATAGCAATCAATATTGACATTGCGACATATATGAGCACCAGGCTCGAACGTATCTCGCCACTTTTTCTCTGGACTAAAACTTCCATTACCCTGGGAAATCGTTCAAGATAGCTTATTATCGGGTACAGTGCCAATGAAAATACCACTAAATTTAAAATAGCCAAATACCACACATTAAACTTATGAAGGAGTATGAATATAGACATGGCACACATTATATGGAGCATTTTACGAAATAGTTCCCTCGGGGGTTGACAGAGTGCCTTAATAACTAAAAACGAAAGTACTACTATTATATAATATCCAACAAAAATTCCAAACCCAATTAAAAATTCCGGCAGCATTTATCGCTCTCCTTTTTGTTTTTTGGATGTGATGGGGACGGTGGTGCAACAGGAACCGTCCCCACCGCATCTACCCACCGCATCTATAAAAAAGTAGTGATATTATATCACTACCTCTGTATATGCTACAATAGGATCTTGTTGTCTTTTTAAAAACTGCTTTTTCTCATGCATTCATCCAGTTCGTTTGTTATCTCGACTAACTTAATCTGATTGGCAAACAGTTTATTTTGCAAATCGTTAATAAAAATTTGTGTTTTTTCCAGGTCATTTTCCTTGTCAGACAGTTCCTTTTTCAACAGACTAATCTGCTCATCCTCTTGCTGGCCGGTCTTGATTTCCTCAATTTTTTTCTCAAGATCAGCACAAATTTCATCTTTATTGTTTAATTCATTATGGAGGGTTTCTATACGTTCTTCCAGCTCACTGATTTCTTGCCGAGGCTGTTGTACCCCCTTTTCTATTTCATCAAGATGATCCTTCATCTTTAAATATTGATCCGCAATATTAATGCAGGTCAATACAGCAATCATCGATGTACTGAGTTTTGTATTGGCCTTAGCTATGGTTTCCATTTCATCGTCCACAAAACTGCTCACCTTCAATAGGTATTCTTTGGGCTCAGCGCCTACAACAGAATACTCCTGTCCATGTATTTTAACTATCACCTTGTTTTTTTGTCCCATCGTTCAATCAGCC
>CAZVFS010000161.1:0-3376 GCA_964626575.1 uncultured Alkaliphilus sp. | reverse complement strand
AGTAAAAGAAACGGCGATGTATTTAACCACCCATCTAATTTTTTACCTATATATAGACCTAATAATATAGGTGTGACCATGCTTATGCCTACTTGAGTTATAAGAGCAACATTTTCCATGCCCTTTTTGTCCTCAGGCGTTTTCCTAGGCACTTTATCACCCCTCTATCATTTTATCTTTAAACACCCTTACCAAATTGATTGTGCCGCAATATAACTGAGCAAGAAATTTACAATTTTTTCGGATGCAGTTCCGTCTCCATAGGGATTGATCGAGTTTGCCATTGCATTATATTCATTTAAATCATTTAAAAGTACCCCGGTTTCCCTTTTTATGTTTTCTTTTTCCGTGCCTATTACTTTAACAGTACCTGCTTCAACGGCCTCGGGTCTTTCCGTTTCTTCCCGCATAACTAAAACAGGTTTTCCTAATGCCGGCGCTTCCTCCTGTATCCCGCCCGAATCGGTCAATACCAAATAGGCTTTGTTTAGCAAATTTGCAAACTCCTCATATTCTAACGGTTCTATCAGATGAATGTTACCCCGTTCTCCCATGATACGCTTTGCCGGTTTGTGTATGTCGGGATTTAAATGTACGGGAAATATTATCTCTACGTTGTCATTTTCTTCAACTATTTCCCTTACCGCCATAAATACGTTTTCCATGGGTCTGCCCCAATTTTCCCTACGATGGCAGGTCATTATTATCACTTTTTTATTTTTGTAATCCATTTTATTTAAAATATTATTTTCAAATGTATAATCATTTTTAACAACCGAAAGCAATGCATCTATTACGGTATTTCCTGTGATAAATATTTTTTCCGGTTCTATTCCTTCTTTGATTAAATTGTTATAATTGCCCCTGGTAGGTGCAAAATGGATACTTGCAAGATTAGTTGTAAGTATTCTATTCATTTCTTCCGGATAGGGGGAATATATGTTCCCACTCCTCAATCCCGCTTCGACATGACCCACCTTTATTTTTTGGTAAAATGCCGCAAGCGCTCCTACAAAGGTAGTGGATGTATCTCCATGAACCAAAACTATGTCAGGTTTCTCCCTAGTTAAAATATCTTCCATTCCCCTTAACACTTTCACTGTAATATCTGTTATGCTTTGCCCGTGTTTCATTATATTTAGGTCATAATTCGGATTAATTTTAAATAGATCTATTACCGTATCAAGCATTTCGCGATGTTGTGCGGTTATGCAAACCATAGATTCTATCTGTTCATGTTCTCCCATTTTTTTTATTAAAGGAGCCATCTTTATTGCTTCCGGCCTTGTTCCAAACACGGTCAACACTTTTAATTTCCGTATTTGGCTTCTCACCTTTGTCATTTGGTCCTCCCCTTTATTACATAAGCCGCCAAACCCTAAGTATAATCATCTATATACAATACATTTTACAACTTCATAACCCGAATTTGTTCGTTCTTTTTGGTTATATAAACAAAAAAACGACTTGTTTACTTACCCATAATAACTTTATGCTATGGTGTTAATTCCATATATATGCTATATACATTGTTAAATAGTTACTTCTACATATATTTCGTTTTTCCTTCTTTTTTTCGCTAAATTTAAAATATTTTAAACTACCATTAAAACAGATAACGGTAGTTTTTAATGCTAATTTATATAGAGGCCCCAGGGCTATGCTTTGCATATATTATAACAAAACTTTAACGCATTGACCATATTAAAAACCGATATGTTAAATCTTACATATTCATCAATAATTATATTTTTGCTCCCCTTTTTTCGGCAACCTTCTTCGTAATTCCTATTCTATAAGCCCCGTATAATATTAAAATTGATATTACACCGATTATCAAATAGGCGGAGGATTTGGCAACGTCGGAAATAATTATGGAGCTTCCTCCCAGTAATGTGCTTATGATATACAGTACCAATACGGTTTGTTTTTGACTTAAACCATGTTCAAGAAGCCTGTGATGGAGATGCCCTTTATCCGCTTCCATTATGGGTCTTTTATTTACCAATCTCCTGACTATGGCAAACGCGGTATCAAATACGGGGACACCCAGGGCCAATACCGGTATTGCAACCGCAATGGTTGTGGCGCCTTTAATCAGTCCCTCGACCGACATGGTAGCCAACAGATATCCTATAACCAAAGATCCCGCGTCGCCCATAAAAATTTGGGCCGGATTAAAGTTATAGGGTAAAAATCCTAAGGATGCTCCTGCCAGTATTGCAAGCAAGATGGAGACGTTATACTGTCCGACATTGTAGGCGACTGCCGCTAATGACAGAGAGGCTATTGTAGAGACCCCGGCCGCTAATCCGTCTAACCCGTCTATCAGATTGACCGTATTTGTAATACCGATAATCCAAAACATTGTTATCGGAATTCTGAGGGCTCTCAAAAAGACCAATCCGCCTTCCGCATTCGCCAATGGAAATTTAATAAAATTAATAATTACACCGTTGTATACGGCTATCGAGGCCGCCAATACTTGAACCGCCAGTTTATATCCCGCGGGGATCTGTTTGATGTCATCAATAATACCCGCGACCAAAATCAGGGTTGCACCCAGCAAAATTCCCTTAAACCCCCTGCTGAGGTTCATATTTTTGCTGAATGTCATAAATATAACAATAGTAACGATAAAAGAAATATAAATAGCAATACCGCCCAGGCTTGGAACAGGCTTTTCATGTACCCTTCTGTTGTCCCTTGGTACATCTATTGCCCCTAGCCTGCAAGCCAATCGTCTGGCAAAAGGGGTCAGAATATATGATATTATCATTGCTATAACAAATACGGAACTCATATGCGAAATTATATTTTGATTCTCCATCAATTTACACCTCTTGATATCCTAAGTGATAATGCAATAACTGTTCAGCTATTTTTTATATAATAGTTTATAATTTTGATGCTTGTCTCCTTACCGGCATGATGAAAACAATTCATCGTTCGGGGGCTTCGTTCCTATTCTATACCATTTGGTTTAATTTATCAATAGACAGTGTTCATACGGATAGTGCCAGGTGTACAGTTATTACTGTTCACATCCTGCCACCAAAACGCCCCCCGCCAATAGCCGACTGTGCAAAATTTCAAGTAATTCCTATGTGTACAGCAAATATACAACATAATGAATGCTATTGCATGAATTATAAGCTAATGTGTTGTAAATATGGCATTAATTGAGATAAATCTCGTAAAATTCATGCATTAATTGAAATTTTGCACATTCATGACTAAACCGCAATTTTTTCTATTATAATACCGGACTCTTTTAACATCTGAGCAGCAAGCTCGTCCGGATAGTCGCCCGTATATACTAACCTTTTTATCCCCGAATTAATGAGCATCTTGGCGCAAACCGAACAGGGTTGTG
>CAZVFS010000160.1:0-3411 GCA_964626575.1 uncultured Alkaliphilus sp. | reverse complement strand
CGCTTAATTAGGCAGGTTTAAACTTAATCGCTTTTGATAATACTTAGGATAGAATTGGTAAAAATATTCCGGGGGTGTTATCAAAGTGGAACAACTAACAATTAGTAAGTTATCTGAAAATGTACTAGAAGAGTTGCAAAGACTTAACTATTCATATAACTCAATATGTAGTACGAGGGCTGCATTTAGAAGAATTCAGGCATTCGCTGAAGGCAAGGGAGAGCGGTATTTTACAGAAGAACTTGGCAGTCAATATCTTTTAGAGCGTTATAATTGTGGTATAGACTACTATTCTGAAGCATGTCCTAGGAATATAAGGCATGCAATGCGCCATGTTAGGTTACTCGGCGATTATCAATTGCATGGAGTAATTATACGGAGGATTGTTAAAAGGAAAGGCTATATTAAGCCCCCACAATTTGAGAAGGTGCTTTTAGATTACGAAAGAGAGTGTGAAACAAACCAATATTCAAAAAGGGGTATGCGGACACGTTTGCAGCGTTTATTCTTTTTCATCGATTATCTCAATTTACGCAAGATTATGGATGTAAACGATATTACGCCCGCAGTAATTTCTGACTATGTGAAGACGATCTACCATCATCATGAAAAAAGCATGGCTTCAATCTTGACAACACTGCGTGTTTTTTTAAGATTTCTATACACCAGTGGCTCAATAACAACTGATTTATCCTTATCGGTTCCAAAGCATACAAAATACTGGTATCCAGCAGTTCCTAACACTTGGAAGCCAGACGATGTAAAAAGAATGCTTGAATCAATTGATCGAGGTAACCCTACTGGAAAGCGCGATTATGCCATACTTCTCCTTGTAGCAAAACTTGGCATCCGTACTGGCGATATCATAAACTTGAAACTCTCCCATCTAGATTGGCATGAAAAGAAAATTCATTTCACTCAACAAAAAACAGGTGTCGATATATCATTTCCAATTTTAAACGATATTGGATGGGCAGTAATCGACTATTTAAAAAGGGGTAGGCCTGTAAGCGACAGCCCATACCTGTTTTTAAGAACCTATGCACCGTATGATAAGTTTGGGGAAAATGCAAATCTCCATAATATCATAGTAAAATATACAAGAAGAGCTAACATCAGCACCCCAAAGGGAGCCCGGCAGGGACTTCATTCGCTTCGTCACACTCTTGCAAGTACGATGCTGGCAAATGGAACACCTTTACCTATTATCTCTGAAGTGCTTGGTCATGTTAATTCCAAATCGACATCGGTTTATCTTAGAACTAATATGGAGGAGCTTAAGCAGTGTGCTGTTGATCCCGAGGGGGTGTTTTTAAATGAATAATCGGGCCATTTTTCATAGTGCTCTATCTGATATATTATGTTCGTATATTGATGAAAAACATGCTCTAGGATACAGTTTTAAAAAGGGAGAATCCATGCTTAAACGGTTTGATACTTTTTTACGAACACGGGGCTTGACTGAAATCAACCTCCCCAAGCACATTGTTATCGAATGGTGCAAACAATCCCCAAATGAAACAGTTAATAACCGAGCACGACGTATTTCACTATTACGAGGCTTGGCAGAATACATGAATCGGATTGGTTACTCTGCATATATCTTTCCAAAAGGGATAGTTACTATTGACAGATGCGTATATCAGCCATATATTTTTTCCGACGAAGAGATGCGGCGAATACTCGGTATCTGCGATAGTTATCCACCATCTGCGGCTTCACCATACCGCCATAAAATTATTCCTTTGATCATGCGGGTTTTATATGGTTGCGGGCTTAGGGTTTCAGAGGCGGTAAAATTAAAAAGAGACGATGTCGATTTAAAAAACGGAACTCTATTTGTTAAACATACAAAGTTTAATAAACAGCGTATTATCCCAATAGCCGACAGCCTATTGCAACGATGCAAGGAATATTACAAAGAAGTTATTATGGAGAATCTAGACAATGAGTTTTTCTTTCCTTCTCCGTATGGAGGGCAATTAAGCACAGATACAATATACGGTTGGTTTAGGGATATTCTATGGAGGGCAGGGATTGCCCATACAGGGAAGGGACCACACTTACATGATATACGCCACGTCTATGCTGTAACATGCTTAAAAAACTGGGTTCGTCGAGGTAGGGACTTAACAAACTGTCTTGTATACTTGTCAGTCTACCTCGGGCATGAAGATATTCGTGGGAGTCAAAGATATCTGCGGCTTACATCCGAATTATATCCAGATCTCGTTAAGACAATTGAATCCGACTGTGCCTGGGTTATTCCGGAGGTCGAATAAAATGAAGCAGACTAATTTTGCTAGGATTACAACAAAATATTTTACTGATTTCCTCACCGGTCAGCGGAATCTCAGTCCCAATACAATAAAGTCCTACAGAAACGCAATGCGGCAGTTACTTACATATATGCGTGATGAAAAATATATTCCCCCAGAAAGGCTTGAATTTGAAGATATTAAAACTGAAACTGTTGTTGAATTTCTCTTATGGCTGGAAAAAAACAACCGAATTAGCGTCAGTACTAGAAATCAACGGCTTGCTGCAATACATAGCTTTTATAGGTATGCACAGGCAGAATATCCCGACAATTTATTCGAAATGCAAAAAATACTTAATATCCCATTTAAAAAGAAACCTCGGCCAACAGTTAGTTATCTGACTAAAGAAGAAATGAAATTGCTTCTTGACCAACCGGATGTTAAAAGTCGTAGGGGCCGTCGAGATCTGGCACTGATGGCAATTTTATATGATACTGGTGCCCGTGTTCAAGAATTAATTGACCTTTGTGTTAAGGATATCAGGCTTTATCCTCCAGCAACAGTTACCTTGACAGGAAAAGGCAATAAGATGAGATGTGTGCCAATTATGGGCAATACAGTACAATTGGTATCAAGGTATATGGATGATTTTAACCTCAAGAGTAATGGTAGACAACAATCACCGCTTTTCTTTAATAGTAGGGGTGAAAAGCTTACAAGACCCGGGATCTGCTATATTCTGGGCAAGCATTTTAGTCGGGCTAAAGAAGATAACCCGGAATGCATACTTTCTGATAAAATCCACCCGCATATGCTTCGCCATGCAAAAGCCGTCCATATGTTAGAATCTGGGGTAAACTTGATTTATATTAGAGATTTTTTAGGACATGTGAGTATTACGACAACAGAAATATATTTGAAGACAGAAACTGAATTAAAACGCTCTATTCTTGAAAGAAATTACCCTGATGTGGTAACACAAGATATCCCTGAATGGAGAAATGACACCGAATTACTTCAATGGCTAAATGATTTGTGCCGTTAGTTGTATGCTTGCAATATTATCGAAAGTAATTGGTACTCGATTCATTGGTTGATCCAAGATACAATCTCATTTCTTTCGATAAGTAAATACTTTCGATAATTGCCG
>CAZVFS010000159.1:0-3417 GCA_964626575.1 uncultured Alkaliphilus sp. | reverse complement strand
TGTAACAACAAATAATGAACCATGGCACCTACCTATCCCCACAGTTCATTCACGCCAAAACAAAACTATGATGTTCTATTTCACCCCATAATACCCCACATACCAATCCACAAATTTTCGTAATCCCTCTTCTATAGGGGTTTTAGGTTTAAACCCTGCTTCCTGGTACAACAAATCTATAGATGCATAAGTTGCCGGCACATCCCCCGGTTTGATGGGTTCATAAATTTTCTCAAATTCCATCCTTCTACCAAGTGCATTACTCAATGCTTTTTCTAATGCATCTATAAACGACATCAGTTTTTCAGGCCTGTTATTGCCAATATTAAATATTCTATGTGCCGCGACTTCCCCCGTTTTTATGGGAGGTTTATTAAGAAGCCTTATAATCCCTTCAACAACATCATCTATATAAGTAAAGTCCCTATAAAGATCATGTTCAAAATCACCGTTATTAAAAACCTGAATTGGCTCACCCTTAAAATATTTATCTGTAAACTTAAAATATGCCATGTCCGGCCTGCCCATTGGACCATAAACTGTAAAAAATCTCAATCCAGTAACAGGTATATTATAAAGATGACTATAGGTATGGGCTAATAGTTCATTTGATTTCTTGGTTGCCGCATACAATGACACAGAATTGTCCACAAAATCAGATTCTTCAAAAGGAACCTTTTTGTTAGCCCCATAAACCGAACTGGATGATGCATAAACTAAATGATCTACCGGATTATATCTGCAGGCCTCAAGTATATTATAAAATCCTATAATATTACTTTGAATATACGCATCCGGGTTTTCTATAGAATACCTGACCCCTGCTTGTGCGGCTAGATTTATTACTACACCAGGCTTGTGCTTCTCAAAGACTTCCATCACTATGCCCTTATCCGATATATCCCCTTTTATAAAAGAGAAGTTTTCAAAAGGTTTTAGATTCTCTAACCTGGCGTATTTTAAATTCACGTCATAATAACCATTTATATTGTCTATTCCCACTACTTTACAGCCTTGTTTTAACAGTCTCTCAGCCAAGAAAAAACCGATGAAACCGGCTGTCCCGGTAACAAGATGCGATTTATCAGTATTTAATTCTTTATAATTCAAATTAGTGCCCCCTTGCAGCAAGGTTGATTTAGCCAACAAATGAATACTTATCAAATAGCTGTTGCCACTTCGGAAATAATACGAGAAGAATTAACATTGGGTCTTCCTATGGAATAATATTCTACCCCCGCATCATGCATATCTTCTATGTTATATATATTCCTTCCATCGTATACAAGAGATGTCCTCATAAGCGCCTTATATGTGACAGGATTAATAGTCTGAATTTCTTCCCATTCAGTAAAAATAAAACATACATTGGCACCTTTTAATGCAGTTTCCGGGTTTCCCACATAGGTTATACTTCCTCTTCCGTTTTCACCTTCAGGATATTTCTTCTTGAAATTATTCATTCCTACAGGATCATAAGCATAAATGTCAGCACCTTGCTCTAATAATAGTGGAATATTATCAAGAGAAGGTGCCTCCCTTAAGTCATCGGTTCCCGGTTTAAATGTAAGTCCAAGCACAGCTACTTTGAGACCGTCAAAAGTGATTAACCTCCTGCAAGCCTTTTTATATAACATGGTTTTTTGATCTCGGTTCACATCAATGGCCGCTTTAATTGTTCTTAATTCATAACCATTTTGCCTGGCTAAATATTCAAGGGCTTTTGTATCCTTAGGAAAACAGGAACCACCAAAACCGATCCCAGCATTCAAAAATTTGTTGCCGATACGCTCATCGTAACTCATACCTTCAGCTACATCCTGAATATCTGCGCCAACCAGTTCGCATAAGTTAGCAATATCATTCATATAAGATATTTTCAAGGCAAGGAAATCATTAGATGCATACTTAATCATCTCCGCTGATCTCCTGCTTACGGATACGATAGGAAGGTTAAACGGCTTATATATATTCATGAGCATTTCTTCCGCCCATTTGCTTTCATTTCCAATTATAATACGTGCGGCATGAAGTGTATCATGCACAGCGGAACCCTGTGCCAGAAATTCCGGATTAGACGCCACTTCTATTCTTATATTTTTGCCGAATCCCTTTCCGTTACTTGTAATTTTACCCCCATCATGAGGCAGAAAATCATAGATAAATTGCTCCACCTTGTCATTAGTACCAACCGGTACAGTAGATTTTACCACCACAAGACAATCCTTTTCTATAGTTTCAGCTATCTGTCTTGCTACGGTTGCTATATTACCAAGATTAGCGGAACCGTCAGATTGTTCGGGTGTACCCACGCCTATGAAAATCGCATCCGCATCTTTGTAAGCCAGTTTATAATCAGTTGTATATTCAATCTTGCCTGCAGCATAATTTTTCCGCATCAATTCTTCTAGACCAGTTTCATAGATAGGAGAAATGCCTTGTTTCATCAGATTGATTTTATCTTCGTCAATATCTACACAGATTACCTGATGGCCTACCTCGGCGAAACATACACCTGCTACCAGGCCTACATAGCCTGTCCCAACTACTGCTATTTTGTACATATATTTCCCCCCTTACCCTTTTAATAATGAGTTTGGTTTATTTCCTGAAAGAACCCGCTCCTTGAGTCCATATGCGCAAAGAAAAATTATACTTTTGTTCCCTTCCTGTTTTTATTCCCTTCCTGAGAAACAAAGAACCGAAAATGCTACTGCAGAAATGCAGGAAAATGGTGGGAAAAGGTGTCTGTCCCCATTTCCCATTTGTGCCTTCTTGGCACACAACCGTCCCCATGGATTTCGTGGATTTAAACCTTTGCTACAACTTTTCTTAACCTATTTTTAATAGCCCTTGTGACCCAATCCACTTCGTCTATTTTAAATACATAGATTAATATGAAATATATTAAAATGCCAACACCGGTGGAAATTAATAAAGCGATAAGTTCCGATATAGTGCCGCCGCCCATATTTCCAGCTAATATACCATCTAAAAAGTACACAATAATGCCCATAGCTATAGCAGCTATCAAAGATTTTGCCCCGCATTTAACAGATCCGGAAAATCCAAAAGCGCCAATTTTCTTTCTTAACCTGAATAATAAAAACACTGATGTCACAATCACAGAAATTGATGTTGCAAGGGCCAGTCCCCTATGTGCCATAAATTTAATTAGTACAAAATTGAAAACAATATTTATACCGATTGTAATAAAACTATCTATCATAGGTGTCTTAGTATCTTGTAAGGAATAATAAACCCTTCCTAACATAGACTTTGTGGCGGTACCAACCAGCCCTATAGAATAAAAAATTAAGGCCCCAACAGTCATATATGTTGCAGTAGAATCAAAGGCACCTCTTTCAAATGCTATCTTAACTATAGGATTTGCTAATACAATCATTCCAACTGTAG
>CAZVFS010000158.1:0-3452 GCA_964626575.1 uncultured Alkaliphilus sp. | reverse complement strand
AAAGGAGGAAAACAAATGACAAAACTATATTATGAAAACGATTGTGATTTAGGATTATTAGGAGGCAAAAAGGTTGCTGTGGTTGGTTATGGCAGCCAAGGGCATGCCCATGCTTTAAATTTACATGAATCCGGTGTTGATGTGGTGGTCGGGCTGTATAAAGGCAGTAAATCATGGAATTTAGCACAGGAGGCAGGATTAAAAGTAGCTTTGGTTGCGGATGCGGCTAAAGAGGCGGATGTAATAATAATGTTGGTAAATGATGAAAAACAGGTACAAATCTACGAGGAAAGCGTTAGGGATAATTTATCGTCCGGAAAATACTTAGCTTTTGCACATGGTTTTAATATACATTTTGGGCAGATAGTGCCTCCTGAGGATATTAATGTTTTTATGGTAGCGCCTAAAGGACCGGGACATACGGTAAGGGGCCAATATGAAGAAGGCAAGGGGGTACCCTGCTTGGTAGCAGTTTACCAAGACGTAACCGGTAATACTATGGATATTGCACTGGCATATGCGGCCGGAATTGGTGGTTCGAGAGCAGGAGTATTGGAAACCACCTTTAGGGAGGAAACCGAGACGGATCTGTTTGGTGAGCAGACCGTGTTATGTGGCGGTGTTACCGAATTGATGAAGGCCGGATTTGAAGTTTTGGTAGAGGCCGGATATAGCCCTGAAAGCGCCTATTTCGAATGTTTGCACGAGATGAAGCTGATAATTGATATGGTTAATCAAGGTGGGCTGGGTTATATGAGATATTCCATAAGTGATACGGCGGAATATGGGGATTATTCTGTCGGTAAGAGAATCATCACGGAGGATACCAGGAATGAGATGAGGAAAGTACTCGGTGAAATTCAGGACGGTACGTTTGCGCGCAATTGGATCCTGGAAAACAAGGCAAACAGGCCATCGTTCAATGCCATGAGAAGAAGAGAACAAAATCATCCGGTAGAGATAGTTGGTAAAAGGCTCAGGGATATGATGAGTTGGCTGCGAATCAAGAACTAGATAGTCTTAAAAACACACTGGGGGGAGTGATACTATGAAAATGGTTGGTGCCGAAATTGTAATCAGGTGCTTGATAGAACAAGGCGTTAATGAGATTTTTGGTTATCCGGGGGGAGCGGCGCTGAACATATATGATGCTCTCTACAAAAACAGTGATAAAATAACCCATTATTCGACAGCTCATGAACAGGGAGCGGCCCACGCAGCGGATGGGTACTCCAGGGCAACAGGCAAGGTGGGTGTATGTATGTCAACATCAGGGCCGGGTGCAACCAATTTGGTTACGGGTATTGCCACGGCATACATGGACTCTGTTCCTTTAGTCGCGATAACCGCGAATGTACCTTTATCGCTGCTTGGCAGGGACAGTTTCCAGGAGGTTGATGTGGTGGGTATTACAATGCCTATCACAAAGCATAATTTTATAGTAAAAGACATCAACGAATTAGCTGCAACCATAAGAAGAGCTTTTTATATTGCACAGGAAGGGAGGCCGGGGCCGGTGTTAATAGATATCCCAAAAGATATCACGGCCCAGATGGCTGAATATAGTTACGAGGAGCCTCAACCTATCAGGGATATTACCGAAACAATAAAAGAGGAAGATATACTGGATGCGGTAAAGTTGATAGAAAAATCCGAAAAACCGTTGGTTTATGTTGGTGGTGGGGCCGTAAGATCGGGTGCCTCGGAAGATATAAGGAAATTTGTACAAAAAGTTCAGGCACCTGTAGCCAGCAGCTTGATGGGATTAGGGGCTTTCCCTTCCGCGGATGAACTTTTTACCGGAATGTTAGGAATGCACGGTACAAAAGCTTCAAACGTCGCTGCTACGCGATGTGATTTATTGATCGGAATAGGGGTTAGATTTAGTGACAGGGCAACCGGCAATGTGGACAATTTTGCACCGGATGCCGAAATATTGCAAATAGATATAGACCCGGCAGAGATAAATAAAAATGTTGCAACAGATCATTTTATTATAGGTGCTATCAATAAGGTTATACCTATGCTGAATGAGAAGATAAAGCAGAAAGATAATACGCCTTGGCTTGAACAAATAGCCGACATAAAAAAGGAATATCCCCTGACATATAAAAAGGACGATGGGTTAAAACCGCAATATATTGTCGAAAAGGTTAAGGAGGTAGCAGGTGAACAGGCTATCATAGCTACGGAAGTTGGGCAAAATCAGATATGGACAGCACAATTTTATAAATTTACGGAACCAAGAACTTTTTTGACATCCGGCGGGTTAGGTACAATGGGATATGGAATAGGGGCATCTATGGGAGCGCAAATAGCAATGCCCGATAAACGGGTGTTTAATATTGCCGGTGACGGATCCTTTCATATGAATTGCAATGAATTATCCACGGCCGTAAAATATAACATTCCTGTAATCATCGTTGTATTAAACAACCAGGTGTTAGGGATGGTAAGGCAATGGCAGAATTTGTTTTATGATAAAAGGTATTCCAGTACAACATTAGAGAAGGCAACAGACATTGTAAAGTTGGCAGAGGCCTTTGGTGCTACGGGGTTTAGGGTTACTAAAAATGAGGAGATAGAAGATACACTCAGAAGGGCGATGGATGTAAAAGGTCCCGTAGTTATAGACTGTTGGATCGACCGGGACGAAATGGTTCTTCCTATCGTACCTCCCGGAAAAAACATAGAAGATTTAGTTATGGAATAGGCTGTGCATCGTAGGGGCATAGGGTTATAGGGCTGCTGTTGTATAGGATGGAGGTATCCTGGTGAAGGCCAAAATATCAATAATTATCTCTATGATTGTTTTTGGAAGTATAGGTATATTTGTAAAAAATATAAATTTATCATCCTTGGAGATAGCTTTGTTTAGGGCGATTATAGCCAGCCTGTTTCTGATAGCGGCAGGTATTGTAATAAAGATAAATATATCTGTCAAGGATATAAGGGCCAACTTGTTATTGTTGATATTATCGGGAACCTGTATGGGAGTAAACTGGATTGCGCTGTTTCAGGGATATAAATATACTACCATATCGAATGCTACGCTCGGATATTATTCCGCATCAATATTTGTAATAATGCTGTCACCGATAGTTTTAAAAGAAAAGATCACGTTGACTAAAACCGTTTGTGTCCTTACGGCAATGTTCGGATTATTTCTAATTATCAATGCAGGTAA
Source organism: uncultured Alkaliphilus sp. (assembly GCA_964626575.1). Taxonomy (GTDB): domain Bacteria; phylum Bacillota; class Clostridia; order Peptostreptococcales; family Natronincolaceae; genus JAAZJW01. Next base: position 265 of record CAZVFS010000158.1, on the reverse strand, counting down.
TAACAACAGCGGTGATACCTATAACCACCTGCGTGGGATGATCTACGTGGTTTCCGGAGCAATGTTATATGCGACAGTTATTTTAATCAACAAGCGCATTAAAAATCTGCCAAGTTTTGAAACTACGCTGTTGCAACTGATGGTAGCCGCGATAACCCTATTACCTGTTGTCCTGTTGCAGTTAAAGACACAAGGGGACAGTCCCCTTGTGTTGTTAAACATAGGAGCAAAATCGTGGATAAATATGTTCTTGCTGGGTATTGTA
>CAZVFS010000157.1:0-3468 GCA_964626575.1 uncultured Alkaliphilus sp. | reverse complement strand
AGAATTATTTAAAATATCATATTTTACAATTACATCTACAATTATTTCCATATAGTCGTAAGCAAGGCCTGCTTCAAACTCTACCGTATTGTTATCAAGCCATTTTATGTTACCACCCCAGCAATATCGCCCATCCGGATAGGTATTATTGTAATCCTTGTTATCCATTGCTACTTTTTCTATGGCCAATTTCATAATCTCAGGACCGGCCTTCCCGGTGTTTAAATCAATAATTTTGAATGAACTGCTTCTTCTGGTAGCTGTTTGCACCGCTATTTTATCATTATTCGGGGAAAGTTTAATTGAGTCATCGGTAAAGGCAATATAGGTGTGTAGATCATCCCCAAAAGAATATAACTTTGATAACATATCATCCCTGATTATCCATAACTCGTTATAACTTCCATAGTCCGAGTAACCGTTAAAAAGTGCAAATATCTTGGTGCCATCGGCAGTTTTTACGATATATGGACTGTTAAACTTCTTAGACAGCACATCTATAGCAAATTCCGCACCATGTTTAAGCGTATTATTGGTACTATTCAAAAATGGTGTGATTTCAGATATTGCACGAACCCGTACATCATCATCATTATAATATTCAACAAGCCTGTTTATGCAATAATACCGACTATACACATTAGTTGATTCCAACCCTTTGAACAGAACATCCACACCATACTTCTTAATTAAATTATCCGCCTTTTCCATAGTATCATCATCTATATATCTCCAATATATATCAAGTCCCGTATAGTTTTGCGGGGTGATTAATGTGTCCCAAAACTCATCGATTTCCGTGTCATCTTTAAAATTATCGCCCCAGGAATCCAGTCTCGCCTTGCCATAAAATATATCCATAGCCTTTTCTGTTTGTATATGTCCGTAAAACTCAAATGGATAATTATCTTCGCCGCCGCTAAACACAACATTATCTGCTACTATACTTTCTTTTCCATTGACTGATTTTATTAGACTATAATGATTATCGCCCTTATATCTGATGAACAGTATTTCATCTTTGGATATATTTACGGGCATAAAGTCAAAGCTGTCACCTTCCGTTATTTTTCTTACGGTTGATGTTTTTATATTATATTCATAAATATTGTGCGGCTGATTTTTCCATTGTTCGTAGGTATCAACACCGGAAGTTACAACACCGGAAGTTACAGGGCTGTTTTTTAAATCTTTGGTCGCTGAATACAACAGTTTTTCGCCGTCCAATGTAAAGCTGGGGGTCATTGCTATTAAATCTTCTTCCATAAAATTAATAGTATTATAGGTTTTGTCTTCATTTATGTCCAGTAAAACAGCTTTCTTATTTTTAATCATCTCCCTGTCGGCACCTTCTATTAACCCGATTATATCATTGTACTTCGGATTTATAGCCAAATGATTTTTATAGGATAATGTATCCGGGTTTGCAAATACGGTATGTGTTTTTTTGTCCACGTCATATACTCCTATGCCTATTACATCCGAACTGAATGAGCCTGATGCAGATTTCTCCATAATATAAATATACTTTCCGTCTCCTGTTATGTTCCATACCACCGGATTATATCCTCCTACTCCTATTTTGTTCCATACTGCAGGATTAAACCCGGTGCCTTCATCTGTGGATTTTCGCCCTTCTATTATTATATTCGATGTAAATGTCTTATTTTCTGAATTATATTCATTTAAATTTATTTCCACAATGCCGTCGGTAGCAGAAAATTCCCCTTCTTCTGTAGTCCATCTGCTGGTCTTTCTTCCGTAAATGCTATTATTATTAGATGCCTTAAAACTGTCATAATAATCCCCATCCGAATGTTCCCGGCTTTCCTTGGTTAATACGTTGAATAGTGTGAAACCGGAGTTTTTAGTGGAATACACTATATTTATATCGTCTACCCAATCGTAAGCACAATGATAATGATTAATTTCATCTGCTACTTTTTCATATTCTTCAGCTTCTATATCGTATATATAAAGACTATTATTTTTTGTGTAGGCTATATAATTTCCCAGTTTTGAAATAAGCGGATATTCAAAACTGTCCCCGCTATGTATTCTGTTTTCTTTTCCACCGTCTAAATAAGTGAAGTATAAACCGTCATCTTTAATATATACTGTATATGAATTGTTGATATTTGCAATTTCCGTGGGTACTACATCACAACCCACAGCAAGGCCGGTTATTAATATTGAAAGCAATACAATTAAAGAAAGTACATGTTTGGCTTTTGATGTTCGTTTAAAAAACAACATATTTTTTAATCTGAATTTTAGCTTTTTTGCATTGGAACCCATGGCCGTTGTAAAAACACTCTTTTTTGCAGTTGAATTATCTATTAATTTTAAAATAGTTTCTCCATAATATTTTCTATCTTCAATTTCCATTTTTCCTACCACCTTTTCGTCTATAGAATATTCACAGTATTTATCAATTTCATTTAATAGTATGTAAACTGTTGGGTTGAACCAGTGGATTGCATTTATAACAACGCTAACAGCTTTTATAACAGTATCCTTCCTTTTATAATGATTTAATTCGTGTAAAAATATCATTTCTAATGCTTTGTTGTCCTTATCTATATCCTTGATTAATATAATTGGATTAAATATACCTACCAACATAGGTATACCCACATCTCGGCATATCTTTAACGATACTTTCCCCCCTATGTTTAAACTTTTTTTACACAGATTGAACAGCCTTAATACATCCTCGTCTTCGATTTCTTTACTGTTTGCCAAAATAGCTGTTTTAAACTTTATATATGGTATGATTTTTAGTAATAGTAAAATAATCATGCCGATTATCCAAATGTATGGAATTATATCGCTAAAAATCTTAACATTAAAAGTTTTTCTCTTTGTGCTGTTCGTACTGTTTGTACTATTTATGCCATGGTTTTTCGGTTGTACCGGATCGTATTCTGTCTCTTTTCCAGCCGTCTGTTTATTTGTTTGTTTTTCTATATCCCTGAAATCATTTGCATTTTGAACTTCCCTTATATTTTCTAAATTTATATCTTTCGATACATTGTTTTGATCTGTTAACTGTTGAATTCTGGCTATAGGGGAAGAACTTGGTATGTTTATAAATCTCCCAATCGGCAAGGCAAAAAACATCAAAATCATTATAAGAGCATAGTAGTGCCAAGAGGAGCCGAAATTCTTTTTTGTTAAAGGTTTTATAAGCAAAAATATCAGGAACATAATGCTTCCTGTAACAGACATATTAGGTATTATTTTTAAAAGTCCCATTATCATATCCCCCTTATCCAATCCTTCAGCTCTTTTATACCTTTCCCACCTATCTCTTTGTTGTTATAAAGCAATGCTATTAATTATATTTGCTGTGATGGCCTCTTTTCCTTCCGCCCAAACGATTTCCATTATCTGGTGCCCTGCATCTGATATCTCAGTTATATCCGTATTAAATCACCGCTTTATATTCTACAGTATGTAGTATTG
>CAZVFS010000156.1:0-3485 GCA_964626575.1 uncultured Alkaliphilus sp. | reverse complement strand
GTCTTTCCATAAAGCATCATAAAGAAATCGTCTGCTTTCTTTTCAAGGTCCACATCCTGGAACTTGTCGGGATGAACTTTTTCGGCCAGCCATTCTATACCTAGTACTGCCTGAGGAGAAGGATAATCCCAAGCATTAAGTTCCGAAGGAAACCAGAAAACCTGCTTATTTTTTATGGCATTTATTCCCCTAAGTCTTTCATCGGCCAATATCTGTTCAGGGGTAATACCCGATGTATACTGTGTTACAACAATTAAATCCGGATTCCATTTTAACAATTGTTCCATTGAAACCTCGAACCAGCCATGGCCGGGAATAACCTCCCCTTTTTGATCTGCTGAAACATTTCTTCCGCCTACAAGATCAATCAGGAAGTGTTGGTACATGTCCTTGGAGCATGTTGAAAGTAGCCCGGTGGGGCCAACCACATATACGCCCGGCCTTTCTTCAGGTTGTAGATTTTTTGTTTTCTCTTGTACTGTTTTAATTGTATCATCATAGTATGTAATGAATTGTGCTGCCTTATCTTCACTTCCTAATGCCTTTCCCAGATTTTCCATAGAATCCTTAAGTTGCCCCAGGTCCTCAGCCTCAACAGCGAATACCGTAAGACCGCGCTGTTCCAGGTTTTCAACGAGTTCTTTATTTCTACCCGGCACCATAATCAGGTCCGGATTTAGCGTGATTACCTCTTCAAGATTTACTCCTCCCGGACTGCCCGGGCTCGGTAACGATGAAAACCCCGGTTTTATAGCGTTGAAAAAAGCATTGTTTTTAGATGGGGAATCTATTCCCACCAGTTTGTCTTGTTGCCCCAATGCAAAAACCATATGTCCTGCAATCCCATAATTTACAACGATTTTTTCTACTTTATCAGGAATTTCAACCTGCCTCCCCAGACCATCGGTAACAATTATTGTTTGTGATTCTGATTGTTGTGACGCCGGATCCACTTTTTGTTTGCTACCACATCCGACACACAACATTGACAAAACAAGCAAAAAGACCAAAAAAAGAGTCATTACCTTGGTTTTATTGATTGCATTTTTTAACATTCCAATTCTCCTTTCAATTTTAAGATTATTTTGCACACCAGTGGCATGGTATTATGACTTGGGTCCCGTTACTTACAAAATCGACACTGATGTCCATGTCATACATTTTACTCAACAAATCTGACTTCAATATTTCAGAGGTTTTACCCCAGGAAACTATTTCACCTTTTTTCAACATCACTATCTCGTCACAGCAATGCATTGCAAGGTTCGGATCATGCAATGTAATTATCACCGTGAGGTTATTTTTTTTCGCAACTTTAGTTATCAGGTCCAATATTATAAATTGATTTTTATAATCCAAGTGAGCAGTGGGTTCATCAAGGAGCATTATCTCGGCGTTTTGGAAAATTGCCCTTGCTATCAGAACCATTTGTTTTTCCCCCCCGCTTATCTTATTAAACGGTCGTTCGGCAAGGGTTTCGACACCCAAACTATCGAGCAATGTTGTGGCACGTTCATAGTCTTGTCTTCCGGGGGATTCCCAATTTTCCAGGTAGGGTGCTTTACCCATAACAACGAGCTCAATTACTTTAAAAGGGAAGACAATGTTTGTTTGTTGCGGAACCCTGCTCATTTTTTTTGCCAGTTCTTTTCTGTCCATGTTATAAATAGATTCTTTGGATACCGTAATTTCACCACTTTTAGGTTTGTTCAGGCCATTAATACAGTCGAGTAAGGTTGTTTTCCCGGAACCGTTTGGGCCAAGCAAACCGCATATACATCCGTTGCCCATAGAAAAGCTGAGGTTATTTAATATTTTGCGTTTACCATAATAAAAATTTAAATTTTTCACCACTATATCGGCCATTTATCTTCTCCTTGAAAACATTTCCATATATATGAGAATAGCTATTGTCCTTTTTTTACAAATCTGCCCCTTCTGTCTTTTCTGTAAATCAGAATTAGAAGTATAAAAATTATCGTATTTATAGGCTGCCACCCAGTTCTGTAAAAGTTTTTCCATAAAGCATCATAAAGAAATCATTTGTTTCTCTTTCAAGATTCATATCCCGGAATTTATCAGGATGAATCTTTTGAGCAAGCCATTTTATACCAAGCACTGCCTGGGGAGAGGGGTTGTCCCAGGAACATAATTTTGAAGGGAACCAGAAAACCTGCTTATTTTTCACGGCATTTAACCCTCGAAATCTTTCGTCGGCCAGTATTTGTTCCGGGGTAATACCTGGTGCATACTGTGTTACAACAATCAGATCGGGGTTCCATTTTATCAATTGTTCCGGTGAAATTGTAAACCAACCATGGCCCGGAGTGGCTTCTCCTTTTTCACCTGCTGAAACATTTCTTCCGCCGGCAAGCTCGATTAGAAAATGTTGATACATGTCTTCAGAGCATGTTGAAAGCAGCCCGGAGGGGCCAACCACATACACACCCGGCTTTTCTTCAGGTTGAAGATTTTTCGTTTTTTTCCGTATCGTTTCAATTGTTTTGTCGTAATATTCGATAAATTGTGCTGCCTTATCTTCTTTCCTCAATGCTTTTCCCAAATTTTCCATAGAGTCCCTGAGTTGTTCCAAGTTTTCGGCTACAATACCGAATACCCTGAGGCCATGTTGTTCCAGCTTCTCGACAAGTTCTTTATTTCTGCCGGCCAGTAAAACCAAGTCCGGATTCAGTGCAATCAGTTCTTCGATGTTTACTCCACCCGGGCTCCCGGGGCTTGGCAGTGATGAAAATCCCGGTTTTAAGGCATTAAAAAAAGCATTATTTATGGACGGGGTGTCTATTCCTACTAATTTGTCTTGTTCACCCAGTGCACAGACTATATGCCCACCGGTTGGATAGGCTACAACGATTCTTTCTATTTTGTCAGGGATTTCAATCTGTCTTCCCAGGCTATCGGTAACAGTTATTTTTTGCATTTCAGTTTGCTGTGGCGTGGTACCCGCCTTTTTTTGCTTATTGCCGCATCCGACACATAGAATTGATGAAACAATGAAAAGAATTAAAAAAAATGTTACGATTTTCGTTTTCTTAATCATATTCTTTAACATTCAAGGTCTCCTTTCTGTTTTAAAATTTTTCATACATCAGTAATATAGGAAAAGCTATAAACCTTTGTTGCTATGTAGTTTTTTGATTTCTTACTTTTGCAACGGATAGTGCAATAAATCCTGTTTGTCTTTGAAATACATACAAAAACAAATAAAATCCGGCCTTTATCCATTAAAAAGACGGAAAAGAACGGATTCCTTTTTTCCCCTTTCCATAATGGGAGGCCTAATCGTTTCCAATTAAACCCTGTCGGTCTTGGCCCATAACCCTTTGAACAAGGGAAGTAGAGCTTTTGACTCGGAGAATAATATAATATGCAATTTTGAAGTTATAACTGTTTCGACAAAATTCTAACATATAATTATATATATGTCAAAAATGATTTTGTTAAAACTTATAGATTGGCAAGGCAGG
>CAZVFS010000155.1:0-3488 GCA_964626575.1 uncultured Alkaliphilus sp. | reverse complement strand
TTGCGTTTGACCTACCATCGATTTGCCTTGCAAATCGGGTTAGGTCATAAACATGGGCTTGATTTTGTCCCAGGATATGCTAAAATAAAGTATGGTTTAATGATAACCATATATCAATATCTCCGAACCTGTAATGCCTACAGTGTTATGCCATGGGTTACAGGCGACAGGGTTATGTTGGAAACGACATAATCTCCCGTTATGGAAAGGAGGGTTTAAAATCTGTGAATTATCTGTCGGATTTTGTTCTTATAGTAAGATTAATTTGTTTGTTTTCTGGGGGGCGTTTATATCACTCGGGAAACACCGACAGAGGATAATAGAACCGAGGTCATGTAGGTCGTGCTGTCAGCGGAAGAAAGGGTTTTAGTAACCCGGCTTCCGACATCCGGCTTTTGGCACCGGTTTTTTGTTTTACGAAAGGGGGAATGGTATCGTTATTGTTTTTGAATCTGGTTTTGGTATCATGGCACTACAGTGTTGACACAATTAATTGTATAGGGAGGGATTGAATGAGGTGTAATTTTTGTGAGTGGCGCTGTCGGATGCCTGTTTCCCTTTGTCATATGTATGAAGAGAAAGATGGCAGAATAGCAGAGATCTATCCTAATCAATGGACAACCTATAAACTCACAAGTACAGAAAGTATCCCCCTTTTCCATGGCTGGCCAAATCATCAATTTTTACAGTTGGGGGCGTTCAATTGCAATGCAAACTGTGCTTACTGTATAAATGCTCGGGTAGCCATTGAGCCGAAAATGGAAACCTTTCGTTTTCAGTTTGATCCCGAGCGGGTGATAGAAATCGCTCTGAAGACCGGTTGTAGCGGTATTCACTTTGGTGTTAATGAAGTAACCGTAAATTTGCCTTCTGCCTTGGCGGTAGCCAGGGAAGCGAGCAAAAAGGGCCTGATAGTGGGTTGTTCCAGCAATGGTTATTTTACTGAAGAGGCTGCTGATATGATGCTTAGGTACTTTAAATTTTTTAATATCAGTCTCAAATCCCTCTCAAACGATTATTATCGGGAATATGTTGGCTTGGAGAGCGTTAAACCGGTAATGCGGAATATTGAGTACCTTGCTTCTCGCACCCATTTGGAGGTTACAACCACGATTGTAGAAACTGTTAATGACCATGAAATTTCGGCAATTGCCGAGTTTTTAGCAGGCGTTGATCAACAGATGCCTTGGCACATTTTTCGGTTGTTGCCTGAATACAAGATGAAGGCAAGAAAGCCAACAGATATTAAGAAGATTTTCGGCAGTATTGAACGGTGTAGGAATATTCTGCCCAATACTTATTTCGGCAACTATGTTGGAAGTCGACTGATCAATACTCTGTGTCCTTCTTGTGCAACGGTGTTGATCGGGAGAATTTGCGCCTATTCCTGTGGTGTCATACTTTCGGATTACAATATGGAGGGGAGTACCTGCCCCAATTGCGGCACACCCATAAAAATGATTGGCAGCTTTTGTGATACTCGCTGTTCCGGAGGCAAGGAGGACAAATATGTTAGGAATTATTGATGTTCAAGAATGGCAGGAGGTAATCGATCTTGCTACCGCCAAGCCGGCCGAGCGGGATGAAAAATTTCTAAAGCCTCTTAGGGAACTGGCTAAAAATTTTCCTTACCCGGGTGATCGCGATAATGCAGGAAGTAAATGGACAATAAATGCGGCGGAAGCGGTAGTAAATTATTACAGTCCGGGTTGGCTTTTTCTCGGTTTTACCCAACCTTTCTTCGCCGGTGTCTATGATGTTTGTACGGCTGAGGAGAGAAAGGATACGGCTAGAATTATTTTAGATTATATTATGGGATTTGCCCGGAAACATGATTTTTCTCCGCTTATTATTGGCAGCGGTGGGCTCGTGCCCCTTGAAGGCTATATTATAATACCTGAATTAAAGGGTATCCTTCAATCAAGTGCTTGGGCCCATAACATGGCGGGTGTTTATCGAAGTGAGCCGGGGGACGAGAGTCTTCTGACCCAAAGGCCACATATACGCACCATTATCCGCAAAGATGATTTTATAGAGTCTTATAAAATTATGGATCCGGCTTATATCGAGGATTTTCCGGATTATTTGTTAATAGCTGAGGATGGGTGGAGTTTTAAGGGGTTTTATAGTGGCAATCGTATCCTTTACAATATCAAAAAATATAACCCTGCTTTGCCTGTTTATTCGGAAATTGGATACCCGAGTCATGTTGAATGTATTTGTAATCTGATGGAGAGGGCCCTTGACCGAGGGGGAAAAGTGCTTCTAGCTATAGTTGAGGGACTGGATGAAAATGATTTTATTTTGCCTTACCGGAATGTGGATAATTGCCGTGATTGGTATGCATATGCAAGCCGTAATCTCTACCACACATTGGTAACGGGCAAGCCTTTTTATCACTGCATCCATCCGCCTATTTACGATATGTCTATCAGGAGGACACTACCTCTTCGTTATCCTATATCTACCCCCCACACGGGGAACATTTGTGAGGATTCCTTGGGGTGTAGGGCCGGGGTTCCTACAGCCGCCGTAGGTAGTCGCAGTATAAGTACACATGCTATGATTAATGCGGATCTGATGTTAGAATGCCATACCCGTGGCCAGACAAATATGGGCGTTTTAGTAGCGATTAATGAGGATCGTTATCATGCCAACATAAAAATTAAGGACTATCGATAGTAAAACGAAACAAATAGTATCCTTTGCTAATAGAAATGCTGCTTGTTCTAAAAAACTGTATAAATTATAAAAAATATATAGGGAGGAAAATGATGAATAAAAAATTTATAATTATTTTGGTTGCTATTCTTTGCATTGCACTAATATGTTCCGGATGTGGCACCAATTCGGATAAAAACGGGGACAATAAAGATGGGGAACAACAAACCCCTGTGGAACAAAAAACACCTGAGGGAGGCGGGGAAGGAGCTTCTACAGGTAAAACCGGTATGAATCGTATCAGTGTTTTTGAAACCGGTATAATAGGCCTTGATACTGTAGAGGCTGATGACAAGGGAACTGCTGTTGCCGCTTATGCTATTAAAGATTACGTAGACAAAGTTTTTAAGGAGGCTCCTGCCGGTTCGGTTACTATGACTGCATCGGACGGCTATAGTGTTTCTGCCGATGCCGGGGAATTTATGGAAGATCTCATTACAATGGAGGGGGATAGCGCTCCCTTATCAATAAATTCAAGGGCTAAATATTTGCAGTATATTAAAACTGATAATGAATCTGTGTGCTTTGTAGCGAATGATCTGAAGGTAGAGGATGTTTTCACCGCCCTTGACATGACAGAAGCCGATAACTACAAATTTGTTGCCAGCGACGGATTTTCTATGGACGTATCAAAGGCGGAAATTGCCGATTGCACTTTAATCAAACAGGATAAATCCGTGAACGCCGCTATCCCGGCACTTTCGGGTGGTGACATGAGGGAAATTTTATACATCGAAGCAATTCAATAGGGTTATAAGGGAATATTT
>CAZVFS010000154.1:0-3506 GCA_964626575.1 uncultured Alkaliphilus sp. | reverse complement strand
GTTTTGCCAGTCCTTGGGTAAGCCTGTCCAGAATTATAGCAATAATTACAATTGCTGTTCCGGATATTAAACCTCTGCCCATTTCTATACGGTTAACAGCTATCAATACTTCCATACCAAGACCGGTGGCACCGATCATGGAAGTAGTAACTACCATAGCCATTGCCATCATAAGGGTCTGGTTAACCCCGGTCATTATGGTGGGTAAGGCTTGCGGTATTTGCACCTTGATCAGCGACTGCAATTTAGTCGAACCAAAGGAAATAGAGGCTTCTATTACCTCTTTATCTATTTGCCTGATACCATGATTTGTGAGTCTGATCATGGGAACGATAGCGTAAATTGTTGTGGCGATTACAGCGGGAGGTTTACCCAATCCAAAGAATAAAAGAGCGGGTATTAGATAAACAAACACCGGCATTGTCTGCATTGTATCTAATACGGGTCGGATTATTGTATTTGCTTTATCACTGGAGGAAATAAGTATCCCCAAGGGGAATCCCAATACCAGTGAAATGATTACCGAGGCTATAACAATAGATAAGGTTTCGTTCATAAGGCCCCATAATCCTATAGTCCCTATTAGAAATAAAAGAAACGCATACAAAATTCCTTTGCTGATTTTACCGCCTAATCTCCATCCTAATATAAACACTGCTAGAACCAATAAAAACCAAGGTGTGCGATTTAGTATGAAATGTATTATATTAACAAAGCTATTCAAGAATGATCTGATCGAATTAAAAAACAAATCATATTTTATACTAAAATTCCTTACCACCGTATCTATATAGTCGGTATTGATTGGAATTTTAAAAGGGAAATCGAGCGATAAATATGGTATCATAAAAACTCCCCCTTTTTACTTTAGAAAGTCCTTAATGATTTGTGCCTCGTCAGGGGTCAGCCATTCATCTATCAGATTATCGTTGGTTTTTAAAAACCATTTAGCCGTTTCCTCATAGCTGGCATTCTTGTCTTGCATATATGCCAAGGCCTCAGATGTCAATGCACTTGATGTTTTATATTTGCCTAAAAAATCAAGTAATTCTTTTGGGGCGGATTCGGCAAAATCATTACTTACTCCAACTGCTACCTTTACGGTAGGTAATGTTGTTTTGCCCTCCAAATAGGTATCTTCATCAAAAGGTTCATCTTCCAATAATATAAAATCATATTTTCCTATCAACCAAGTTGGTTCCCAATAATAAGCAGCTATTGGCTCACCTTTTTCATATGCATTAGTTATTGCTGCTGAAAGCGCCGGGTCCGATCCGGGCCTGAAATATATAAAATTTTCATCCAAACCATAGTGTAAATATTTATTATGCATAATGGTATCTACTTCCCAGCCGGGAATAGAACCATAAACCCTGCCCATGCCGGGGTCATCGTCGTCCGGGAATACATCGGGATATTTTTTAAGGTCCCATACATATTTTAAATCCGGCGCCGAAGCTTTAATTCCCCTACTTTCATCACCCTCTATTACATATCTTGGAACATAAAAACCTTGAAAGTTGTCATCAAAATTAACTCCAAGTTCCTTTAATTTGCCCTCTTTGATGTCTGCCATGTAGGTGGGTATATTATCGGTCCAAACTTCCATATGCACATCGATTTCACCTTTTAGTAAGCCTTCATGTGTTACCGGAGTTGTACCTGGTATTTCTCTCCAACTGTACCCATAAACCTCTTTTACTATCAGTCCGGCCACGGCATTGTGGAACATATTGCTTTCCCATCCTGCATTTGCAAAAGTAATTTCTTTCCCACTTTTTTTAGAACAACCGGTAAAAATAGTAATCAACAATAAAGCCACTATAACCATACTTATAATTTTTTTAGAACTTTTCATTCTTCACACCTTTCCTTTTTATTCAAAATGTAATTCCTATATGTTCTCCATACTAACATCTTTCACACAAACCTGTCAAATTAGCTGTTTGTGAAAACAGCTTTTGGGATTGCTTTAAAAACCTTCATTTCAGTACCTGTAGCAATTTTTAAAAAATATCTTTATCGAACATGGTAAGAGGGGAATGTATATGTAAATACTATTTTAAAATTCAAAAATATTGGTGCAAATTCAATAGAAATAATGTAAAGTGTTATAATGTAGGCAAATAATTATTTGATGTAAATACTACTTTTAGATAGGAAGGCGATATTTAATGAAAAGGACGGTTTCGATAATTGTTTTAACAATTTTAATTGCATCATTATTATTGGGATGCCAAGCAGAGCGAAATGAATATACCAGATATAATGATAATTTTTTTGGTGCATTTGATACAATAACACATGTTCTGGGTTATACCAAAACAAAAGATGAATTTAATTCTTATGTTAAAAAGATTGAATCCAGGTTTTGGGAACTCCATAAATTATATAATATTTACAATGATTATGAGGGAATTAACAATGTTAAAACGATAAACGACAACGCGGGCATAAAGCCCGTAAAGGTTGATAAACAGATAATAGATCTCATAAAATTCTCCAAGGATTGGTACAATCGCACAGGGGGTAAAACAAATATTGCGATGGGTTCCGTGCTCAGGATATGGCATGATTATAGGGAAGAAGCAGAATGCGATCCCGAAAATGCTGAAATACCGCCCATGGAGGAACTATTAGAAGCATCTGAACATATAAATATAGATAGGGTTATAATAGACGAGGAGAATAGCACTGTATACCTTGAGGATGAAAAAATGAGTTTGGATGTGGGGGCGGTGGCGAAGGGATATGCGGTGGAAGTTGTAGCAAAGGAGATTGAGAAGGACGGATTCATATCCGGTATCATAGATGCAGGTGGAAATGCTAGAGTAATTGGAAAACCCTTTGATTATATTCGTGAAAGATGGGGAATAGGGATACAAAATCCCAATGAATCTATAGTTTCCGATGAAGGGGTTTTAGATGTGGTCTTTGTTGAAAATGCTTCTGTGGTAACCAGTGGAGACTACCAAAGATATTATGTTGTGGGCGATAAACGTTTGCACCATATTATAGATCCGGAAACGCTCATGCCGGGGAGCTATTATCGTGCTGTTACCATAGTAACCGAAGATTCGGGGGTTGCAGATTTTTTATCAACTACTGTATTTTTAACGCCCTATGAGGAAGGCAGGGTTCTTGTCGATAGTCTGGAAGGGACAGAAGCTATATGGATAATGCCTGATGGAACTTTAAAGGCCACTGATGGTGCGAAGAAAATAATGAAAAGCCAAGGGGCAACAGAAGGGAGGGTGAAATAAGTAATATTTTTTAAAATATAATCTATAAATGTATAGAACTGTTAATGAATACACACCCTAAAGGCAGTAATTGTATTCGTAATAAAATTATATTTATGGACGGAGGGATAGAGATATGAAAAAATTTTTTGCAGTGTTTTTAGTGATAGTTTTGATTGTTTCTATGGTGGTCGGATGTAGAAGGGATGTGCCACCTGACGACATACCGCCGGATGACGGAGGCGGAACTACAGGGGACAGATT
>CAZVFS010000153.1:0-3516 GCA_964626575.1 uncultured Alkaliphilus sp. | reverse complement strand
GATGTGGGAAGTGGGATGTGAGAAGTGAGAGATGAGAAGTGGGAAGTGAGAAAGGGTGGGACAAAGGTCCTGTTCTGGACACAGCAGGGACGGTTCTTCTTGTGTTGTGTCTTTTAAACAACACAAAAGGACTGTCCCTCTGTGTCATGAATGTATCAAGGAAAGAAAGAGGTCGAACTCATGAGTAAAATATTAGGAATAATAGGCGGAATGGGGCCTTTGGCCACAGTGAACTTATTTAATAAAATAGTTATTAACACAGACGCACAAAATGACCAGGAACATATACATATGTTGGTGGACAACAATGTCAACATTCCCGACAGGACTGCTTTTTTGTTGGGAACGGGCGCAGACCCTACTGAGGAACTTATCAAATCCGCCGTCAGGTTGGAAAAGGCAGGCGCCGATTTTTTAATTATGCCCTGCAACACGGCCCATCATTTTTACGAAATTATAAAAGGAAAAATAAATATCGATTTTTTAAATATGATCGAAGAAACTGTAAAATTTGTAAAAACAAATCATCCGAATGATAAAAAAATCGGGCTGTTGAGTACGGATGGAACCCTAAGGGCCAAAATATATGATCTATATTTTAATAGGCAAAATATTCAGGTCATAAGTCCCAAAAAAGAGACGCAAGCCTCCATTATGGATATAATATACGGGATTAAAGCAGGAGAAAAAGAGGTTGGGATAGATGCAATATATGATGCGATAGAGGAATTTAAGGCCAAAGGAGTAAGGGTCTTCGTACTGGGTTGTACGGAACTTTCCGTAGTAAATGAAATATTTAAATTGGAAAAAAATCTTGCAAATATCGCAAACATTAAAAACACTGCAAATACCACAAACACCGCAAATGCCATAAACATCACAAATGCCGTACATGTGATAGATGCCGTAGATGTGATAGTAAAAAGGGCCATAGAATTTGCCGGGAAAAAGGTTTTGAAATAAGTAAGAGAAGGAAACCGTCCCTCATGGACTACCCACCGGAAAATAACCGGCGTAAAAAATTAAATTTTAAAATGATGTATAGACTTCTTTTATCAGGTCAATAATTAAAACAAAAGAAAGGGTTTAGGTTGTAATATAGGTATTTTTTCTTGTCCCCCTTTAATATCTTAATTACAATTTTGGATCCTTTCTTTTTTTATAATCTATACCGGAAGAAGGGATATACATTATGAAAAAACACTTTTTATTAGGACTTTTAGGATTTATTTTAATTTTATTTATAAGTTTCCTATATAATACATCAGCACAGGATATTAAGAATATAGATATACAGGAAGAGATGTTGCTCCTGAAGGCTGTGGAAGCGGGCGGTTTTCAAATGGAAGAATTCAATATAAACATATCAACCTGTGTCCCTGATACATTCCTGACTATAAAAGAAATAGAAGCCATACAAAAAGATATAATGCAGATCCTGAATGTAGATAAAAAAGTCACAATCATCGATATGGACAGCATGCGGGATTCCTATTGTCCCCCTTACCAGAACTATTTTGAAGATATATCTGATATTGGAGAAGAAACCATTTTGGAACAGAGAACAGAGGATGAAGGATATAACGAAATTATAACATTTGTGCCGAGTGAAGACGGAAATATGACAATAATAAAATTGCTCAGCACCCAAATAGTGGAACAGCCTGAAACACATATTATGGTTGACATAGTCAAAAATAAAGGATATAAAGAAATAGTGGATACAAGTAATCAGATAAAAAACTTTCTAAACAAATACCAAAACAGAGTAGAAACCACTATAAATTTGACGGGAGCACAGTCGGGCAAACTCAACAAAGCAAAGGAAAAACAAAGCCAGACAGCTATATTCGGCTTTTTAAGGGCGAAGAAAATAGAGGTCCTGGAGGACAAATCTTTTACCAGTATCACCGCCTATAGTCCACTGATCAGTTCCCATATCAATTACGGAGGAAAAGACGTAAATATTCAGTTAGCTATGAGATACAGCGAATATGAAGATAGGACATATTTGTGGCTTGCTACTCCCTTGATAACCACAGCCTACTAATTAGGAGAAACTAAAACTCCTTCTAAATATAATATTAGTCATACATAGATTCAATATTTAACTGATACAGAAAGTGAGGAAGGAGAATTGCCTAAAATTATCGTTGAACAAAATGGGCCACTACAAGGAATGGTTCATGTGAATGGGGCTAAAAATGCCGTTTTACCGACATTAGCTGCGACCTTGTTGTCTACGGAAGGCCGCTGCGTCCTGGAAGGGGTGCCGGCCCTGATTGACGTAGATGTAATTTGCGAAGTGTTGACAAGCCTCGGCGCAGATGTGAGGCGTTTAGGAAGAGATAAAATAGAAGTGCTTGCCCATTGTATAGATGAAATAGAAGCACCTTATGAACTGGTTAGGAAAATGAGGGCCTCTTTTTTGGTTATGGGACCTTTGTTAGCCAGAATGGGGAAGGCAAGGATATCCATGCCAGGAGGTTGCGCTATAGGAACCAGACCTATAGATTTGCATTTAAAAGGCTTTAAGGCTCTGGGTGCGGAGATTACACTTGGCTATGGCTTTGTGGAAGCATCGGCGGAAAAGTTAATCGGGAATAATATTTATTTAGATTTTCCAAGTGTAGGTGCAACGGAGAATATAATGATGGCCGCGGTGTTGGCCGAAGGACAGACATTTATCGAAAATGCGGCTGAAGAACCGGAAATTACGGACCTGGCGAATTTTTTAAATAAAATGGGTGCGGATATCAGGGGTGCAGGCACGGATACTATAAGAATCAATGGTGTAAAAGAACTCAGGGGCGCTACTCATGCGGTTATACCCGACAGAATAGAGGCAGGGACTTATATGATTGCGGCAGCCATCACCAAAGGAGATGTTTTGGTATGCAATGTGGTGCCGGATCATTTAAAACCCATCACTGCAAAGCTCAGGGAATGTGGAGCGGATGTGGTGAGGGAGGATAACGGCTTAAGGGTTATAGCACACAACAGGCCGAAAGCCGTAGACATAAAAACCATGCCATATCCCGGCTTTCCTACGGACATGCAATCCCAATTTATGGTTTTGATGAGTGTTGCGGAAGGCACCGGCATCGCCATAGAAACTGTATTTGAAAATAGATTTATGCATGTCAGCGAGTTAAAAAGGATGGGTGCCGATATTAAGATAGAAGGACGAAGTGCAATTATCGAGGGCAAAAATAACCTTTTGGGGGCACCGGTAAAGGCTACGGATTTGAGAGCAGGGGCGGCCCTTATCCTGGCGGGTTTGGTAGCGGAAGGAAAAACGGAAATTATGGATGTCCATCATATTGATAGAGGCTATGTAAATATAGAGGAAAAGTTAAAATCCCTGGGAGCGAAAATATACAGAAGATAGCAACATATATAGAAAATAAAATTTTAATTCTAACCCCCCAATTTGTCACATATATTTTGTACTAGAGAACAAAGGTCAGGGGTCGAAAAATCATGAAGACTGGTCTTGTGACCGGTCTTTTTTGA
>CAZVFS010000152.1:0-3526 GCA_964626575.1 uncultured Alkaliphilus sp. | reverse complement strand
CTAAAGAAGCATATCGGCAGGCACCTATATTCACTGGGTTTACGATAGAATTATCGTAAGCGTCAAATAAAAAGGTGGATTGTTCCCCATATAACCGTCGTGAGATAATCTCCAATGTGTTGCAGGGATGCTTAAGTACCTTAAGGTTCTTAAGGGATTTATGCAACAGAATTCATCATAAATTGGAGAAACGCTATGGATAAACTTACAGCCGTATCTAATGACTTTAAGGTAAATCTCTGGATCACCAGAATTAAGGAGTGCCGGAATAGCGGAATGAAAGTTTCCGCCTGGTGCCAACAGAATGACATTGGTATAAAGACGTACTATTACTGGATGAGAAAAATTAAACGTGAGGCTTTTGAAGCTCTTCCCGTTGAGTTTAAGGAGAGCATTCCTACTCTTTCAGATTCAAAAGCACCTGTTTTTTCAAGGATTAATCTTTCTACAGACATGAGAAAGTCAATTGATGGTCTTGCTTCTCTCGTTCAACAGAATTTTAAGCTAGACCCGTTCAGCAATAGTCTATTCCTATTCTGCGGGCATAAATGTGATCGATTGAAAGCACTCTACTGGGAAGGTGATGGATTTGTCCTGTTATATAAAAGACTCGAAAACGGCCGATTGCAATGGCCACGTAATGAGAAAGAAGTACGCCAGCTATCGAATCAGGAATTCCGGTGGCTGCTGGAAGGATTATCTCTGAACCAGCCAAAAGCTGTTCAAAAAGTGAGTATAAAAAACGTGATATAAAGTACCTAAAATGCCTGCAAATACTGGATTTTATGCGCTTTTTGTGTTATACTAAAAGTAACAAAATCCACGGAGGAAATGCTTAAAAGTGCAGGTGTCTGAACAGATAAATAATCTTCAGAATAGAATAGCTGAATTAGAACTGGAAAACAAGAACCTGCATGAAACAGTAGCCTATCTGACGAAAAAACTCTATGGAAAAAGCTCGGAGACATCAAAAGCCCTTGGAATTGGGGGACAGATGTCTCTTTTTGATGAAGCAGAAACGGAAGCGGATTCTGCGGTACCGGAACCGACTCTGGAAGAGGTAGATCTTGTCCGAAGAAAGAAATATCCAGGCCAGCGGAAAGATAAGCTGGATAAACTGCCTCATGATAAAATCACCTTTAAGCTTGACCCGCAGGATCTTGCTTGCCCGCAGTGTGGCGTAGAGTTAAAACCGGTAGGTGAGAAATTCGTTCGTACTGAAGTGGAATATATACCGGCAAAGCTGAGGGTCATTGACTATTTCAGGGAAACGTATGAATGTCGCAAGTGCAAGAATACAGATTCCCCATATATGGAGAAAACACCGATGCCTGTACCGGTGATACCTCACTCCTATGCATCTCCTGCGACCGTGGCACATGTCATGTATCAAAAATACGTAAATGCGGTTCCCCTCTACAGACAAGAAAATGACTGGAAGAACCTTGGATTGAATTTGAAACGCCAGACTATGTCAAACTGGATTGTGGAAGCTTCACATAGATGGCTGATGCCACTGATAGAACTGCTCCATAAGAAGCTTTTGGAAGAAAAATATATCCATGCTGATGAAACCAGAATTCAAGTTATGAACGAGAAGGATCGGAAGAATACGACAGACTCCTTCATGTGGGTATATGGAACATACAAAGATTCTGAGATGCCGATAAGGATTTTTGAGTATCATCCAACCAGAAATGGCGACCATGCAAAGGAATTCTTAAATGGATTTCATGGATATCTAATCTCGGATGCCTATCAGGGATATGAAAAGGTTGAAGATATTACACGATGCTATTGCTGGTCACACCTCAGAAGATACTTTGTGGATGCACTTCCAGCCGATGTCAGCCAGCCGGAAGCAACACTCCCCAACCAGGCAATCCTGTATTGCAAAAAACTTTTTAAAATAGAGGACGAAATAGAAAATCTAACGCCTTCTGAAAAGGAAAAGCAGCGTCAAGAACGTTTGAAACCAATTCTTGATGCCTTTTGGTCGTGGGTTGCAGAGAATAAGGATAATTGTCTTCCAAAATCCAAGCTAGCAAAAGCGTTTGGCTATGCCCTCAATCAGAAGGAGGGTCTAATGAACTTCTTCAAAGATGGAAACATTCCAATCAGTAATAATCTTGCTGAAAACAGTATACGCCCCTTCACAGTCGGGAGGCGGAACTGGCTGTTTTCGGGAAGCCCGGAGGGAGCAGCGGCAAGTGCAGCCGTTTACAGTATTGTTGAAACGGCAAAAGCTAATGGGATAAATCCATACGAATATTTAAGATACATTTTTAAATATCTGCCTGGAGTACGATTTGATGAGGAGCCTGAATTCCTCGAAGATTTCCTTCCATGGAATGCGGATGTAAAGGAATTCTGCAAGAAAGCCGAAAAGTGATTATTGAGATCAACTTCTCGGCTTTTACTATACACTGTTTTATTTGACGTTTACGAATTATCTGGTTGCAAACATATATTTAAATAGGTCTATGGAGAATTGGGTTTTCCATAGACCTATTATATGTGCAACGTATGGTAACGTCACACACAATTTTACCAAATTTCCTAAGAGTTCGTCATAACTGAAGCACAAAAATAAGAACCCTGAAAACAGCGCATTCTAAGATTTAGAGAATCAGCACTTTCTCGATATTTCTATATAGGAAGTATGATCTTTCAAGGGTTATGAGTTTTTTTGTGCTTCACCTCTTAAGAGTTTGATCAAAAAACTGCTTTTGTGAAGAAATCACGTATGAAAATATCAATACAAACAAAACTATCGAAGTTATGCGGATTTTGGTCCTTAGAAATTTCGTGTTTTGAATAATATGCTTTTTAGAGTAGACTCTTGGTTCAATTTAACAGTGGTAGTTGCTATTGAACCAAGAACGATTTTCCTATCAGTAAATCCTAACTATCTGAAACAAGTGCGGCTGTCAAGTCCAACGGATCCATAACCTTGCCGCCTTTATAAACTCGCATATTACCCGATGAGATTTCGTCTATCAGCATTACCTTGCTGGTTTTGTCAGTGCCAAACTCCAATTTGATATCGTATAGCTCCAACCCTTTTCTCTGAAGAACATTGCTAACCAAAGCTGTAATTTTCTGAGTGCTTGTTTTAATTTCTGCGAATTGCGCAGCGGACATGATCCCCAGAGCCTCCAAACCTTCAAGCGTAACTAAAGGATCTCCTCTTTGGTCATCCTTTAATGTAGCTTCAACGTAAGCGTTCAGTTTGTCTCCTTCCTGAACATAGGCTCCGTAACGGCGCAGGAAACTTCTAACTGCTCTATAGCGACAGATAACCTCCAGACCCTTGCCGAATGTTTTTGCGGCTTTGACGTCCATAGTTCCGTTTTCCAAATCGGCACTAATATAGTGGGTTTGAATACCGGCCTTTTTTAGCATTTCAAAGAACATAGTGGTCACACTAAGGTTTCCTTTTCCTATCCCTTCAATAGAAAGACCTACTGTGTTAGCTCCTGGGTCAAAAACTCCATTTTCACCTGTTACATCATCCTTAAATTTC
>CAZVFS010000151.1:2448-3531 GCA_964626575.1 uncultured Alkaliphilus sp. | reverse complement strand
ACTCCAAAAGATACGGAGGAAGCCGCCCAAAAAATGCTTGAAATAGGTGTCGATTTAATACTATTTGCAGGCGGAGACGGCACGGCACGTAATATTTTTAATGGCGTGGATGGCAAGGTTCCTGTTATAGGAATACCCACAGGGGTTAAAATACATTCGGCGGTATATGCAAATCATCCCAAAGCAGCGGGGGAGATAGTAGTAAAATTTTTCCAAGATGATGAAATGGAAACAATAGAAGCGGAAGTAATGGATATAGACGAGGAAGCATTCAGGGCAGGGGAAGTAATGGCGAGACTTTACGGATATATGGTAATTCCTTTGGAGGAAGAATTGACCCAAGTAACCAAATCCGGAGGGGTAGGAGCAGAAGAAGAAGCCTTAGATGCAATTTCGGACAAAATTATCGACATGATGGAAGAGGAAAAGGATGTATACTATATAATCGGTTCCGGCACATCTACCAGGCCTATTATGGACAAGTTGGGCCTACCAAATACACTTTTAGGTATAGATATTGTAAAAAACAAACAGTTGATAGCATCTGATGTTAATGAAAAGCAGATACTGGATACCATAAAAGATGATAAAGCCAGAATAATAGTTACTGTTATTGGTGGACAAGGTTATATATTCGGAAGAGGAAACCAACAAATCAGTGCAGAAGTTATTAAAAAAGTGGGAAAAGAAAATATACAGGTTATTGCTTCTAAGGGCAAACTTCTTTCCTTGGATAATCGGCCATTATTGGTGGATACGGGGGATGAAGAAGTGAACAGCATGTTTAAAGGATATATCAGGGTATTATCTTCATATAATGTAGAATCGGTAATAAAGGTACAAGGTTTGCAATAAATAATACAATGCAAAATGGGCGGCCAAAGGGGTTGCCCTTTATTTTTATGGCACGGGGATGTTTTGTTTGCCATGCGCAGCCGGCTAAATGTGCAAAATTTCAATTAATGCATGAATTTTGCGCGGTTTATTCCAGTTTAAACCATATTTATAGTATATTACTTGAAAATTTGCACAAAAATCGTCTATTTCACTATATTTTCAGGAATTACTTGAAATTTTGCACAA
>CAZVFS010000151.1:0-2348 GCA_964626575.1 uncultured Alkaliphilus sp. | reverse complement strand
AGATAGGGTGTGAACAGTAACTATCAACCGGAATGATTTGTAGGTTATACTTAAATTATGTTGATATCATTCCTATACTGTTGTATAATATTGGGCAAGAATCGAGGTGTTATCGTGGAATACATTAGTGTAAAAGAAGCAGCCCGGCGATGGGGTATTTCAGATCGCCGTGTCCGGTTATTATGTCAGCAAGGCAGAATTCCAAACGTAATGCGTGAGGGTCGCTCCTATCGCATTCCCATAGATGCTGTAAAGCCCCTTGATGGGAGAATTTTGCGTGGGAGAATTGTGTCTCCTGAACACATGCAAATTTTTGCCCAGGTGGATGCCCTAAAAAATGAACTGAGCAAGCGCAGGCCTTTCACTCAAGGGGAACTCGAAAAACTACGAGAAGGGTTTATTGTAGAATACACTTATAATTCCAATGCTATCGAAGGAAATACTTTAACTCTTAAGGAAACTGCTCTGGTACTGGAAGGAATCACTATCGATAAAAAACCGCTTAAAGAGCACCTGGAAGCTGTCGGCCACCGTGATGCTTTCATTTATGTGGAACAGCTTATTAGTAAAAAAGTATCCATTTCCGAAAGAGTAATAAAGGATATACATTCTCTTGTGCTCATGGATAGACCGGAGGATAAAGGAGTATATCGCCGTATACCGGTAAAGATTACAGGCGCACAACACGAACCACCCCAGCCTTATCTTGTTCCTATCCAAATGGAACGATTACTTCGGAATCAAAAAGAAATAAAGCGGCATACCATTGAGAATGCAGCTCTATTCCACTTGGATTTCGAAGGTATTCATCCTTTTATTGATGGTAACGGACGAACCGGAAGACTCATTCTAAACCTAATGCTGATGCAAGAAGGCTTTCCACCTATTGATGTTAAATTTGCTGATAGGAAACGGTATTATTCCTGTTTCGATAATTATTATAAAGATAATAACGCCAAGCCAATGGTGGAAATGGTTGCAGAATATTTAGAAGAACGATTAAACAGATATTTGGATATTTTAGGATAATAGGTTGTAGTATACCTATTTTATATCCAACATAAGGGCGGCCTTCGGCCGCCCAATATTTTTATATTTATGACATGGATGATAGCACCTGAGCCTTTGACACAATTCCCTTTAGATTTCTGTCCCCGGTGATTACCGCAATAGGATATTTGGTCTCGGCTGCCATAGAAATTATATCACTCAGCAGGGCATCCGGTGATGTAGTCGCTATATCTCTTATTAAAATATCAGGAATGGTTAATTTCTCTTTATTAGCCCTGATAGCATCATCTATAGTGATGACCCCTTGTAGCCTCATTTTTTCAGCCACCACATATGCACTGGAAACACTGTTGGATCTCATCATATTTATTGCATAATTGAGGTTATCTTTCATACGCACTATACTGTTTGGGGTGATCATTACATTTTTAACGCTTATCACCTGAGTTTTATCCGCACTGTCTATAAATTGTTTTACATAGTCGTTTGCCGGATTTTCGCTCATCTCTTCGGGTGTAGTTGTCTGTATCAATTCCCCGTCTTTCATTATGGCTACCTTGTCACCCAGTTTAAAGGCTTCGTTTATATCATGAGTAATAAATATTACAGTTTTCTCTAATTTTCTTTGGATTGACAGCAGTTCAAACTGCATGTCTTTTCTGACCAAAGGATCCAGTGCGGAGAAGGGTTCGTCCATAAGCAGGATTTCCGGATCATTTGCCAGGGCCCTTGCTAGACCGACCCTTTGTTTCATTCCTCCCGAAAGACTTGTTATAGGTTCGTGTTCCAATCCTTCTAAACCAACCATGGATATCATCTCTTTTGCTTTTATTCGACGTCTGGACTTGGGCATGCCTTTTATTTCAAGGCCGTATTCAACATTACCCAAAACATCCCTATGAGACATCAGTCCAAAGTTTTGAAATACCATGGAAACTTTATTTTTTCTGTAATCAGCCAATTCCCTTTTATTAAACTTACTTATATCCTTACCTTCAAATAAAATTTGTCCCGATGTCGGTTTATTTAACATATTAAAACATCTTACAAGTGTAGACTTGCCGGAACCGGACAAACCTATAATGACAAATACTTCACCTTTTGCTATGTCCATAGATACATCCCAAACGGCTATGGTTACGCCGGTTTTTTTAAATATTTCATCCTTATCTATTCCTGATTTCCTTAGCTTGGTAGCTGCGCCTTTTTCCATACCATACAACTTGTACAGGTTTCTAACACTCAGTATATTATTGTTCTGCATTACTATTCACCTCGCTGCGTTTTGCCAGTCCTTGGGTAAGCCTGTCCAGAATTATAGCAATAATTACAATTGC
>CAZVFS010000150.1:0-3544 GCA_964626575.1 uncultured Alkaliphilus sp. | reverse complement strand
TATGGTAAAATGGTATTAAATAAATAGAAAGGGGTATAGTCATGCCGGACAAAAGTAACTTCACCATGGAATTCAACTTAGACGAAGAAAAGGAGAGAAAAGCAAAGGATATAATTTTAAATGTATATCGGGCTCTGGAAGAGAAGGGATATAATCCTACAAATCAATTTATCGGATATATTTTATCCGGAGACCCTACTTATATCACGAGCCATAACAATGCTAGGGCGTTAATCAGGCAAATTGAAAGAGACGAATTGTTGGAGGAATTACTGAAAACATATTTAAACAAAAAGTAGGTGGTTTAAAGTTGAACATAAAAATAAAATGCCTTATTTTAACGTTGATTTTAGCAGTTACAATGGCGACAGATATAAGCTATGGATCAAAAGCACAACCTACTGATTATGATAACGTCAGGGTTGTAATGGTTGTGATCAACCGAATAGATTTAGATGACCTGGAAAAGATGCCGTATGTGAGAAAACTCATAGATAAAGGTTCGATTGCTCTGATGAATACAAGGGCTTCAGGCAAAAATAGCGAATTCAAATCTTATGCCACCATAGGATGGGGCACAAGGGCAGAGGCTTCACATGCTACATCTTTTTTTCATGGTATTGATGATAAAACCGGCCCCATATATGAAAGGCGCACCGGCAAAAAATTATTTGAAAACGGTATTATCAATTTAGATATCAATAAATTGATTGCCCAAAATTTAAATGGGGAATACGGTTCTATACCCGGAATTTTAGGCCAGACACTCGGTGAAAATGGATATACGACCGCTTTAATAGGTAAAGGGGACGTCGAGGATGCCCAATTAACGCTTGCCGGGTTAATAGCTATGGATTTAGACGGGCACATACACTCCGGTGATATAAGCGACAAGTTAATTGAAAAGGATAATACGAGACCGTTCGGACTGAAGACCGACTATAAACTACTGCTGGATAGATTTAAAGAAGAATATTTAAGTTCAAATTTAATTGTAATCGAAACCGGAGATACCATGAGGTTAGAGCGATATAAAGAAAACCTGAATCCGGAAACATATGAAAAACACAGAATAAGTATATTGAATGAAATAGATGATTTCATCCGTAATATTGTTGAAAATTCAGATAAAGAAAACACCAAGCTTATAATTGTCACACCATATCCCTCCGATAAGGCGGCAAATAGAGGCGACAGATTGACTCCCCTTATCATCTATGAAGGCAATGATGGGGAACAAGTCCTTTATTCAAAAACTACAAGAAGGAATGGAATTGTGGGCAATGTGGATGTTGCTCCAACTGTCCTGTCCTATTTTAACCTAACTTCCGATAAAATGACGGGTAGGGTGCTGCAATCCGTTCCGCAGCAAAATAATTTAAATTATATACGCGGCTTAAACAGAAGAGTGGTCAATACATCCACACAGAGGTACAGGGTTTTATACAGTTTTGCCGTGTACCAAATAATTATCTCTGCCTTAGCATTGGTTTTGATAATATTCAAAAACAGTTTGCCCGTCAGATGGTATAAATATATATCATTAGCTCTGGTAGGAAACATGGTCGTTCCGTTTGCTTTATTGTTGATGCCTCTGTTCGGGGTAACGAACATTGTTATTACATATCTATTATTACTGACAATCACTTTAGTTGTAATACTTGTAATTCATTCGGTGTCCGGGGGTAACCCGTTAAATGTAATCTTATATACAATGTCTTTATTGGTAGTGGGATTATTGTTTGACATTGTCGGCGGACAAAATTTAGTCAAAAATTCCTTACTGGGATATGATCCCATAATAGGCGCCAGATATTATGGAATAGGCAACGAGTATATGGGAGTACTAGTCGGAGCTGTCTTAATACTTACTACCGTATTGACGGAAAGGTATCGTATAAGTAAATATGTACCTATAATAATTTACGGACTGGTTGCTGTTATTGTCGGGTTCCCGAGCTTTGGGGCTAATGTAGGCGGAACAATTACCGCAGTAATCGCTTTTTTATTTGTGTCTATCAGGTTATTGGAAAAAAAGATCAATTTCAAGAGGCTCGTATATATGGGCCTGGCTGCAATATTTGTAGTGGGCTCAATGGCTTTGATTGATTTGTTTGTCGTTAAAAACAAGTCCCACTTGGCAGGGGCAATCAATCAGATAATTTCAAACGGCCCCATCATAATATATCAAATCATAGCCAGAAAGGTTGCTATGAATTTACGGCTTATGGGCGTAACCATTTGGAGCAAGGTATTGTTGAGTGCGGTTGCGGTGTTGAGTATACTTTTCTACAAACCTATCGGATGGTTTAGAAAAATATCCACAAAGTATCCCAAACTGGCCCTGGGCTGGAGCGGAATTATTGTGGCATGTATTATCGGTTTCGCAGTCAACGATTCGGGCACGGTGGTGGCCGCCGCGAGCGTAATATTTCTAACATCGACGATGTTATACTTAATAATCGAGGATTTAGGTCATTGAACAATGGTTAAACAATGACCCGCAGTCAAACATTACAAATTTGTTCACTCCTTTTAGTCGTGCAAATTTGATGTTTGTTGCCTTTTTGTCCAACGAACTTTGTGAGTTGTTGACAAAACGGACAGCCGGCTGCGTTTGACCTACCATCAATTTGCCTTGCAAATTGGGTTAGGTCATAAACAATAGTTAAATAGGTGATCATATGGAAAAAAGAAAACTGGGGAATACGAATATAGAAGTTTCAAGGCTATGTTTCGGAAGCTTGACCATAAGCCCTTTGCAGACAAACCAGAGCCACAAAGAGGGCGGGGATTTACTGTTATATGGTTTTGAAAACGGAATCAATTTTGTTGATACGGCGGAATTATATGAAACTTATAAGCATATAGGACATGCACTAAGGTATTGCGATAGGAGCAAGATTGTAATTGCTACAAAGTCCTATGCGTATTCGAGAGAAACCGCCGAGAACAGTTTAAAAAAAGCATTAAATGAAATGAATACGGATTATGTAGATCTTTTTTTATTACATGAACAGGAAAGTGAGCATACTATACGGGGGCATTATGAAGCCATAGAGTATTTTTTAAAGATGAAAGAAAAAGGATATATCAGGAGTGTCGGATTATCTACCCATACGATTGCGGCAGTAAAAGGAGCCCTAAAATATAAGGAGATAGAAGTTATACATCCTATAGTCAATATAGACGGATTGGGAATACAGGACGGAACAATCGAAGATATGCTTTGTGTACTTAACAATGCCCATAATTCGGGAAAAGGCATATATGGAATGAAACCTTTAGGCGGGGGCAACCTGCTAAAAGATTTCCGACAATGTTTTGATTTTGTATTAAACCTTCCTGTCCTGGATTCTATTGCTGTCGGAATGCAGAGCAAAGAGGAAGTAGATGTTAATATAGCTATATTTGAGGGAAGGGAAATAAACAAACCGGCATTAGAGAAAATCAGGGCTAAAAAGAGAAAACTGCTTATATCCGAGTGGTGCCAAGGATGCGGGATATGTATAGAACATTGCGGTCAGAATGCACTTCAAATGGT
>CAZVFS010000149.1:0-3578 GCA_964626575.1 uncultured Alkaliphilus sp. | reverse complement strand
ATTTAATCGTATTATCAAAAAATTCACCGGCAAACATATCTATACAAATAAATGTAGTGAAAAGCGGTAGAATAGAATATATTAAAATCGTCAAAACCATTATGGAGAATTCCGAACTCCCTGTTACACGTATACCTGCAAAGTTATTTAACGAATATACTACAATTGCTGTTCCTATAACAAATAAAACCGAAAGTACCATCGATACAATTAGTTTTTTCTTTTTCGATATTTTTGTTATTTCATTTATATAAGCCGCCCTAAGAATTCCCATTTGAATCAACCTCACTTAAATAATAATTCTCCAAGGATGAGTAGTTTTTCAGAATATCTTGTGTGTTATTAACAGCTAAAAGTTTTCCATCGTATATAATCCCAACCTTGTCACATACAAGTTCTACATCATGGATTAAATGGCTTGATATAAAAAATGTTGTGTTTTTTTCTTTTGATAGACCAAGAATTAATTTCCTCATTTCAACCATTCCCTCTACATCTAACCCGTTAAAGGGCTCATCCAAAATTATAATATCGGGATTTGATAAAATTGCTATGGCAATACCGAATCTTTGTTTCATTCCCAGGGAATAACTTTTTATCTTTTCATTCTTGTATTTAATAAGCCCTACAATTTCTAATATTTTATCAATTTGCGCATCATCAACACTATTATAAAACCTACCGTGTAATTTCATGTTTTCATAAGCTGTTAAATAAGAAAATTGAACCTCATTTTCTACAATACAGCCGACATTTTTCATTGCTTTCTCATATTCATCCGAGATATTATAGCCGTTTATTCTGACGTTGCCTTTGTCAGGTTTCATAAGACCTACCATAATTTTTATGACAGTAGTTTTCCCCGCCCCGTTAGGTCCCAAAAAACCGAATATTTCGCCCCTGCCGACTTCTAGGTTGATATCCTGTATCCCGCGATTATTTTTATATTTTTTTGATAGATTTTCAATCACAATTGCCATATCCAAAACTTGTCCTCCTTGAGATTCTTCACATGCGTTCAGAATGACACCTACGGTGTTACGGCATTGTCATCCTGAGATGTACGGGTGTCCAGGGTGTCAGGGGGACGTTTCGTTTGTCATCAAATGCAAAAAGGAATATGATAAGCGAAACATCTCTTGATATCCTTGATGACAAACGAAACGTCCCCCTGACACCCCCTGACACCACCCACCCTTAATTATTGCTTAAATTTTCTAATGCTGGTTACTATTCAAATACTCTGATAAAGGTATTATCAAATCCGTCTTCATGCTCGTAGGAATAACCATTATTGTCCTCATTTATTGTAACATTAAAAGATATATTTATGTTTTGTAAATCGTACCTATGGATGATCCCCTTTTTCTTTTCACCATTATTGTCTGTGTATTGTATTATTGAATAATGGCACTCTTCGTCATAGTTAGAATAGAAATCAAAGTTTCTTATAGTGTCGGCTTCATATCCTTCTTTATATATTTCATAGTATTTGCCTTTTAAATTGCCGTTTTCAGTGGAATTGATTTCTACAAACCTTTCCCCAACCTTTTCAAAATAGTTGTCTTTTTCTACCACAATATCATTTTTATATTTTCCAATATGTTTACTGTCAAATTCAAATCCTTCTTTGCTATAAGTAACTTTTTTGCCATCTAAATCCGGTGCCTTCACAACTGTATTATTAATATCCTTTATGTCTATCGAAATATCCAAAGAATAGATATGTTCAATCCCTTCGCTATCTTGTGCGGATATACTAGCTGTAAAAATACCGCTTTCTATAATTCCCTCTTCATTTTCAATTGCTTTACCCATTGCATTTACCAGATATATATTTGACTTGGGGCAAGGAACACCCAAGCGTTTTGCCGACCATTGGTCAAGTATATTGTATTTAAAGACAAAGGAAGAAATAGCATTAACAATAGGGGGAATTTGGGTCTCTGTCAGATTACCTGTGTACATTTTTTTACCATCAGATTCCTCCACCTGTATGGCATCCTGCAAGTTTCCCACAAATGCGTCTATAATCCTTTCCGCATCCTTAACTTGCTCCTCCTCAAACGGATTGTTCATTCCCCTGCCGGTTTCATTGTTCTTTTTCCGTTTCTCGATTACATCATAAGAACCGTCGTTATTTTTATGTATGCTTCGGTTCTCATCACTGTAGTAGTAATACTCCTTTACTTCTCCTTTTTCAAAATTCTCATCCGTTGACTCTCTGGTATTGTTAACAACATCAAATTTCATATTAGAATTTGATTCCGTAATTATTTTCCCGTCAAGTTTAAAAGCTATGACGGCATCAACACTAAAATTGTCAACCTCATCAGTTAATTTTCCTGCTGTTGTTTTTATAGATTTTTTTAAACTATTATATCCGGAGCCAAGCACAATATCTGCAAAAGCCGATGTTACTAAAATCACAGCGCCAAGGACAAAAACAGCCATTGTGACAGTCTTTTTACTGAGTTTCATCTTTTTACCCCCTATCATATATTTTACCGACATAAGCTTAAGCATTTATGTAGTACAATTATATGATACATTATTTATATTGAATAACTACGAACTAATTATTAACAATTTATTAAATTTTTGAAGGGCTACGAAGTAATAGGGACGGTTCTTTTTGCTTCACTTGTTACCCTAAGGGCGGGCTGAAGCAAAAAGAACCGCCCCCATTACTTCCGCTAGAACACCACCCTTTCGTTAGATACAAAAATATAGGTATTTCCATGTTCCCGCAATGTAAGCATTGTTTCACCCTCATTCATAAACGAATCGTCGTAAAAAAGACGAATGGTATCGCCTTCTCGCTCTCCTCTGGAGAAAGAAACCTGCATACGATAATTTGTATCACCATGATAATAATAATATGAATCGAATTGTTCCAGATAAGTAAAATTCTCAAGGCCCACTTTTTCTGTTTCTGCAAGAGTCAGCCCCATATATTTTGTAAGCACCGCATCCATGGCGGCACGGCTGATTTTCGTGCAGGGACAATCCGGCTCCATATCCCAGTTATTATACGCGATAATAGCGGCTTTTTCTGCTTCCGTGGGGATTTCCTCGAGACCGCTTCCACAGTAAAATAGTTCGAATAAATCAATCTTTCCAGGTACATCGTAAAGCGAACTCAAAAATTGATTTCGGACATTCATATATTCCCCATTAAAAAATTCATCACTATTAAAATACTCCAATTCTTCTGCAGTCAGCGGGATTGTTTTGATTCCCATATTTTTATTACCGGCCCCCGCGGGAACATGGCCTGCATCAATATTTTCCCCTTCGTTACCAATTGGATTACTCAACAATCCCACAGCCAACACTATAACTACAATAACAGCTCCTGTCACAACCCAAAATTTAGGTTTTTTATAATTCAATATATTTTTAATTCTGCCATTTATATTGTTTTCGCCGAATGCAACAGGTGAACCCCCTATTATTCTTTTCCCGACAGATAATGATAATAAAGAGTCAGAATAGTCACCTTTTATCCCAAGGCCCATCTCTTTTATCACCGATTCATCGCAGGATAATTCCATATCCTTGCCCATTAAATAAAA
>CAZVFS010000148.1:0-3583 GCA_964626575.1 uncultured Alkaliphilus sp. | reverse complement strand
GCTTCACTCGCTTCTACGGCGCGCTCCTACAACACCTTCCTCAAAAAATCTTTTGTCCGTTGATGTTGAGGATTGTCAAAGACCTCTTTAGGTATGCCCTCCTCTATAATCTTGCCATCATCCATAAACATAAGCCTTGTACCTACTTCTCTGGCAAAACCCATTTCATGGGTAACTACTATCATTGTCATCTCATCTCGTGCCAATTCCCTCATTACCTCCAGCACTTCCCCTACCATTTCGGGATCTAACGATGAAGTCGGTTCATCAAACAACATTACATCAGGTGACATTGCCAAGGCTCTAACTATAGCTATCCTCTGTTTTTGCCCGCCGGATAACTGATTAGGATATGCCTCTGCTTTGTCTTCAAGCCCTACCTGATTTAATAAACCCATAGCTATTTTTTGCGCTTCTTCTTTAGATGCTTTCTTGAGTTTAACAGGTGCCAGAGTTATATTTTCTAAAACCGTCATATGCGGAAACAAGTTAAACAATTGAAATACCATTCCTATGTTTTGTCTTAACAAATCTATATTGGTCCCTTTGTCGTTTGTTTTTTTACCTTCGAATATTACTTCCCCGGCTGTGGGCTCTTCCAATAAGTTAAGACATCTCAGGAAGGTACTTTTTCCCGAACCGCTGGGACCGATTATTACCACGACTTCCCCTTTTTTAATATGAGCATCTATTCCCTTCAAGACTTCTAATTTGCCAAAATCCTTTATAAGTCCTTTTACTTCAATCACTTACCCTCATCCTCCTTTCAGCTATGCCTAAAAACTTAGACAATGTAAAAGTCAGGACAAAATAAATAGTAGCCGCAATCAACAAGGGCTCTAGCGGTATAAATGTATTACCCCTCACGGTATTTGCATTGTACATGAGTTCGTGTATACCGATTACGGATACTATTGAAGATTCCTTAATAACAACTATAAATTCGTTACCCAAAGCAGGTAAAATATTTTTGAGTGCCTGAGGTATTATAATATATCTCATAGTAGCATTGTAAGACAAACCTAAAGATCTGGAAGCCTCCGTCTGCCCCTTGTCTACAGATTGGATACCGGAGCGTATAATTTCAGCTACATAAGCCCCGCTATTTATAGACAAAGCAACAATCCCGGCCACAAACTCCTCTCCATACTCCCCTAAAAAAGCAGGGGCGGGGAAATTTATACCTATAGCCGGTAACCCATAATAAATTATAAATATTTGTACTAGCAGCGGCGTTCCCCTAATAACTTCTATATAAGCTGTTGAAATAAAATTTAGTATTTTGTTTCGTGAAATTTTCATCAACGCCAGAAATACACCCAATACTACACCCAAAATTACTGTAAAAATTGCAAGCAATACTGTGTTCTTAGCCCCGATTATAAAAAAATTATAATATTTAGGTAGGAAACTGAAATTCATTTTAGCCTTTCCTTTCATAATAGGTTTGGAACGCTAGATTTTCATAAATATACAGATGGAACAAAATCCATCTGTATATCAGTATACTATATTAATTATATACCTGCTATTCAACCATTTCTACAGCTTCAATTACAAATTTTTCTATAGAACCGTCTTTTTCCAGATTGTCTAGTGTTTTGTTTGCAAAATCTATTAATCCCTTTTCTCCTTTTTTAGCTGCTACAGCCGAGCCACCTTCTTCATCAATAAGCTCCACAGGCATTAAAAACAAATCATCATTATTAGCCGCATAGGCTTCTGCTACCGGCATCTCCATAACCAAAGCGTCTATTTTTTTATGCTTTACTTCGAGAACTAAATCCGGTATTTTAGCTAAAGCCTTTAATTTCAGGTCTTTTATTTCTTCTTTAGCGAGGTCTTCTTGTATTGCACCTTTTTGTGCGCCTATCCTCTTGCCTGTTAAATCATCTATAGTTTTGTATACATCCTTGTTGTCCGCATGAATCAAAATACCTTGTAACGCTTTATAATATATCTTTGAAAACTCTACATCCCTTTCCGGTTTCGGTGTCATACCTGCTATTACAAAATCCACCTTTCCGGCATTTAATGCTAACAAAAGTCCATCAAAATCCATGTCTTTTATTTCTAATTCTACACCCAGGTCTTTTGCTATTGCTTTTGCAATTTCAATATCAAAGCCCACTATAGTATCTTTGCCGTCTATCTCTTTATGGAATTCGTATGGCGGATAGTCTGCACTTGTACCTAAAACTATTTTGCCTGCTTGTTTTATTTCGTCTATCTTGGACAATTTTTCCGCATCTACCGGCAGTTGGTCCCCATTTTCTTCCGTACCTGTTGAAACCTTTTTACCACAAGCGGTAAATAATAACGCCATTATTAAAATAAACGATATAATGGCCGCTATTTTTGAAAACTTCTTCACTTTTAACTCCCCCTTGGTTAATAATTACGGTGCCGGGGACGATTCCCAATGCACTGTAACAGTGCATCAAGAACCGTCCCCAGTGCATTCCCTGTGCACCTTCTCCATGTATCCTTTTTAATATTATACATCTATACCTATAAATATGCAATTATAAATATGCCCTGCTCTTCGGACATGGCAAACAAAACGTCCTCCTGGCACCCTGTCTACTAAAGCTTAAAAGAACTCCTCAAAGAAACTATTCTATTAAACACCAAATTATCATCTTTGTTATGTTTTGGATCCACATTAAAATAACCATGTCTAAAGAATTGGAATTTTTCATGTGCTTTTGCGTCTTTCATATTATCCTCGACAAAACCTTGCAGCACTTCCAAAGAATTCGGGTTGATCTGTTCTAAGAAATGTTTGCCTTCTTCCTCTTCCTCATCCAATATCAACGGTTCGTACAATCTGAATTCCGCAGGTACACAATGGTTTGCATCTACCCAATGGATGGTACCCTTTACTTTTCTCCCCGTAAAACCTGTCCCGCTTTTTGTTTCAATATCATAAGTACAATGAAGCTCCACAACATTTTCCTCTTCATCTTTTATTACATCGTTACATTTGATGAAATAGGCGTTTTTTAGACGAACCTCGTTGCCGGGGAACAACCTAAAGTATTTTTTAGGAGGATTTTCCATAAAATCTTCCTGTTCGATATATATTTCACGTGAGAATGGAATTTTACGTGTTCCCATTGCCGGGTCATCAGGATTGTTTTCTGCATCCAACATTTCCACCTGCTCTTCAGGATAGTTGGTAATGATTACCTTGAGAGGCTTTAAGATAGCCATGGTTCTGGGTGCCGTTTCGTTTAAATCTGCACGGATAAAATATTCCAGCATTTGCTCGTCTACAACACTTTGATTTTTAGCTACTCCAATCTCCCTACAAAAGTTACGAATGGCCTTAGGGGTATACCCTTTTCTCCTTAACCCCGAAATGGTTGGCATACGCGGATCGTCCCAACCGTCGACTATCCCTTCGTCTACAAATTGTTTCAGTTTACGCTTGCTCATAACCGTGTTGGTCATATTCAGCCTTGCAAATTCTATCTGCCGGGGTATGGATTCCATCTCGCATTCCCTGACAAACCAATCATATAAAGGCCTGTGATCCTCAAATTCCATCGTGCATATGGAATGTGTTATTTTTTCGATA
>CAZVFS010000147.1:0-3583 GCA_964626575.1 uncultured Alkaliphilus sp. | reverse complement strand
GGTACATATAACGGGGTAAATTATAAATTGGTATCTTGTGATTATATCAATTTTGAATTAGCAAAAATCATATAAACAATTTAAAGGCCATCTGACGGTTACTGTCATCAGATGGCCTTGTGATTAAATTATATTATAATCTGTTACTGCAACCCAAAACATTTTTAATTTTATGCTTTACCATTTCCTTAATAGCCGTCCTGCCGGGACCCAGGTATTTTCTCGGGTCGAAATTATCAGGATTTTCGGCCATATGTTTTCGTATTGCCGCGGTCATAGCAAGGCGCAGGTCAGTATCTATGTTTACTTTGCATACCCCCAATTCGGTGGCCTGTCGAATCATTTCCTCAGGTACACCTTGTGCACCTGAAATTTCGCCGCCATATTGGTTGCACAAATCTACAAACTCAGATAATACTGTAGATGCACCATGCAATACTAACGGAAATTCAGGCAGTAATTTTTGAATTTGCTTTAGCCTTTCAAAATCTAATGAAGGTTCCCCCTTAAATTTAAAGGCACCATGGCTCGTACCGATGGCAACGGCCAATGAATCAACCCCGGTTCTCGCGACAAATTCTGCGGCTTGTTCCGGAACCGTGAAAGTTGCATCCCTTTCGCTTACACTCACCGCGTCTTCTATGCCGGCTAGTCTCCCAAGTTCCGCTTCAACCACCACTCCTTTACTATGTGCGTATTCTACGACGCGTTTTGTAACCTCAACATTTTCTTCGAAGGGTCGGTGGGAAGCATCTACCATGACCGAGGTAAAACCGTCATCCACACATTGTTTACAAATATCAAAATCCTCACCGTGGTCTAAATGCAACACGATCGGCAAATTAGAATCTTCAATTGCAGCTTCTACTAATTTTCTTAAATAAATTGGATTGGCATATTTTCTCGCTCCTGCGGACACCTGGAGAATCAGAGGGGCTTTTTCCTCTTTGGCTGCCTCAACAATTCCCTGAATTATTTCCATGTTATTAACATTAAAAGCACCAATGGCATATTTACCCTCGTATGCTTTTTCAAAAAGTTCCGTACTTGTAATTAACGGCATTAAAATACCCCCTATATATTATATATATTTTTGTTACAATAATATGTCTATTTAGTTTTATCCTACCATATGAATTATACACCGTCAATTTTAGGAATTGGGCTAATTTATTTTTCAATAATTCTTGCATCCTTAGGACAACGGTTTAAAATGTATTCCTTCACAAATTGGAAATCTTTATATTAAATATGGTCGGCCTCCTAAAAATTTAATGTTATTTTATTGCATTATCATATACCACATCATCAAAAAAATAATGACACCTTAGGTTTGATGAAAAATGATAGATAACACGACATGAAATCACGGAATGAAAAAAATCCGAACTGATGATATAATAAGGAAAATGCTATGCGCTGGAGATATGCTGGAGATGGAGGGGAAGAATGGGAAAGAATGTTCAAATTCGAGTCAGGAATTTAAGAAAGACCTATCAGATGGGAGAAGTGGAAGTAAAGGCCCTCGATGATATCAATTTGGATATTTACGAGGGGGAATTTGTAGTGATTCTCGGGCCTAGTGGATCCGGCAAAAGTACTTTGCTCAACATTATTGGGGGTATGGACGTGCCGGACGAAGGCAGGGTTATAGTATCAGGTGATGAAATTACCAAACATAATGACAGAAAATTAACAGCCTATCGCAGGAACGGTGTAGGTTTTGTATTTCAATTTTACAATCTGATGGCGAATTTGACCGCCGGAGAGAATGTCGAGCTGGCTACTGAATTGTGTAAGGAGCCTATGGATATTGACAAAGTATTAAAAGAAGTAGGCCTATGGGAGCACAAGGATCATTTCCCTTCCCAATTGAGCGGCGGGGAACAGCAGCGTGTGGCTATTGCAAGAGCAGTGGCTAAAAATCCTCTCTTGATATTATGTGACGAACCCACGGGTGCTTTGGATTTTAGCACTGGGGTAATGGTTTTATCTTTATTGCATAGGATTAACCGAAAGTTTAATAAGACCGTAGTTGTTATCAGTCATAATATGGCTATAGGAGATATGGGAGACAGGGTGATAAAAATGAGAAGCGGCAATATTGTTGAAGTTGAAGAAAACCCCAACCCGGTCTCTCCCGAAGGGATTGAATGGTGATGAACAAGCTCAACATCAGGCTTTATCGTATGATAAAACATTCCAAGGGACAGTTTATCTCTGTCACCGTTATTGTAGTAGTTGCCTTGAGCATTTTTATATGTTTTTCTACCAGTAATGTAAATATAAAGGAAGCCATAAAAACCTTTTATGACGAAACAAATTTTAGTCATATAAATGTGGAATTGACAAAGATTTCTCAAAAGGGCATTAAGGAAATTGAATCCGTCAAAGGAATAAAAAAGGCCCAGGGAAGAATCAGTATTGATGTGCCGCTTGAGACCGATAACAAGGATGAAAAAGTCATATTGCGTCTTATTTCTATTCCGGATAACGATGACAGTATTAATAAGCTATATATGTCCGAAGGGGAAAAGGAAAAATTAAAAAATAACGACCTGATTTTGCTGAGACAATTTGCTTTGGACAGGGGTATTGAGAAGGGGGACATTATCACCCCTTATATAAACGGACGAATCCATAGTATGAAGGTTTCAAATATTACATATAGCCCCGAATTTGTGTATTTGATGGAAAGCGAACAGTCTTTAATGCCCGCGGCCGGAAAATTTGGGGTGGCTTTTGTCGGCGAGGAATTTGCCCAAGGAATTTACGGGGACAAAGGGTACTACAATGAAGTATTAATCACTCTGGAAAATGAAGGCGATATAGACGAAGTTGTTGAAACCCTGGAAAAAACCTTAGACAAATACGGGATAAAAAGAATAACAAAGAGGGAAAATCAAATAAGCAACAGGATGCTTACAGAAAAACTGGGGGGATTTGATAAAATATCAAAGGTTCTGCCGGTGCTTTTCTTTGCCGTGGCGGGGCTTGTTATATCTATCATGTTATCGAGAATTGTAAGTAATGATAGAATGGCTATAGGTGTTTTAAAGGCTTTGGGTTATAGTGATATAAAAGTGCTTTTTCATTATTTAAAGTATTCTTTGATGATCGGCACAACCGGTTCAATCATAGGAATTATTTCAGGGCTTATTCTTTCCAAAATGTTAACGGAATTATTTATATTATATTTTAATATACCTTTAATTCATTCGAGGATTCAGTATATTTATATATTATATTCTGTCCTACTTACAAGTATTTTTTGCATTGCTTCCGGATTTTTTGGGGCGTGGAGGGTCCTGAAAATTACTCCGGCCGATGCAATGCTGCCGGAACCTCCTAAATCGGGTAAGCATATTTTACTCGAAAAAATAGGTTTTGTTTGGAAGAGGCTGGCCTTCAGTTGGAAAGTGGTTATTAAAAATATTTTGAGAAATAAAAGGCGGTTTGCCCTTTTGGTGCTGGGCCTGGCCTTAGCCTATAGCATAAATACCGTTCCCCAGTATATGCTTGAGGCCGTCACCGCAATGTTTTCGGTTCAGTACGGCGAATATCAGAAAATGGACTTCACAGT
>CAZVFS010000146.1:0-3623 GCA_964626575.1 uncultured Alkaliphilus sp. | reverse complement strand
TGGGATTAAAGTTTGTAGTCCTAACTGGCTTTTTTTATTGTAACCAAATTGTTGATTGAATTCATAGCATAAAAAGGGTATAATATGATTAGAATATTACTACAAGGAGTTGATACCATGCAGATTAAACCGTCCGCAAGCATAAGGCAGAACTATAATGAAATTGCGGCTTTGTGCAAAACTTCCGGGGAGCCTGTGTATCTTACCAAAAACGGCGAGGGTGATCTCGTGGTCATGGATATAGATACATTTACCCGTCGAGAAAAAATGCTCAAGCTGCGCGAAGAACTGTTAGCTGTTGAGGAAGATCGAATAGCTGGTCGCACCGGAGTAACACCGGATGAACTGGACAGCTATTTAGAAAGCATTATAGATGAGGTGGAACATGGAAAAGAAGCCTCAATATAAGGTGATTGTTTCCGACCGTGCCCGTCAGATGCTGGCGGGTCATGTTCGTTTTCTGGCTCAGAAAAGCCCCACTGCTGCCCGCAGGACAAAGAATGAATTAATGGATGCCATTCGTTCCCTTTCCACCATGCCGGAGCGATTTCCATTTCTCAACACAGAATTTATACCACCGAATAAGTATCACAAGATGTTCGTTGAGAAATGGTATCTGATTCTGTATCAGATCAAGGATCAGACAGTGTATGTTGATTATATCGTGGATTGCAGGCAAGATTATGGGTGGTTGGTAAAGTAGACTTGTCTATAATAATGTAGAAAGCATGAATTTGTTACGATGTTATTCTGCTATTTAAAATAGTACATGGAGAATAGAATTATGAATGAAATATGGGAAGAAAGTTTTGTAGAAAATCAAATGATATGGGGATTTGAACCTGCAGATTCGGCAATTTCGGCAAAAGATTTTTTTCTTGAAAAAGAAGTAAAAGATATCCTAATACCTGGTATTGGATATGGTAGGAATGCAAAAGTTTTTATTGATAATGGAATAAATGTAACAGGTATTGAAATTTCAAAAACAGCAATTGAGTTGGCAAAAGAAAATGACTTTAATATTAGTATTCATCATGGATCAGTAACTGATATGCCTTTTGATGAAAAGCTTTATGACGGTATATTTTGTTATGCACTTATTCACTTATTAGATAGTCAAGATAGACATAAATTTATTAAAGATTGTTATAATCAGTTAAAACCTGGTGGGTATATGATTTTTGCTACTATCTCAAAAGGGACTCCAATGTATGGAAAGGGCAAACAATTAGGCAAAGACTATTTCGAGATAACAGAAGGAATGAAAATATTCTTTTATGATTCAGACTCAATAAAGCAAGAATTTTGCAACTATGGGTTGATAGAAACTAGTGAGATTGTTGAGCCACATAAAAATGCAGAAAATAAGCCTCCATTTAAATATATAGTTGTGAAGTGCCAAAAGGAAATATAAATATATAAAGACTAATTCAGAAAGCAAGAAAGCAAGGGGACGGGGTTGCTGCTTCCTGCTAATAACCTTGTTCTCCTGTTATAGGGAATTAGAAGGAACATATAGAACATAAGAGGTCTTTTTTATATTTAAAAAATGTCTCAAAGTCCCTATTGATAAATCAATCTATAAACTATAGACTATAATCGACAGGATTCACAAGACATATATTATGGTCGAAAATTCTATAAATTATAGACCGAGGTGGGTTGTTGTTTATTGTTGGGTATAGGCTTACGGGAACAGATGAAAATCTCGCAAATATAATATGATCGGACGAACTTGTTAGGAAGCAATAACCCCGTCCCCTTAGCACTTTCCTTGGTACTTCAAACGCCCACTTGATACCTTACCTGGTTTTTAATATTTTTCCTTCTCCAACCGGGTTTTCTTTTGCGGTGATATGACATGGGTCGATTCGGTACACTTGTACCGGGCCGTCGAATACCGGTGATCTGAGTTTGTCGACGTACTGTTTAGACAGCGGTTGGCTATAGTAACCGGGCACATATTTGTTAACTATTTCCTGTAATATGCGTGTAGTTTCATCCAGATCGGTGATGGGCTGTGCCTTACCAAAAATCATTACACTCATATATGCTGTGTCTACATCGGCCGGTACCGGGTCGACAACAGTTCCATATTCCTCGCAGACTATGAAACAAACCTCCGGATTGGCATCCATAACCTGATTTCGCCTTCCTCCGGTAGCCCCATGGAAATAAATTTTTCCGTCTATCCAAACAAAATTAAGCGGAACAACATATGGAAGGTTGCCGTCAACCATTCCAAGATGCCCAACTCGGGCTTGCCTCAGAAATGTTTCAATTTTGTTCTTGTCCAATACCTCTCTTGTCTTATAACGAACTTCATTCATTTTTTTCACTCCTGGCTATTTTTTATTTGATAATCCACCACGCACACTCGCGTGTTACGGGGACGGGGGAAGCGACACATTATACTAAAATGGTAAGGGAATGTCGGACCAGCAATGGAAGGTTTTGTTTGCCATTTTCCTTTGCTACCTGGCGTTTCCGGCACTTTTTTCCAAGTTATTTAAAATATAACACAACACTCGTAATAATGGCAGCCAATATTATTATAAAAACAGCCTCACCTGTAATCATTCCCCTGTTTGATATGCGCTTGCCGATTTGGGCAGGGCCCATATTGTTCGAAAACTGCTTGCTATAACTTCCTAATATTCCTTATTGTAACCCCATCATAACAAAGCAAAACCAACAACATAAAAATTCTGAAAATATTAATTATATTTTTGAATTCAGTGTAACATAATGGGTAATTTAATATAAAATTGTGGAACAATGAAATTGGGTTAATGATATAATGGGAAAAAGTCTTAGATTATACAAAAATACAGGAGAAAAACTATGGTTAGAAAAAATGATTTAATTGAATTTAACATAGATAGGGTAGCATTTCCGGACAAAGGAGAAGGGGAATATGAGGGACAGAAGGTTAAATTCAGAGGAGGCATTGAGGGACAAAAAGTAGAGGCAAAAGTGAGCAGAAAAAGAAAGGACTATATCGAAACTAAAGTAACCAATGTATTAGAAAAATCCCCCTTAGAAATTGAGATAGGTTGTCCTCATTTTAGAGTGTGTGGTGGATGTGCATATCAAACATTGACCTATGAAAATGAATTAGAATTAAAAGAAAAACAGATATTGGATTTGTTTAACAAGGAAGGGTTAGATATTAATTATTTAGGCATAGAAAAAAGC
This sequence comes from uncultured Alkaliphilus sp., assembly GCA_964626575.1. GTDB lineage: Bacteria > Bacillota > Clostridia > Peptostreptococcales > Natronincolaceae > JAAZJW01. The sequence continues at coordinate 425 of CAZVFS010000146.1, read as the reverse complement.
CCCATGGTGCAAGGCTATAGAAATAAAATGGAATATACATTCGGTGATAAAGAAAAAGATGGGCCTTTGACCTTGGGACTTCATAGCAAGGGGAAATTTTATGAGATAGTGAACGTGCAGCACTGCAATATAGTAGATGCCGATTTTACAAATATATTGACTATAATTTTAGAACATTTTCAACAATTGAGTATGCCGCATTATAAAAAGAGGACTCACGAGGGATTTTTGAGGCATTTAGTAATAAGAAAGACACTGTCTACAGGGGAAATACTTATAAATATAGTTACATCAAGCCAGGGACAGCTAGATAGTGAGGATTTCGTATCAAACATCATGGAGAAATCCGGTATGCTCAATGGGAAAATAGTCGGCATACTTCATACTATAAATGATAGCCTGTCTGATGTTGTAAAGGCCGATAG
>CAZVFS010000145.1:0-3654 GCA_964626575.1 uncultured Alkaliphilus sp. | reverse complement strand
CTTTGCAGTAGGGGCAGTTCTATATTTAACGTTTCTTATATTTACGATGAAAAAGGCAAACCAAAACCTAATCCTAACCGATTAACAAAGCCTCTTTATCGGGCACCGGGTAGTGATCAGTGGGTAGAAAAAGAATGGGATTGGATGATGGATACCATTGTTGAACGAATCAAGGATACTCGCGATCGTACCTTTGAAGAAAAAGATAATGGGGTAACAGTAAACCGTACCCAAGCCATCAGTTGGTTGGGTAGTGCATTTTGTACCAACGAAGAAAATTATCTTTTCCATAAGATAGCACGAGCTATAGGTATCATCAATATTGACCACTGTGCACGTCTCTGACACTCCTCCACAGTCGCCGGTCTTGGCGCTGCGTTTGGAAGAGGTTGTATGACTAATCACTGGATTGATTATAAAAATTCCGATGTGCTCATGAATATTGGTGGTAACACCGCCGAAAATCATCCTATTTCTATGAAATGGGTCGATGAGGCCCGCAGGACCAGGGGAGCCAAACTTATTGTTGTGGACCCACGTATAACCCGTACTGCTGCTGTCGCTGACCTGCATGTACCTATTAGACCCGGTACAAACATAGCTTATTTAGGCGGACTTATGAACTATATTTTACAGAACAAACGCTATCAGGAGGAATATGTAAGACACTATACTAACGCATCTTTCCTAATTAACGAAGAATTTGACTTTGATGAAGAAACAGGTCTTTTCTCCGGCGTTCAGGATGACCCAGCTCGAGATGCTAAGAAATATGATACATCTAGCTGGCAGTATCAAAAAGACGCAGAAGGGAATGCGATCAGGGATCTTACTATGGAAGATCCTAACTGTGTATTACAATTAATGAAAAAGATTTATGCTAAATATACACTGGATAATGTGAACAATATAACAGGTTGTCCTAAGGATATTCTGGAAGAGTCTTATGACCTTTATTCTTCTACCGGGGATCCTAAAAAAGCGGGTAATATCATGTATGCTATGGGTATCACCCAATTTACTCACGGTTCTCAAAATGTGCGAGCTACAGCCGTTGTACAGCTACTCTTAGGTAACATGGGGATACCTGGCGGCGGGGTAAACGCACAGCGTGGCCAGTCTAACGTGCAGGGTTCTACCGACCAGGCTATTATGTTCCATATAATGCCCGGTTATTTGGCTGCACCAAAGGCAGCGGTACATCCGACCTTAGATGTATATATCGAAAAGGAGACACCGGCTACCAGTTGGTGGGCAAACAAGCCTAAATATGTAGTCAGTATGTTAAAAGAGTTTTGGGGCCATAACGCTACTCCGGAAAACGGTTTCTGTTATGATTATTATCCTAAGCTTGATGCCCGTGATCACTCGCATATTGCCGCATATAAGTATATGGGCGAGGGTGAAATAGAAGGTATGATCTGCTGGGCGGATAACCCGGCCGTTACCGGTCCTACTGCGGGTGCTAAACGTAGTTATCAGTCTAAATTAAAATGGTTGGTTGCCGTGGACATTTTTGAAAATGAGACAGCTGCTTTCTGGAAGGCACCCGGAACCAATCCAAAGGATATTCAAACAGAAGTCTTTATGTTACCTGCTACTGCTTCCATGGAACGTGATGGAACCAAGGCCAACAGTGGCCGTTGGATTCAATGGCAATGGAAGGCTCAGGATCCACCTGGAGAAGCCAAATCAGATCTGCAGATCGCATATGATCTTCTCAGAAAATTAAAGGAAGCCTATGCTGATGGCTCCGGCGCCTTGCCAGATCCTATCACAAAGATGAATTGGGATTACGGCATGGATGGAGATGAAAATCAGGTTGATATAGTTAAGGTTTGTAAAGCATTGAACGGATATACTTTCGCTGATGGAAAATTTGTCACCAACTTTGTTGGATTGCAGGATGACGGAACTACAGCTTGCGGTGATTGGCTCTACGCCGGTTACTACAATAATTACGAAAAACCTGCTTGCCAAAGCCGTATAAGGGAAAAAGAGGGTATTGGATCTCATCTGGGATGGTCGTTTGCTTGGCCGCTCAACCGTCGTATTGTTTATAATCGCTGTGCGGCTGACCGAGATGGAAATCCTTGGAACCCCGAATTGCAAATGTTCTGGTGGGATGATGAAGGCAAATTGATTAAGCAATATGACATCAATGACTGGCCAGGTAGCTGGACCTATGAATATGTAAAAGATTTTCCATATATAATGTTACCGGAAGGCCATGGTCGACTATTTGCCGTTGCCGGAGTAAATGATGGTCCGGTGCCCGTGCATTATGAACCGGCAGAGAGCTTGGTACCAAACTTACTCTATCCAAAAGCTACCTTTAACCCGATAACCCAGCGCTTCTATAAGGATCACGTGGTAGAAACAGATGAAGAACGGGCAAGATATCCTTATATTTTGAGCACCTATAGGGTTACGGAACATTATCAATCCGGTATTATGACCCGTAACATGCCTTGGTTGAATGAGTTAATGCCGGAATTGTTTATAGAGATTGACGAGGAGTTGGCTGCTGAGTTGGGCATCAAAAATGGAGACTTTGTCGAAGTTGAAAGTAAACGCCTCTTCAAGGAAGGTAAACAAGGCAGCATTGATGCCAAAGCTTGTGTCACTAAACGTTTGAAGCCTATGGAGATAGACGGTAAGAAGAGACACATGGTGGGAATGCCTTTCCACTGGGGCTTTGCAGGAATGTCCACGGGACACATAACTAATGACCTATGTCCTTCGATAGGATGTGCTAATACCAATATTCCTGAATCTAAAGCATCCTTATGCAATATCAGGAAGAAGGGGGTGTAAGGTATGAAGAAAGCTATCCTTATAGATACCAGTAAATGTATTGGCTGCCGCGCCTGTCAAGCAGCTTGTAAACAATGGAACCAGCTACCAGCGGAAGAAACCACCTTCAACGGTAATTATGGAAATCCACCTCAATTATCACCTAATACCTGGATGCGCATTACATTTAATGAGGTAGAAGAGGGCGGCAAGTTGGATTGGTATTTTGGTAACAATAGATGTATGCACTGTACCGATGCGGCCTGTATGATTGTTTGTCCTGTAGGGGCAATTTATCGTACAGAAACAGGATCCGTTGCAATTAATAATGATAAATGCATTGGTTGTAACTATTGTGTTGCCAACTGTCCTTTCCAAGCAATGAGCTTTGACAGAAAAGAAAATCATCCCGTTAAGTGTACTATGTGCATTGACCGTACTGCTAACGACTTTATGCCTGCCTGTGCCAAAGCTTGTCCTACCGGTGCCATTGAATATGGTGATCGGACTGCACTGGTTAACAAGGCTACTAAAAGGGTACTTGAGTTGAAAGCTAAAGGTAAGAGTAAGGCTAGAGTATATGGCCTCGAAGAGGTATCGGGAACCGGTACCATGTTTGTTCTACAAAATGTTCCGGAATATTATGGCCTGCCTGCAGATCCTCATGTTCCTGTCAAGGCGCGAATTTGGAGTATTATTTTCAAGCCTCTTAGGGTGTTGGCGGTTATAGCTGTGGCTTTCGGATTATGGGGCAATCGTTCTGAGACCAAAGGAATTCAAGAAGCTACTACAGCGGCTAAAGGTAAAGAATCTTAATTTTGCGGATTATATATTGTTAATTTGGGGGTGAGGAAGTGG
>CAZVFS010000144.1:0-3661 GCA_964626575.1 uncultured Alkaliphilus sp. | reverse complement strand
AAATTTCAAGAGATTGAAATTCCTCAGGGAGAAGGTAAGAAGCCACTAAAAGCAGATTTGCTGGCTAAGATATAATTTGGGGCATCCTCATAAAGATGATTGACAAAATAAAAAGTAAATGCGGATAAAGGAGGTATTCAATGAGTATAATAAATAATTTAGATAGCATAGAAGATACATCATTATGGAAAAAATTAAATTGTGGCTTTACAGGAAGCGATGAGGTCTTAGCCAAACAATTATCATATAATTTAAAAACAATGTGCGATATTGCAAGTAACAGAATGAAGGCCTTTCCGTCATTACATTCAGAGTATACACTTCATGATGATGTACATTTATTAAGAGTTACAGAAATAATGGCAATGATATTATCGGAAGAAGTATTAAACCTATTGAATCCTATAGAGATATCATTATTAATTTTATCAGCATTTTATCATGACCAAGGAATGGTACTAGATGGTGAAAGTATCAAGGAATTGAAAAATAGAGATGAATTCAAATTATTTAAGGAAAACTGGATTATAGAGCATCCAAATTTCAACGATATCTTAAAGAGGGCTAATGATGATTATTTTAGCGCTCAAGAAAAAGAAAGGTGTATGCAAGCATATTCAGAGTTACAAGATGCATTGTTAACTGACTATATTAGAATTAATCATGGACAAAACTCAAAAAAATATATTTATAATGAATTTTAAAATGATTCCTTATGGAAGGTTAATGGGATTAATATTTCTGAGTATGTAGGTAAGTTGTGTAAATCACATAACGAAGATTGCATGAATATAAATGAACAGAACGGATTCAGAGTAGATGAAAACATAGCTACTTATAAAGTAAATATGAAATTTTTAGCTATAATATTAAGATTGGCTGATATATTAGATTTTGATAGAGATAGAACCCCCGATTCTATATACAAAACTATTAATTTTTCTAATAATGTAAGTTTGGTTGAGTGGGAAAAACATAGATCAGTGCAAGGATGGGAAATTAATAAAGATTTAATAAGATATACAATGAAATGTGAACATCCAGTATATCAAAGGGCTGCATTACAGTTTATGGATTGGATTGATGAAGAATTAATAAAATCACATAATATAGTCAATGAATTTCCTGTATATGCTCAAAAATACAAACTAAACATACCTACATCTGTTGATCGAAGCAGAATTGAGGCAAAAGAAAATTGTTATATTTATCATGATTTAGAATTTACGCTATCAAGGGATGAAATAGTAAAGTTATTGATGATGGAAGGTTTATATGAATCGTCATCGATATGTATAAGAGAATTGCTTCAGAATTCACTAGATGCATTAAGACACAGAAAGTGTATTTTCCAAAGAGATACAGGGATGGTTTGGAATGGTGGGAAAGTCAAATTTAAACATGAACTTGACGAATATGGTAGGGAAATTGTTACCTGCACAGATAATGGAATTGGAATGGATGAAAGGATAATTACTAAATATCTAACAAGGGTTGGAAGAAGTTATTATAAGTCACCGGAATTTTCAAAGGATAGAGAGTCGTTAGCTTCTTCAGGAATAGATTTTAATCCTTGTTCTCAATTTGGAATTGGATTTATATCCTGTTTTATGTTAGGTGATTCAATTATTATAAAAACAAGAAGGGATTATGGATATAACAACGGAAAAGGAAAACCTCTGATAATTGAGATAAATGGTCTAAACGGAATTGTAGTTATAAAAAAGGGTGAAGAAGAACAAGAAATAGGTACAAATATTAGAATAATAGGAAGATATAAACCGCCATATTTAGATAGCTGGGAAGATAAAGTGAAATTAATAGAGGTTTTAAATGGATATGCCTTAGCATGTGAGTTTGAAATAGAGGGGGAATGTACGGTAGATGAAATAAAAGATAAAATTTTAATTCCAAATGAGATAATTCCTCCTAAAACATTTATTGAAAAATGCAATTTAGATAAAAGAGGTTATAAGACATTTGAACAAGGTTTATCAGAAATTCATAAGAATTTAAATGGAATTATGAGAGTAAGTCTATTAATTGATGATAATGGAAAGTTTACTACAGAAAATACTGATGCTAAATGGGATAATGAGAATCCTGAGGAAAGAAATAAGTTTATAATAAAAAAAGATGTAAACAAGCAAGTTTATGCTCAGGATTTAGATAAAACGTGTTGTGATGGAATACTTGTGTGCGGGACACCAGGAAATGGTGAAAAAAGGTTGAGGTTAGGTCAATGGGCTAATGTTTTGAGAGCAGGTATAGAATCATTTATAGTTGATATAAGAGGTAAAATAAAACCTACACTTACTCCTTCAAGAATTGCTAAAGAAGATTATTATAATGTGCATCCTTCTTGGAAAAGAATTCAAGAGTTGGTTGATATAGCACAAGGAATGTTATGGGAGAAAGTTTTAAATGAAATAAAAACAGAAGAAGAAACAATAACATTTTTAAAGCTTATTAGTATATATAGGGTGGATATAGAAAACATATCACATAAATGTTTGTGGAATAAATTGATGGTTCAGGTAAAAGACAGGAATAATGGGATTGAATTAATTGATATATCCAAAATAGAAAAACTAAAAATAGTAAAAGAAAATACAGAAATAAAATTATATTTAGATAAAAATAGATTTATTTCAACTAGTGAAGAGATAAAATCTCATGATGAAATAAGTTATGGGAGTGTATGTGATGATAAAATAAGAAGAGCAATAGTTAACATGTCGTCAATAGATATAGTAAATGATGAGGTATGGTTAAGACTGGAAAGGCCAAACCTATCTGACTTACAATTAAGCAAATATAAAATAGATGGTTCAATAATAAGAGTTAAATTATTAAAATATAATGATGAGGCTAGTAATTATATAGTAATACAGAGTCCAATTCTTACAGCTAATAGATATAATAGCTTAGTTAAATATGTTTTCGACAATAGATTTAATTATAATGAAGATATTTTAATGAAATTTTCGAAGAGTTTAATATTTTTTTTAAATGATAAAGAAGGTATTGAAGACATTGTTAACAGTAAGATATCCAGAAGAATGAAGAGATTAGGTTGCTTATTTAGTTCAATAAGATGGTCAGATTATGATGAGGAATTTAAACCAACTTATAGAGTATGGAATGAACAATTTGGAGCTATTAATATAACAAAAGATGATCTTAGCAGTTGGAAGGATGCAAAGCCATATGGCTCAGATACCTGGTAAAAATCAAATAGGATTATACAAATCAAAATTAAATTATAATAACAATATCATTGATTGAACTACTTTTTTATTTGATAGCTTAAAGTCTACATTTTTAAATATTAGAAGAAATATCTGTGGGACATGTTTTCAAATCGTATAACAGTTGAAAATGTAATTTTGATGACGTATTGTGGCGCTGGGAATGGGGAATATAAAGCATTTGCCGGGTGCTACATATTGAAGGCTAATTTAGTTTGGATTTAAATATGGTACCAAAGGGATGCGGTGTCAAATGAAATGTCTCCTCAATATTTAAACATATCCCTGATATTTTCTCGACATTTTATTTAAATAAAAGAGGGTGATATCTTGTTAATGAATAAAAATTCACAAGAATTAAATCCGGATTTGCTTTTGGAAGAATTAAAGAATGAACTGATAAAAATCTT
>CAZVFS010000143.1:0-3663 GCA_964626575.1 uncultured Alkaliphilus sp. | reverse complement strand
TATCCAATCCTTTATTTCCTGTGCTTTAACTAATGTTTCATTATATTTTTTCACTGTGTAGTCGCGCTCCCTTCCATGATTAATTTGCCTTCGTCTGCATCCAACAGTGCGTTCACTCCCAAAGGAAGTGTCACCTCAGGTTTACAGTGCCCCGCCTTTAAATTGAAAATAGTCGGTTTCCCATAGGGAACTATAATATCCTTAATGACTTCTATCAGGCTTAAACTGTTGTCATATATTTTGGATTCACAATCGTTCCAGTCCCCGAGAATAACCCCTGCCGCATCGTCAAGTTTTCCTGCCAGGGCCAACTGAACGAGCATTCTATCTATTCTGTAGGGTTCCTCGCCTATCTCCTCCAAAAATAATATTTTCCCCCTCGTATCTATTTCATATCGTGTCCCCATTGTGGCCGATATTAAAGATAGGTTCCCACCTACAATTATACCACAAGCCTTGCCTCCAACTAAGGTTTCTATTTTTATACCTTGCGGGTTCGGTATATGTACCATAGGTTCCGGGTTCATAACAGCCCTTAAAAATTCCCTTTTAGAAAAGTCATCCAACCCCCCCGCAATGTCAGGCGAAGCCGTAGGCCCATGAAAGGTTACTAACTTGCTAATTTGATTGATGGCTATATGCAAAGCCGTAATGTCACTGTATCCTACAAATATTTTCGGATTTGCCCTGATAATATCAAAATCTACCTTATCCAATATTCTGGTGGCACCGTATCCGCCTCTTAAACATACAATTGCGTCAATTTCTTTATCGGCGAACATGCTGTTTAAATTGTCCGCCCTCAATTTGTCTTTGCCCGCCAAATAACCGTAAGAAGTAAAACAACTGGGTGCCAATTCTACTCTAAAACCCAGGCCTTCCAGCCATGCCTTCGCCAGTTTTACATTTTCCGCCGGAGCCGGGCCCGACGTTGCTGTTATACCTATTCTATCACCTAATTTTAACGCTCTTGGTTTAAGCATATATATCTCTCCTCAAATTAATTAGGAGCTAAAAATAGCTCCTATAGATAATTTATGCTTCAAGTATTATATTCTTTACAAGTATTATAATAGTAAGCAAGATTTCAACCTCACATTATTCCAGCTTGGTTAAGGCTACATCACAATCCATGTTTTGTGTTCTCCCTAAGCGATAAGGAACTATTTCTCTTTCAAGCAGATGGTCATAATTCTCTCTTTCCACAATGAGTTCGGCATTCCCCTCATTGATTAGTACCACCGCAGGCCTCGGTAACCTGTTATAATTGCTGGACATAGAATAGTGATATGCACCGGTATTAAAAACTACTAAAATGTCACCGGATTCAATCTGCGGGACCTTTAAATCCCAGATTAAAATATCACCGGATTCGCAACATTTTCCCGCTATTGTAACAACCTTTTCAGGTTTTTCGTTAGCCTTATTGGCCACCATCGCTTCATACTTTGCTTCGTATAAAGCGGGCCTTGGGTTGTCGGGTAGCCCCCCGTCAACACTTATATATGTCCGTACGTTCGGTATTTCTTTGATCGCCCCAAGGGTGTATAAGGTAATACCCGCCTCACCTACTATCCATCTGCCCGGCTCTATGATAATTATGGGCACATCCAAGCCTGCCCTGTCGCATTCATCCTTTACGGCCTTCATAACAGGGTCGGTATGAAACGATATGGGCTTGGTTTCATCATCTTCGTCGGTATAGCGGATACCGAATCCCCCTCCAATGTTTAGTTCTTCCGCAACGAAATTGAATTTTTCTTTTAAATCTTTCATTAAATTGACTGCAACATTTATAGCCAATATATTTAAACTGCTCTCAAACAATTGGGAACCTATATGAAAGTGAAACCCTTTTAAAATTATATTAGATGAGTCCATGGCTTTTTTAACCACATATTCAATAATTTTTTCATCCAAAGGAATACCAAATTTGGAATCCTCCTGTCCGGTATTTATATATTTATGGGCGCTTCCTTCTACCCCCGGAGTGATCCTGAAAAGTATTTTTACTTTTTTATTTTGCTCTGCAGCTATCTCTTCCAGTAATTCGAGTTCATATATGTTATCCACCACAAACCTTCCTATATCATGTGTCACACCCAGGGCTATCTCATCATAGGATTTGTTATTCCCGTGAAATATTATCCTTTCCATAGAAAAACCCGCTCTTATAGCGGTATGTAATTCCCCGCCGGAAACAACATCGAGCCCCAAGCCTTCCCGCTCGATAATTTTACACATAGCCATGGTGGTAAAGGCCTTGCTTGCATATGCAGCCCTTGTGTTCGGATACTTATCCAGAAAATTCTCCCTTATGTCTTTGCATTTGCTTTTAATCCTATCCTCCGACATAACATATAGCGGTGTCCCGAACGTTTTTGCAAGTTCTACCGTGTCACAGTTATCAAATATAAAGTTTGTATATTCTTCTGAACGCATTCCAACATCCCCTATCCTTAATTTATGACGATATAATTTAATACTTAATTGTAGTATTATATCATTTTATTTTAACTTGTGATACCCCTAATAACAATTGTTGAGCAATTGTTGCATGGCATGGGGCATGGCATGGGGATGTTTTGTTTAAATCCAAAAGCACCGTCTCCGGTGCTTCAAATGATTTATTAGTATTGTTTTTCAACAATATACAGTTCCGTATCTTTTATCATTACAGTATCCATATTTTTAAATGTTGCATCATACGCTGTGTCTATTGTTATCCATTCGTCGGTATCTTCAAGATAAACCTGGTTCCAAGCATGGTATATATCCATGTTGTTTTTTTCCCTTCCCATAATCAGTTTTGCAGGTATACCCAAACTTCTGAGCATTGCCGCGAAAAGTGCCGAATAATCGTAACAAATTCCTTTTTTATCTTCTAATATACAGTCTATGGAGGGCAAATACCCTGTCTGCAAATTTTTAACTTTCATTCTATCGTATCTGATATTATTTATAATAAAATTATATATTTCAATTATTTTTTCTTCATTACTTTCTATACCCTCAGTTAATTCTTGAGCTTTTTTTACAGCCTCCATGTCATGATCCCAATCTACTATCTGATTGGATTGTAAAAACACCTTGTTGTTGTCCGCTAATTTTAATTCTACTTCCTCTGTTTCAATTCGTCTATATCTGTTGCCCTCTATATTATCAAAAATGGAAACAGTATATTTTCCATTCCCAAGCTGTAATGGATAACTGCCATCGGTTTTTATATCGTAAGTATATTTTACATCACCTTTAGTAACCATTATTTTTGAAGCAACATTCTTTTTGGGTGTGTAGGTAGTGGTTATTATTCCATTTTTCAACTGTCCTTTGTCAATACTTGAAATTGCAGCAAAGGTTTTTGCGGGGGACAATAATATAAACATAACCGGTAAGAAAAATATAAATTTTTTCTTGGACATAAAAAGACTCTCCTTTCGGTAACTGGCTACCTTCTTTTTTCAAGGAAGGCCCTTTAGTTTTGCGTCCCCAGTTTTCACTGGGTTTGCCTTTATCGGTGAAAAGTCACCAACAGAAAAACATATTTATTTTGTTGGTCTTGCCATAGCCTGTCTAATTGTTATATGAAGCAACCAATTTAGAAATTATGCTCCGTTTTTTATATTGTACCACATTTCCCCAAGGAATAAAGTCCTAATTTGG
>CAZVFS010000142.1:0-3702 GCA_964626575.1 uncultured Alkaliphilus sp. | reverse complement strand
TGTTCGAATCTTTGATCCACCTGTTCGAATCTTTGATCCACCTGTTCGAATCTTTCATCTACGTTTTTAAATCCCCTTTGCATTTCTGCATACATTTTTGTCAGCAATTCAAACATTTGTTCATTATTATCCATCAATTTTTCCACCTTTATCCTCTATAATAAATTTATTATAACAAATTAATGTTAAACTTCAAAGTACTAAAATAAGTGATATGGGAATAAAATAATAGGTTATCATGAAATACCGGAATTTTGTTCGTCTTTTGATAATAGCAAGATACATTATATTATGTTGAAATATATTTAATAATTATCTATAATTGAATTTATAATATATATCGGCATCAGGAAATTTTGGGCTCGGTTGATTATTGGTAAAATTGTATACGAAAATTAATTGCAAAGGGGACGAAAAAAATGAGAAGTGATTGTGTAACAAAGGGTGTTCAACAAGCGCCGCATCGTTCTTTGTTTAATGCACTTGGAATGACAAGCGAAGAGCTCAACAGACCGCTAATCGGTATTGTTAATTCATATAACGAAATTGTACCGGGGCATATAAATTTAGATAAAGTGGTAGATGCGGTAAAATTAGGAGTGGCTATGGCCGGGGGAACCCCAATAGAATTTCCGGCAATTGCGGTATGTGACGGCATAGCTATGGGACATCAAGGGATGAAATATTCCCTGGTTACGAGAGATTTAATTGCGGATTCTACAGAGGCGATGGTAATGGCGCACGGTTTTGATGCACTGGTCATGGTACCGAATTGTGATAAAAACGTGCCGGGGCTTTTAATGGCGGCGGCGAGACTGAATATCCCGACAATATTTGTCAGCGGTGGTCCGATGCTGGCCGGGACAATAAAAGGGGGTAAAACAAGCTTATCTTCTATGTTTGAAGCGGTAGGTGCTTATGCGGCAGGGAACATGACACTCGAAGAGGTGGAAGAGTATGAAAATAAAGCATGTCCAACCTGTGGATCCTGTTCCGGCATGTATACGGCAAACAGTATGAACTGTTTGACGGAAGCTTTGGGCATGGGACTTAGAGGGAACGGAACCATACCTGCGGTATATTCGGCGAGAATTCAATTGGCAAAACATGCAGGTATGCAGATTATGGAACTATTAAAGCAAGATATCAGGCCAAAGGATATTATGACGGAAGATGCTTTTATGAATGCACTGGCCGTGGATATGGCGTTGGGTTGCAGTACAAACAGTATGCTGCATTTACCCGCTATCGCTCATGAGGCGGGCGTGGAGTTAAATTTAGATATTGCCAATAAAATCAGTGCAAGAACACCGAACCTGTGCCATTTAGCGCCGGCAGGCCCTTCATATATAGAAGAGTTGGATGAAGCGGGGGGCGTGTATGCCGTCATGAACGAACTGAATAAAAAAGGTCTTTTGAAAACAGATATCATCACATGTACGGGAAAAACAGTGGCGGAAAATATAGAAGGCTGTATCAATACAAATCCTAAAATTATCAGGCCCATCGAAAATCCGTACAGCGAGACCGGCGGGATTGCGGTGTTAAAAGGAAACCTGGCACCGGATTCTTGCGTTGTAAAACGTTCAGCGGTTTTACCGGAGATGATGAAACATGAAGGACCGGCAAGGGTGTTTGATTGTGAGGAAGATGCGGTTGCGGCCATCAAAGGCGGAAAAATTGTTGCCGGTGATGTGGTGGTAATCAGATATGAAGGCCCGAAAGGCGGCCCGGGCATGAGGGAGATGCTCAACCCGACCTCTGCGATTGCAGGCATGGGCCTAGACAGCACGGTAGCGCTTATAACGGACGGACGATTTAGCGGTGCATCCAGGGGTGCGTCCATAGGACACGTATCGCCGGAGGCGGCGGTGGGTGGTAACATTGCACTCATTGAAGAAGGAGATATAATTAAAATAGATATCGATGCAAACACAATAGAAATAAACGTGACAGGTGAAGAATTAGAGAAACGAAGGGCAAACTGGGTTCCGAGACAGCCTCAAATTACAACAGGTTATTTAGCACGTTACGCGGCTCTGGTGTCTTCGGGTAATAGGGGAGCCATATTGGAAATTCCAAAAAAATAAAAAAATATATTTTGAGTATAAAACAAATACCGGGACTGTAGACTGTGTGAAAAAGCACCTTTCCTGCTTTTTTGTCATCCTGACCCCACACTCAGGTTTTTAAATGGGGTTTTTCCATAATCATTGTTATTTGAATTAATATGGTAAGCTTGTTAAAATTATTAACTGAGTGTCGGGGAGGGATCTGTATTTTAAGCCAATGAAGACTCTTCACTAATGCTCAGAGTGACAATCTTCACACAGTCTGACGGCATTTTGTTTGTTATAAAATATTGTTCCGGTAATTTTATTTATGGTTATAAACAAACTTAAGGAATAGGTCAGCCTGCTTTGTGCTTTTATAGGCACGAGAATAGGATTTCTGTTCTCGTATGTGACAGACAGGTTAGCATAATTTGTGTTTTTACAGGCATAGGACATTTAACTGTTAAAGCCATCATATACATATATCATGATTTTTGTTATCGGGTTAAAGAGAATCAGCACAATAATAAAATTGGAAATCCCATGCAATATATCGAAGGGAATTCCGCGAATCCAATATGTCAACCCGTATGCATATCCATAGAAAAGGGATTCTATTATAGCAAAAAAGGCCCCAAAAAATAGCCCAAACAGCCCTGCTACAGTAGCATATCCATATTCATCTTTGACGGTTTTTTCTATTATATGCGTAATAAATATCAACATAGGCCAAATGAAATAATATCCTAAAAGCCAGGTGGAAAGACCGTATATAAATATTTCTGTTGTTGAAAAAATGACTGAAATTATAATACTGCGTTTAACGCCGAAGACAATGGTATATACAATAAACAACAGTGATACGATTTCCACGTTAGGAACAAAACTTAGTGCCAGTTTTCCGATGGTTATAGAGGCACTCAATAAACCTATAATTGCAATGTCTTTGGCTTTCAATTCTACCATTTCTTTAACTCAAATTTATAATTATCGTTATTCTTTAACGGTATTTCGGACGGACCCGAAGTGGCATCCAGCTCATTTACATAGATGTGGAAATATTCATTTTCACTTTCATTTGCGGTGTAATTCATCATGCCTGTAACCATTGAACCCAGGTCGTATTTTTTAAAGCTCAGTCCCAATTCATTTTGATTTTCATCTAGGAGTTCGATTAAAAATTCATGATCTGTTGTGAAATCGAAAATTTTATTTATGTCCTCCTTATCAATTACTATCTGAATTGTAACATTTTTTGAACCTTCTACTCCCTTTGGAGATAAAAAGGTTTTATATCCCAACAAGGCTAATGCGGCAATTACTATTAACAGAACAATTATAAGTATTTTCTTTTTCATGTTTAGTTTCCTTCCTTTCATAACAAAAACCCTTTAATCAATAATTAAAGGGTTTTTAGATACGGGACCGCACAGGCTTTAAACCTGTTTCCCTTTTAATGCTTATTATTTACTTATTGCAACCCATACCATTATTAAATTGTCCCTTAATGATACTACAGTTTTTACTAAAAGGCAATCCAATTAAATCCCCTCGGGTGTTTTATACAAGTCTTTAGCGAAGGTTCATGCTTTGTCCAAACTAATATAAAAACAATATAAAAACATCCTTTACATCAAACGTATGTTCG
>CAZVFS010000141.1:0-3709 GCA_964626575.1 uncultured Alkaliphilus sp. | reverse complement strand
CAAGTTCAGGATTTGGAAAGCCGGTTTTCACACACCCTGAGGTTCCTGTGTGCATTTTTGACGGTATATCCCCGACGGCAAGCATTGTTCCCAAAAGCACAGCCATGATGTATCTTGAATACAGGCCAAAAGATAAGGGGTATTGCGGTGAAAAATATAATTATAAAAATCAAGAGTAAACTTGTATCTGCAAAAGGCTCGATAAAAACATCAATAGAAATCATTACAAATATTGCAACAATTATTTCTGCTGTCATGGTGTTATTTACATTATTGGAAATGCAGGCACAGCGAAATAATGCGTATAGACCATATATTGTATTTGAGTCAGTTCAAGTTGATGTTGCTTGGGGAAATACTGAAAACACTGAAAATGCGTTTGCAGAATCAGTTGATAATTTTAATCCAGGTATAATAACAATACCAACGAGAAACATTGGTGTAGGGGTAGCTAAACAAATTACATATTCAATAGATAAATCTAATTTTATAGCATGGCTGGATTTACTTAATGAACTCGATACTGAAAATGAATACTCTTATTCTCAAAATGGCAACCAGCTTATTGTTAAAACAAATGGTTCGGAAATCATTTTTTCTGGAAACTATGAAATGACAAAGGTGTTTTTATTGCCTAATGCGGAAGAAATATTTGATTTTGTAATTCCAGTACATTACACAAGATTGCTACAAGGGATATATTCGGTTCGCGGGACAGAACGTATTGACATTCCTGATATAGAAGTATTTATTTCTTTTAGTGATGTACAGGGTGTGAGATATACTAGACAAATATTTCTTTCAATTAACGACATATACATTTTTGAAGATTCCGATGGCAATGGTTTGGCAAGCTATAAAATTACAATAAGATAATAGTATTTGCCGTCAGAAATGTGGGAAATATGGGAAATAGGAACAGACACCGTTTCTCACTATTTTTTTGCATTTCCCCAGCAACATTTCCGGTTTTTTGTTTCCCCAAAAGCCCAATACATAAAAGGAATCGGAAAGTAGTTGAATTACAAATCTAAGGATAAATATAGATTAGGAGACTGATTTAATTGTTAAAGGCATTAGTAACGGGTGTAAGCGATTATACTTTAGTGAATCAGAATAACTTACCTTTTTGTAAAAATGATATTTATGCTGTTTGTGATGCATTAATGGTGGGATTAAAAATCGATAGGGCAAATATAACTATCTGTGGAGAAACGGAAATTGTTAAAAGGGCGGAATTTATAATTGCTCTGAATAATCTGATATTGAATACAACTGCTGATGACACTCTGATTTTTTATTTTTCAGGCCATGGGAGTTCATTGGTGGATGGACATCATCTTTTACTTAGTGATTATTTTATTAAGACTAAAAACATTATTGATATTCTTGAAAGAGCGCCTTCTAAAAACAAAGTCATATTTTTAGATTGCTGCATGTCCGGAAACTTTACTATTGATCAGACTGCTTCTTTTAACATCAATGAGACAGTTCGAGAATTTGCGGGAAGGGGATATGCTGTCTTAGCTTCAAGTAATGCGATACAGTTATCCCATGGACATCCCGATAAATCTATCAGCTTATTCACGAGTTTTTTATGTGAAGCGATTAAGGATGTTTACCTAATCAAGAATGGGAAAAAATCGCTACACGAAATTAGCAAATTGTTATTTCTTTATTTAGATATATGGAATAAAAAGAACCCTCATAAACAGCAGCATCCCATATTCAGAGCAAACATGGGAGGGACTATTTTCTTTGAAGTTCAGGAGTTTCATCCATTTTATACTGCAAAAATTTATGGGGAAACAGATGATTACATAATTTATGCTGTTGAGCCACTTCATACTAGTTTGGTAAAAAGATATGTTGTTAAAGTAATTCTGAAGGGCCCATTTTCATTTGAAGATATCTCTATGATAAATCATGAAATTGTTAATAGAGTTAAAAAGGCGGATGTATATAAAAATGAAATTTTTCAAAGGCGTTGGCAGGGAAAAAATGCTAATTTAGTATTTTGTTATTTCGGACGTGATGAATCTGATATTGTAAATGGTAATTATCTTTGTCATACTACATGGGCAGATGAAAATCAGGATAAGAAATGGCGATATAGGTTAGATAATAATTCTGCCGTTATCAATGATATTCATTTTAATTTTCATTCTTACTATGAAAGCCTAAAGATTTTCACAGAAGAAAATATTGGAGATAAAGACACATTAATTAAAAAAACTAGTTCGATAATGTCTCATTTAATTACTCTCGCCGAAAAAGTGATTGGGCTATATAATGAATATTTAAATGGAACTAAATCAGAGGAAGTGCTTATAGACGATATGGAGGAAGTTATTCCATCAATTGACAAATATTACTTTGAAGAAACAAATCTTGCTATATCTCCAATCGAACTTAAGGAATGGAGCCAATGTTGTTCAAATTTATCCGGAACAATACACGATTTCACTTTCCTTTATAATAAAAGATATCTATCAACCAGAACTGCTAAGAATAGAATAGCATGTATGAATATAACAATAAAAAGATATTATGAGGATTTAGAGGCACTTAAAAAAGTAGGGGTGTAAATATAATTAATGTGGACCGGGGGAATACATGGATAAAAATATTAGGTATAAAAAGCTAACGGAAATAAAATTAGTAAATGATTTCAATAGTAAGAGGAGAATGAAATAATGGAATTGAGCCATAGTGATTGGATAGGTATCATAGGAGTTATAGTTGGTATTATTGGAATAATTGTTGGTGCTATTGGAGGCGCATGCTTGCATAACGTTTCGAAGAATAAAGCAAGGAATATTCACGATTCAACAGTTCAACAAGCACAAGTAATCAATAATGGGATGGATAACTATGCTGTGATAAGATTATCTAGAGAAACTACGCAAGAGGGGCTATCTCAAATTATTAAGAAAATTGATAATATAGTTGCTGAAATGAACAGTCAACCAAAGATTCACATTGGCCCAAAACCCCCTGAATATTCAAAGGAGGGGGATTTGTGGATTGACATTAGTGAATAAAAACCAAGGAAGTAATCGTGTACCAAGAATGGAAATAGGGACGAGCAGGCTCCTATTTTTACCATTAAATATAAAATAGAGAGAATTGAACGAAAAGTTATGGTTCTTTTTTGCCGGTTTTTGCAGGACGGCGGGGACAGGGTCATCGTTCCTTAACATCATTTATGGGACTCTGCACCAGTCCCCCGGTACCTAAGTTGCATTTGAGGTATGTTTCTAAGGCGAGAGGGGTTATGTTAGGATGTTAGAAGATATGGAAACGAAATTACTAAATAAAGCAGATAAAAAATAAATGCGTATTACAGCAATTATAAGAGGACGGGGAGTTTAGGAGGAATCCATGGCTAATAGTATTATCGATAAATATGTGAATAAAATCGGCCAATTATGGTTGAATGATAATCATGAGATGTCATTCCCGGGGCAAATAGTATATGTAGATTCTGATTATTATTTGGTTGGAAGCATGATAAAACACGATTTGATTAAAGAAATTAATCGCCAACAAAACAAATTATTAGATTTAACATTTTATGGTTTAATAGATGGTATATATGTTTCTTTTTTTTGTTGTTATTTGAAACAATCAAGTCCATATGTTCGGGCAGACGCGGAAGATTTTAAGCCGGATTTTTCTGCTATTATATCTTTTGGAGATGTTTTGA
>CAZVFS010000140.1:0-3709 GCA_964626575.1 uncultured Alkaliphilus sp. | reverse complement strand
CGAATCCACAAAACCCATATCAAACAGATGTGCATCATACGTAAAGTCAGGGTCGTCGTCGATTCCAAAATTTTCACCTAAGAAATTATATAAGGTTTCTTTAATCTCCATTTTTTTCTCCTATTTTTCCTTAAGATACTTTTCCTGTAAAGTAATTCTATCAATTTTATCATTTGCCGTATGAGGGAATTTTCCCATAGTGATAAGCCTTTGAGGAAGCATATACCTGGGTATATATTTTAAAAGTTCAATATTTATCTTCCTGAGGACAAATTCTTCCGCAGTTTCTAAAAACAACACGATTTTATCCTGTTCGGCATGGAAAACAGCACAGGCACGTCTTACATTGTCTATACATGCGGCTGCTTTTTCTATCTCCCCGAGCTCTATCCTGTTTCCCCTCAACTTGATTTGGCTATCCATTCTTCCTAAGAACATAATGAGCCCTTCATCATTTATATAGGCCAGGTCTCCGGTTCGATATATTTTTTCATTAAAATATGGATTAACGGGATTTTGTACAAATGCCCTATCTGTGGCCTCCTTATCTCCCCAATAACCCAATCCGACTCCGGACCCGATCACACAGATTTCCCCCGGCTCCCCAACCTCTGCAATTCTATCTTCCTCGTTTAATATGATTATTCTCGTATTTTTGCAGGCTTTCCCAATGGGGAGGGGATCGGAATCTTCAAAAGGCCTATCCACAATATAATATGAGCATACATCAGTTATTTCCATAGGCCCATAGAGATTTGCATAGAGACAATCGGGGTGTTCCTTTCTCCAAATATTTAACTGTTTGTTCGGCATCACTTCCCCGCAAAAAGCTACGGCCTTAAGATGCGGAAGTTTATGTTTTGATAAAACACCCGAATTTGCAACATTTATCAATACCGTAGGAACCCAAAAAATAGTGTTGATTTTATGCTCCTCCAAAAACTCAGGCAATTTCAGAGAAAATTTCATGAGCACCTCGGGTACAAGCACCAATTTCCCTCCGCACATCAGACAGCTATAAATCTCAAACACGGAATTATCAAAATAAAACGGTGCCTGGCTTGCCATGACAGTATCCTCGTTAAAGGCGAAAGTCTCAACAACCCATTTTGCATAATCCATTACCCCACGATGGGTTATGGTGCCCCCCTTTGGTTCACCTGTCGAACCTGAAGTGTACATGATGTAGATAGGGTCTGTGTCTATTACTCCCTGAATTTTATCTTCAGTAAGTGAAATATCCGCTTTTCCCACGGAGATATCTTCATAGAGATATGCCTTGGCTCCGCCGAGATCTATTCCATTGAGATTTCCGATATGCTCCTTATCGGTAATAATAGCTCCTGGTTTTAAATTGTTTATAATTTTCTGCAGCCTGATTAAAGGCATATTATTATCAACGGGGACATAGGGATTTCCGCTATACAAAATTCCCATATAACTCACTATGCACTTTACACTTTTAGGCATATAAACTATTACGGGGGAAACAACTCTATCAGATTTTATATCCTTTAAGAGCCCCGTGCCGATAATCATGGCTTTTTCCCTCAACTGAGAAAAACCGATACTCTCCCATTCATCTTCGTACCCGATTTTATCCCCGTATTTTTCTGCTGCTTTATCCAATAAAATTACTGTGGAATTCATATCATTCTCCCAATCATACAGTTTTTTAGTCTATTTTTTCAATATTTACGGTACCGGCTGTTCCAAATTTAGTAAATATCGTAGTATCACGGTTCTCCGATTTTGTTGCTATCCAACCCTCGTCCTCAGTAGTTGCATCCCCCGCAACCTCTACCTGCATCATGCCCCCGTCTTGAAACTTCACCTTGGCGCCATTTTTTGTATGTGTCAGTTCTATCGGTAGGTTTGATCTGTTCAAATGAAAATCCTCCGATTTTTCTCTATTTATTACAACCTTTTCCCCGACGCCCATGTAGATTACATCATCCTTTTGATACCAAGCGGAGGATGTAGTGTTTAATTTCCTTCCTCTATATTTTTCGCCTAAAACTATCCTTGCGCCTACGGCTTTTTGATAATTCTCATCATATAGGGGAATGTTTTTATCTTTAATTTTGGGAGCCAGGATTATCTCTTGTCCTTTTCTACCCATATTTTCAATAGTAACCGAAACATCTGTATTATACGATGCCGCAATAGCTTTGGCATATTGTTTTTCGGTCACGAAATTATAATCATAATCCTTTGCAAAAGTAGAAGCCCTTAATACATTCCTTTCTATGTCTTCCGGCCTTTCATAAGCAAAGTCACAGTGATAGTACATGCTTATAGGCAAATCATGTTTTGCGGAAATATCCCCCCACCCGTTTTGATCATATAGCATGGTACTCGTATTAAAAATTATCGGTCCTCCGGGGACCTTGTCCCCGAATAAAAAGGGAACACTGATAGCGGTTTCCGCACTCGCTTCGGGAACGGCATTACTTTTGGAAGGCTTGAACCCCGAACACCACAAGAGCCCGGCTTCAAAGCCGTTTTCCAGGGTCTGGGTCTCACCCTCGACACTCGTATGCCAAGTATGCTGATTAAAACCTATGCCGTCCGAAACCTTCACCCCGTATTTTTCCAGGGCAGCTATGTGCATAGCCAGTTCGTTTTCCTCATACTCCTTGGAAGCATTTATCTTGGTATAAAAGTGCATCCCTACATAATATCCTTTATCCTTCATAAACCGTATCTGTTGTGCCAGATTATCTTTAAAGGGGAAATATGCCGAATCGATGGGGTATGCCAGTCCATATTCCAGTGATCCTACAACCAGATCTTTGGCTCCGTCCCCATTTAAATCAATAAAGGCCGGTACACAGTTATTCCCGAATTTCAAATACTTGTTCCCCTTATAATTCTTTTCCTTTCCTTCCATATACCCGTCAAATTTAAAGTTGCGCCCATCCCCTATGAATTTTCCAATATATCCATGGAAGGTTCCGATAACAAGGTCTTCTATCCCGTCACCGCTTATATCTATAATACGAGGGCACAACCAACTGCCTTCTATATTTTCCAGTCCCTCAATTTTAACATCTGCCGCAGTTGTAAAACTGGGGCTCCCATTGTTTTTATTTCCATAGTAAAATTTCATGGTTTTTTCGTTGCTACCTGCAACCAAGTCTATTATACCATCTCCGTTTATGTCTCCGATGGCGGGCATAACCTGTCCCGATATCTCGGTTTCAATCAAAACCCCCCGGCTTTCAAAAGTCATGTCACCGTTTCCGGAAAACCAATAAATGTTCCCGTACGAACTCCCGGAAATCAGATCCATAATCCCGTCACCGTTTATATCGGCCATAACAGGGGCCGAATATCCTTGCACACCGATATCTCCCCCGTTGGAATTTGTCAATTTTGTGGCCTTAGAGGTTTCATAATTATCTCCCATCTTTACACCTTGAAAATAATAAAAGTTCCCGTCTGCGCTTCCGACTATGATATCCGCAAGACCGTCCTTGTTGTAATCTATAGGAAAAGGGTATGCACGTTTATCGTACTCCGGGTAGTCGACAAAGTAACTTCCCGTATCCTTTATAACATCCAGGGATATCCATTCCCCGTCAGAAACTATATGCCTGCCGGACGAGTATGCATTTTCATATTCATCCATTACAAAAGCCGGATTCCTGTCGGTGCCTTCATTTAAAAGATAAGTAACCACCTCTTGGCGATTAAACCAATAATA
>CAZVFS010000139.1:0-3712 GCA_964626575.1 uncultured Alkaliphilus sp. | reverse complement strand
TATATTATAGGCGTTGTAGCCGCGGAGGCGCCGGCTGCTTTTGAAATGGAGGCCTTAAAAGCCCAAGCAATAGCAGCTAGAACTTATGCATTATGGAGACGATCCGTGTATGGTGACGGGGGATGCCCCGAACATCCCGGGGCAATTGTATGTACCAGCCATCTTCATTGTCAGGAATGGCTCTCTACGGAGGAGCTAAAAGAGAGACATGGCAAAAAGTGGATGAAGCAATATCTGCCCAGGATAGAGGAAGCTGTAATATCCACCAGGGGCATTATCATGACATATGAAATGCAACCGATAGAACCGCTATATCATTCTGCCAGCGGAGGCCTTACGGAAAATTCGGAAGACGTATTTGCAAGGACCGTACCCTATTTACGAAGCGTATCAAGCCCTTATGAAGAGGACTCTCCGGTGTTTATAGATAGTTGCGAAGTTACCATAAAGGAATTTGTAGCTAAAATTAAGGGGAAATATAAGGACTTTAAGATAGACACAAAGAAAATCGCCTCGGAAATAAACATATTAGAGAGAAGCACAGGCGGGAATATAAAGAGAATAAAAATAGGCAATAGAGAATTGACAGGGGGAGAGGTCAGGGAATTATTCGAGCTCAGGTCCGCCAATTTTTCAATAGAGGTCAAAGACAAGGATATATGTTTTACGACCAGGGGTTACGGGCATGGAGTAGGCATGAGCCAGTGGGGTGCCAATGGAATGGCCAAACAAGGCAGTACATTCAGTGAAATTTTAAAACATTATTATCAGGGAGTTAGCCTCAGTGTCCTGAAAAGTCACAAGGACGGCTAAAAACCAAAAGGACTGTCCCCTGTGGATCTTTGTCCCTCACCATAATATTTTTACCTTTGATTGTATAGAACCCTCCTAAGTGGCAATAATAAAGCCAGAGACGTGGTCTCGTTTTATTAAAAAGCATTAGGAGGTAAGTTTAATGTCGCAGGAAAATAATAATAATGACGGTAAAGACAATAAAGATAAAGACAAGAAGGATAAAAAATTGCGCCAACGAATTATGGACAGACAAGGGTTTTATACTATTTTAATACTATGCTTAATTATTGTCGGCGCAACGGCCCTCTGGGTTGATAATCAGAAAGGGGACCATTTTATTGGCGAAGGCCCTACAAGCCCGTTTGGGGATGATGAGGAACCCGAGGTCACTCTAGTGGAGGACGATAAGGACACTGCCGAAACAAAAGAAACAGGTAAAATAGGCGAAGGAAAATCCGAAGCAGACAAGAAGGCGCCTGTTATAGACTCAAAACAAAAACCGAAACAAAGCGGGAGTACTTCAACAAAGGATAGTAGCTCCGAAACAGCAAAAAGTAGCAGCACCGAAAAGGCAAAGGAACTTCCCGCAAATACGGAAGAATATTACGAAACTGAAGAAATAGAGGGAATCCCTTATTTGGAAGACACCGAAGAAATTTTTGCTATGGAAGCCATGGCAATGCCGGTAGCAGGCAATTTAATGCTGCCTTTTGCTGACGATCATTTAGTGTATCACAAAACCCTAGACCAATGGAGCACCCATAAAGGGATAGACATACAGGCAGCCGAAGGAACTCCGGTTAAGGCGGCACTCGATGGCGAAGTGGTAGAGATTGTTAACGATACCATTATGGGAATCAGTATTGTGCTCAGGCATGACAACGAACTGTTAACTATATACAGTAATCTTTCCACAGACGCAATGGTGGAGATGGGAGAACAGGTCAAAAAGGGCCAGACCATCAGCGCAGTAGGTAAAACGGCATCTGTCAAAACATTAGAAGGTCCGTTATTGCATTTTCAGGTGTTAAAGGATGATAAATTTGTAAATCCGGAGCCATATTTGGGAGCAATTTCACAACCTTAACGACACGAGGGACCGTCGGAGGGAATGTGCTTTTTCGCACAACCTGTCTTCACCCTATATCCCGTATAAAGTTTTAATAAAATAATTCTAAAATGCCAATCCCTCTCATATTATAGACTAGGACGCTATAATAGAGGGGGGTTAGCCGTGAAGGAATACATAGAGAAACGGGCTGTTGAAATAGCTGACTATATTATTAAGAAAGGAGCAACTGTTAGGCAAGCAGCTCGTATATACGGAGTCAGCAAATCCACAGTTCATAAAGATGTAACAGAGAGACTTCCCAAGATAAACCCTCTAAAGGCTGGTCAAGTAAAGGTTATACTTGATATCAATAAGGCGGAAAGGCATATAAGAGGTGGTAAAGCTACGAAGATGAAATATGAAGCAATGAACAAAAAAAAGACAAGATAGGTTTAATAGTTTATAATATACCAGTCACAACATGTTAACAATTGTTGAACAATTGTTAAACCATTGTTAAGCAATGGTTGGGCTATCGTTAATATGTTGTGGCTGGTATTATTATATATGTTGTTATTTTAAAATGGTATTATATATCCAAACGGATAATAAATTGTCGATTAAAGAAGGAATTCCCATAATAATGGCGAAATATATATGGTTAAGGAAGGAAGAACCTTTTGTTGAATATCTGGCTTACTTATATAGAGAAACTAAACAAATACATGAAAGTGGGGAAAAAAATGATTGGGTTCGGATTAAACATCGGTATAGATTTAGGCACCTCCAGTGTTTTGGTTTTTGTAAAAGGAAAAGGTATAGTCCTACAGGAACCTTCCGTGATTGCAATTGACAAAAATACAAATCAGATATTAGCTGTGGGAGAAGATGCACGCAAAATGCTCGGAAGGACGCCCGGTAACATAGTTGCTATTAAACCATTGAAAGATGGGGTTATTTCTGATTATGATATAACGGAAAAAATGCTGAAATACTTTATCCGGAAAACAATCGGAAGAAAACTATTTTTCAAACCTAAAATAATCGTGTGTGTTCCGAGTGGGGTGACGGAAGTTGAAAAAAGGGCTGTTATAGATGCTACCAACGAAGCGGGAGCAAAGGTGACATACTTGATAGAAGAACCGATTGCCTCGGCTATAGGCGCAGGAATAGATATAGCCCAACCAAATGGACATATGATTGTCGATATAGGTGGCGGAACTACAGATATAGCTGTTATATCTTTGGGAGGTATAGTTGTAAACACATCTATCAAGATAGCAGGTGATAGGTTTGACGAAGCAATTGTCAGATACATGAGAAAGAGCCATAACGTTATGATCGGCGAAAGAACAGCGGAAAGCATCAAAATCAATATAGGTAGTGCATATGCAAGAGAAAAACAGGTAAGCATGGGGGTTAGAGGAAGAAATCTTGTTTCGGGTTTGCCGGTCAACATAGAGATAAACAGCGCGGAAATTTTGGGCGCACTGGAAGAATCTGTGTCATCCATTGCGGATGCTGTACATAGCGTATTGGAGAGAACACCACCGGAGCTGGCTGCCGATATTGCCAATCACGGAATATTTATGGCCGGCGGCGGCACTCTTCTTTGGGGTTTTGATAAACTGATTGAAAAGCGGACAGGTATTCCTGTGCATATTGCAGAAAACGCAATCTCCTGTGTTGCAAACGGTACGGGTGCCGCCTTGGATTCCATGGACATGCTGGAAAGGAGCAGGGGCAGTAAATTGGAGGCCGGAGCTTAGATATGGGATGTTAGGAGTAAGATGTGGGACGTGTTTGTCATTCTGAAACGGGTAGTATTAACGGTGCCCGTGAAGAATCCTGACTGAATGAATTATG
>CAZVFS010000138.1:0-3727 GCA_964626575.1 uncultured Alkaliphilus sp. | reverse complement strand
TTTTAATACCCTATGCTTCTGCCGTAAATCTTTCACCGGTCTATTGACATAACATAAGTCATATATTAAAATCAATAGTTGTCGGCATATTAATTTTATTTGTTTTATCGGCATAAAAAGTCGGCAGGGTTCAATTTTTGAACATTATGTGCGCCCTTAGTTCAATGGATAGAGCGTCTGACTTCGGATCAGAATGTTGGGGGTTCGAATCCCTCAGGGCGTGCCAGATACAAAGCGCCGGTGCCGGCACAGTCACCGGAGAAAAAATAAAAAACATATAAATTAAAAGGAGACAGATTAATTCCGCTCCTTTTAATTTGTTTATGAACTTGTATGGTTTTAGAAATAACAAATATACAATTTTAGTTATTATTTATAAAGGCGGTTGATATTGTTTCCGATTTTTGGAGTATATTTATTATCACATATGCTATAAAGGCATCTACTGCATGATGGAGCACGGTTCCGACTCCGGTGATTATAAGCAGATTATGCAAATCAAAATCCACAAACGGAATTATCACAAGCATCTCAAGCAACCCGTGTATGGGTGCCGTAATAGTTGCAACTTTTCCAAAAGACATACCTCTTTTAATAAGCCTGGCTCCTACTACTCCGACGATTATATGCATGGCAGCCCTGGCCCCTACTATAGGTCCGAGGGTTAAGAAAAATCCCAGAGCAGATCCGAGCCCTACCATAATAGCAGCTTCGGGACCAAGCAACATAGCAATAAACATAGGTACATGAGAGCCCAGTGTTGCCGAAAACGGCGGAACCATTACTTTAAAAAATACGGCAAACGGAATAACAATTGCGAGGGATGTAAGTAAAGCAGCTATGGTTAATCTTTTAGTGTTCATAATTAACGCCTCCAATATGAATTTATACTATCATAACAGGTGTATATACACTTGTCAATATTAATTATTTTATCAGATAAAGATATGTTGCATCTTCAAAAAATATTCCATAATCAACTGTATTCATATTCCCCCTTACTGTGGGGAATTATGCAATAAATAGGTATGTAAAATCGGATAGTATAAAAAACTATATGTCATACGACGGGGAATAATGCGGCTGAGTAAAATTAAGATTCAGTATCAAACATTTTACACAAATATTTAAGGAGGAACATAGGCTATGGCGCATATTATAGATGGAATAAAGGACGCCCTTAATTTATTGTTATCCTTTGATAAGGAGATATACGGTATTATCGGGTTGTCGCTTTATGTATCTCTGGCATCCACCTTAATTTCCGGCATAGTAGCCATTCCAATCGGGATAGTACTTGGGATAAAATCGTTTCCCGTTAAAAAGGCGGTGATCCGTTTTTTATACACAATGATGAGTTTACCGCCGGTAATAGTCGGACTGGTTGTATTTTTATTTATATCCAGAAACGGTCCCTTGGGTGATTTGCGTATTGTTTATACTCCGACGGCAATAATAGTGGCTCAGGTCCTGCTGGTAACACCTATTATTATGGGTACCGTCTATGGCGGAGCAAGGGAGAGGGGAGAAGAGATACAGGATGTGGCCTATACGCTGGGGGCAAATAAAATACAGGCACTCATTTTATTGATTAAGGAACTCAGGGTTAACATTTTCTCGGCGATTGTTACGGGATATGGCAGGGCAATATCGGAAGTTGGCGCCGTAATGGTTGTAGGGGGTAATATAAAAGGGCATACAAGGGTCATGACTACCGTAATTGCAATGTTAAAAAACATGGGACAATACGGAATGGCCATTGCTATAGGTATAATCTTATTATTGATATCCTTTGTTATTAATTCCATACTATATAAATTACAGCAGGGGGGTTAATATGGATCTGCAGATTACAAATTTACAAAAATATTATTCCGGGCGATGTGTTCTGAATATAGAAAACCAAATGATAGAAAAAGGCAGTTTCTTAGGCATAATAGGACCTAACGGTTCGGGAAAAAGCACGTTGGTGAAAATAATTGCAGGATTAGTAGAAGCCAGTAACGGCGCTGTCGGTTATAACGGTAACGGGCTTACCACCGCTGTACGGCAAAGCATGACGTTGGTATTTCAAAAACTGTATTTACTCAGAACCACCGTATTCAATAATATAGCTTACCCGCTGGTTGTAAGGAAGGTAAAAAGGCAGGAAATATCCGAAAGGGTTAACAGTGTCATGGAATCGCTGGATATTAGGTCTTTGAGGGATCAAAAAGCATGGACATTGTCCGGGGGTGAGACACAAAAAGTAGCTCTGGCCAGGGCGATTGTAATCAATCCTTCGTTATTATTGTTAGATGAACCGACAGCCAATATTGATCCGGGTTCCATTTTGGTCATGGAAGAAAATATAAAAAAGTTTCATGAGCAGGGTAATTCTACGGTAATTATAGTTACCCATAACCTGCAGCAGGGCAAGAGGCTCTGCAATGATATAGCCTTTATACATAAAGGTGAAATCATAGAGAGCGGCAGTGTAGATGATATTTTTAACCATCCTAAAAATACTTTAACTGAAAAATTTATTGCGGGTGAAATATTGGTATGATATTTATATTATATTAGCGGTGTCTCCCGCGGCTTACAATTTCTATAACTTTCCCTATTTTAGACATGATATATTCATATCCCCCCTCGTCATGGGGGATTGTGCATTTGGAGCAGTCTTTTATGCCTTCGTCCGTGTACGTAAAGTTACCGACGCATTTATCTTTTAACACATAGAGCGGGCAGAAGCAAAATAAACAGTTGAATTTATCCGGCTCGTTTGTTTTATGGCAAGGAAAAAATTCGCACCTTTTATTCTGTACAAATTTATAATTTTCACTCTTGGTTTTTTTGCCAACCAAAAAATCACCCCTTTATAAGCGCTATTTTATTTAATATAGCATTGTTTCGCAAATATTGCTAAATTATTTATGCCATTTTTATATTATTTTTATGAAAACCACACGTTCCGTCATTCCGAGATAGGCAGAACGATTTGGCTCACGGAAGCTCTAACACTAAATTCAAACAAATATTGACAATATAGGCGCATATATAATACTATATACAATAAGATAAAAATTTATTGTGACAAAAAGGAGCTGAACAAGTGATAATACTTGACCGCTATGAAGGTGATTATGCAGTTATAGAGGTAGACAATCAAATCATAAATATAGACAGAAATTTACTGGAAAAAGGTCTGGTAGAAGGCGACGTACTTGTTTTAAAACAGGGACGGTATTATAAGGATAAAGAGGCTACAAATGCAAGAAGAGGGTATATGACTGACAGATTCAATAAGCTTTGGAAAGAATGATGAAAATTATTACCAACTGTGAATAGAATCACAGTTATTTTTTTAAAATCAGCATATGATGGATACTAAAGGATGCATTTTGGGGGGCAAGACAAAAATGAGAAATCTAGTATACTTGGGTTTAGATGTAGGGTCCACAACTGTTAAATTGGTAATTTTGAATAGAAATTATAGAATCATATATAGTAGGTACGAAAGACATTTTGCTGATATTAAAAAAACAATACAACAACTCATAAATGATGCCTACGATAATTTTAAAGATAAGAGTGTAATGATAATGACAACAGGTTCCGGAGGGCTGGCTGTTTCAAAGTGGCTTGATATCTCGTTTATACAAGAAGTAATATCCAGTACAAAGGCTATAGAAAAATATTTTCCCCGAACCGATGTTGTGATTGAGCTCGGCGGTGAAGATGC
>CAZVFS010000137.1:0-3747 GCA_964626575.1 uncultured Alkaliphilus sp. | reverse complement strand
CGGACGGGTCTATAGGATTTTTCTCTTTTCTTATATCAAAATATAATATATAATCTAATACAACATCAATTTAAGGGGAATTTTGCCATGAGAATAACAAACTTTGAGAGCCCGGAATTACATAGCATAGTTCTATGGCTAGAGGAAAATGAAAATAAAACAATCAGTGAAAACATGTTGAAAGAAATTTTAAAAACTGTCAATATAACCTTTGTTGCTGAAGGAATAAATAGAATCCAAAGCACATTGTTATGCGAATTAAAAAATTCATATGTGCAACAAAGTCAGAGATATGTGACTATGGACGAATCATCCTACGAAATTCCCTTATTAAATGAAACAGATAATATAAAAGCTGAAAAACTGGTTGAAAAGGCCTTTAGATTATACGGCAAAATGTCCGAATTGAAGGAAGGGAAATTTAAAGGAAGACCGAGAACGGAAAATTATAAATATGGAATACCTATAGAGGATGCGCGATATATTTTGCCCCTTGCTACAAAGACGAACATGTCGATAGCAATGACGGGGGACAAACTTTATAATTTGTTTTTATTAATAAACGATAGAAAGTATTTTAGTTTGTTTGATGATTTTAGGGAAGAAATCGCCGGCCATTTGCCGGAGGCCTTGATAAAACAATTGCCTGCGTTTCATGACAGCACAAAGGAAACCGAAATTATCGAACAATTTTATAATAAACACATGGAAAAAATAGATGAAGAGAACAATATGGTATATATAAACGGATTTGAAAATCTGGATTTAAAAGCAGGATTAGGGGCATTAACAAGCACTTCATCTGAAGTACCATCTGAAACCCTGGTAAAATGGGAGAATAATGCCGATGAAAGAGCCAAGGGGGTAGTCAAAAGGGTCCTAGGATATGGGCATGATAGTATTGCGGAACAAGCCAGGACGACATTTGGCATGATGTGCAGTATGGTAACATATCATCAACAGATCAGGCACAGGCTTTCTGAAAATCATAGGGAGGATATTCTGAACATAATTACAGATGCAAAAAGGGAAGTTGTTATACCCCCAAATATTAAAAAATCGGAGTTTAATGAAGAATTTCTGGACCTAATAAATGAATTTAAAGACTTCAGATTGTATATACTGAATGAATATGGCGGAGACAAGGCCCTACCCTTTATATTGAATTGCGACCAAATAAAATTGATAATTTCGACAAATGCTAGAATAGACAGCAAAATGCTGGCCGACAGGATATGTTTTAACGCGCAATGGGAAATCAGGGACTTGTCTATTAGAAAACTGAAAATATTGAGGAACCTGTCAGATATATTATATGAAACAGCCCTCCCCGCTTGTGTAAAGGGAGAGTGCAAGGAAGGAAGACTAAGCTGTGGAAGACAGCAAGAAATGAGAAAAATGTTCAGCAAGGGATAAACTTATGGAAAGGAGGCTGCAGGCTGCTACCTAATTTGCCATCCCAGGACGGGCAGTATGAGCCTGACCTACGAAGGATCTCTATAAATTTATAAATTACCATCTGTTTACAGTAACGACAAAAAAGTAGAGAAGGTATTTTTGAGGCAGTCTGACGATGCCAATGGACAAAATAGAAGGACGAAATCCGGTTATGGAGGCTTTGAGAGCCGGCCGTGAAATTGATAAGATTTTAATTGCTAAGGGAACCAAGGGCGGTTCTCTGATTAAAATATTGGGGAAGGCTAAGGATAAGGGTATCCCTGTCCAATACGTAGAAAGACAGAAAATAGATGAAATGTCGGAATCAAATGCCCATCAAGGAATTGTTGCTATTGTTGCCGCTCATAAATATGTTCATTTTGAAGACATTATTGAAAGTGCAAATAACAGCGGCAAAGATCCCTTTATTTTAATTTTGGATAAAATAACGGACCCGCATAATTTAGGTTCTATTATAAGAACAGCCGATGCCGTAGGAGCAGACGGAATTATTATTCCCAAAAGGCATTCCGTGGGTTTGACGGCAGTCGTTGCTAAGGGTTCGGCCGGTGCCATTGAATATGTGCCGGTTGCAAAGGTTTCCAACATTGCTCAAACTATTGATCGTATTAAAGAAAAGGGCATATGGGTTGCCGGGGCACATACGGATGGGGAAAAAGAACATTACAATACCGATTTGAAGGGCCCCCTTGCTTTAGTTATAGGAAGCGAAGGCGAGGGAATTTCAAGATTGATAAAGGAAAAATGCGATTTTTTGGTCAGGCTCCCTATGGTGGGTAAAATATCATCCTTAAACGCTTCGGTAGCAGCGGCGGTTTTAATGTACGAAGTGTTCAGGCAAAGGGAAAATGTTAACAGTTAGGTAGGATCAGAACATTGGAAGAATATTTAATTTTAGACGGTTATAATGTTATTAATTCCTGGCCCAGGTTGAAATCCCTGATGGATGAAAGTTTGGAAATAGCCAGGGATGGGCTTATAGATGTGATGCTTGAATACGGTGCATTTAGGGGCATAAATGTTATTATTGTGTTCGATGCACATCTTGTAAAGGGGAATACAGGAAACAAACAAAAACTGGAGGGAATAGAAATAGTATTTACCAAAGAGTATGAAACGGCGGATTCCTATATAGAAAGGTATACAGTCGAATTATCCAAGGGAAATAGGGTAGCGGTTGTAACTGACGACAAAGCGGAGCAACAGATGGTTTTAGGAAGCGGGGCCATCAGAATTCCGGTCAGGGAAATGGTTGAGATGTTTGATAAGACAAAGAATGAAATAAGCGAAGAAATTGAAATGAACAGGCTACGGAAAAATACATTAAGCGATGCACTGGATAGTCCTGTTCTTAAAAGGCTTGAAAAATTGAGAAGAAGCCGTTGAAATTCCTTGACTTTACATAATATGTTGGGCTATAATAAAAGCATAAAAAACACGGACTTTTACCAAAATGTTGGAGGCGGTAAGCTTGAGTGCTGGTACAGCGAAAAGAGTTATCAATGACTATGAATTAACGGATGAGGTGATGGTTGAGGATGCTAAGGACGGCGATACGGACGCCTTAGAGTATTTGATTAGAAAATATAAAAATTTCGTTCGCGCTAAGGCCAGATCATACTTTCTGATTGGTGCCGATCGGGAGGACATCATACAGGAAGGCATGATTGGATTATATAAAGCAATTCGCGATTATAAATCGGACAAGCTGGCATCTTTTAGGGTTTTTGCCGAACTTTGTATTACACGTCAAATAATAACGGCGATCAAAACCGCTACCAGGCAAAAACATATCCCTTTAAATTCGTATGTATCATTAAATAAGCCGATTTATGATGAAGAATCCGACAGGACATTGTTGGATGTGATTTCCGGACACAAGATTACGGACCCTGAAGAATTGGTAATTTCGAGAGAAGAATTAATTCACATAGAGGGGACAATAGGAGAAATTTTGAGTAGTTTGGAATGGAATGTGCTCACTCTTTATTTACAGGGCAGATCCTATCAAGAAATTGCTTATGATTTGGACAGACATGTAAAATCTATAGATAATGCACTCCAGAGGGTAAAAAGAAAGTTAGAGAAATATTTAGAAGAAAGAGACGAAACTTATGCATAATGGGGCCTGCAATATTACATTATAATATAGTGAAATGGCGGCCGGTGCATAAAATTATTCAGAATGAAAATATATAAAAACATAAAAACCTTTAAATAGGGAGGAAATTAATATGGCTAAAGCAAAATTTGAAAGAACAAAACCACATGTCAATATTGGAACAATAG
>CAZVFS010000136.1:1568-4047 GCA_964626575.1 uncultured Alkaliphilus sp. | reverse complement strand
TAAACGCATTTTCATCCAGGAGCAAATCGGAAACATCCGACATTATTTGCTCTAACATGGGTTCATCGATTCCAAGGGATTTGATGGCATCTTTGGAAAAATTGTAGACCATTCCATCTACACCCAACCCTATACCCATCATCATTACAATAGCATCCGCCATATGAACAATTGATGTGAGCTTGGGATTGATAACCGCTTTTTCGGGGCTATGGTGGTATGCAATTGCCTCCGCTAAATCTTCCGGTAGGTTCCATTTCTTTGCAATCTCGGCTCCTACCTGACCATGATGAAAACCTAGAATCCTTTCCTCTGCATCTAAAAACGATATATTTTCACTTTCCACCAGGGCCATAATCTGTTTAAAATGTTCCGTTAAGTAGTAGCTGACTATTACTTTTCCGATATCACGAAGTAATCCCGCTACATAAGCCTGGTCCACCTTCATAAAACGTACTTTTCTTGCGATATATCTGGATATAATTGCACAGGATTGTGATTGTTTCCAAAGTTCATTTTTCCCTAAACCGTATCCGGGAACTTCCTTCATCAGCAATCCGCCAACGGATGCTGTTAAAGCAAGGCTCCTTATAGCCTGAAACCCTAACAAAACAGAAGCCTCCGAAATGGTGCTGATTCTTCTGGGATAGCCATAGTACGCCGAATTAGCTAATCGTAAAATTCTAGCGGTTAAACTTTGATCTTTCATAACAACATTTTCGATATCATGAACAGTCGAATCCGGGTCCTCCGTCAGTCTCATAATCTCATATGTAATGTTCGGCAAAGTAGGAATATCTTTTACCTTCCCGATAATCTCTTCTAAAGCTACTTTTGTCACAATCTCACTCCTATCGATAGAAATTTCATTTTTAATTATACCTTAAACTCTTTGTGTATCATTATATATAGTATAATAGTCCGGTTTACGTTATTTTTTTATGGCATAAATATTCCCTTCAGGTCCTCTATATTCAACTGTTGTTTACTAGCTGCCTTATTTTCTTCCTCTATTGCAATATAGATTTCTTTGCGATATATCTCTATATCCCTTGGTGCATCAATACCAAGTTTCACCTTGCCGTCCTCTATTTCAAGTATTTTTATCTCGATATTGCTGCCTATAATTATGCTCTCGTTGGATTTTCGTGACAAAACCAGCATTTACCTACCCCCTTTTGTGACGGCGGTATTTTGCTTTTCTAAATCCTTGTTTGCTGAGACAGATTTTTTTATCTCTTCCAATATCAGGTGTTTTCTATGATAACGACCATCTTCCAAAAGGACTTGCTTCCCTTTTTTATCTGCCGTGTTGATTACAATAGGGGCCGCCAAATTTGCAGTCATTTCTTTAATGTCTTCGGGAACCATAACTATTGTATATATGTTTATATCTTCATGAGATTTTATGTGTAGTTTTTCAATTGCATTTTGCGGCATATCGAACTCATAGTCATTCTTGAATACAAAGGGATCGATAATGACAAATGCCAAATCGGGATCGTCTATGCACTGGAGCCATTTAAAGGGTATGTCCTCATCAGGATTTTCTATAATAACATATTGTAACAATTTTTCAAATCCCGGTATGCCATTGACAAAATTGATTATATCCTGTTCCCTAATTTCTATCTCTCCAAAGTGTTTAGTTTTTAAAATCATACGTGCACCCCTCATCCTTATTAAGATTATTAATTAATTATACACCATAATGTATATTATAAAAGATATATACTATAAAAGATAGTGTCGAATTGCCACAAAAAGATAAACAAAATATACTTTCATGTCATCTCAAAAAATTTGTTCTCCCGCTCTGTTTATCCCGAAATTTTTGCCGATACATATTATAAGAAAATAGTATGTGAATGAATAATCAAAATATTTAATAAAGAATCGGGGGTGTAATTTTGAAAGTTGGCAAAGTACAATCCGGTGCACATATAGAACCAATTAAAAGTGTAGGGGCCAGACGCCCGGAAAAGGATAATGAAAAAGATAAAAAATTATTAGACGAAGCCGTAAAATATGAACCTTCACAAGATAAAAAACCTGTTACCTATGCAAAGACCGGACATGTATATGATCAAACGACAATAGACAAGTTAAAAAAACAGAGCGAAGAAACCTATTCCTACCTCAGGAATTTGGTAGAAAAACTGCTATTAAAGCAGGGGCATTCCTTAAAAACCATCACTGCAGAAAAATGGGCGGGGATCGAGATTGACGAAGTCACGAGATTAGAAGCACAGAACATGATAGCCCCGGATGGGCCCCTGGGTGCAGAGGCTGTCAGCAATCGCATAGTAGATTTTGCCAAGGCAATTTCCGGTGGAGATATAGAAAAACTTGATAAACTAAAGGGAGCTATAGAAGAGGGTTTTAAACAGGCAGAGGCAATACTTGGAGATTTGCCTGAAATATCTAAGGAAACGTATAAACTTGTTATGGAAAAACTGGACGCCTGGGCTAAGGAAGC
>CAZVFS010000136.1:0-1468 GCA_964626575.1 uncultured Alkaliphilus sp. | reverse complement strand
CAACCGTCCTACTGTAGTCTGTGTTTTTAGCTGATGGGCATATACGGCTATACCGGCGGCTAATATCCCTTGGAGTATCCCGTCTAATATCACCGTAGGGGTAAATCCCCTTTCAAAACCCAGTATCAATATGGACACTATTATCCCTAAAACCCCAAGAGTTATCGGAATAGCCCAACTTTTTATGATGCCTGTTTTCTTTATATACATCCCGATTATGTTGAGTACAGGCACTAAAATAAACAATTCCGGCTTTATAAGCACTACCATCTGTTCATAGTCCATTTTTCTGCGTCCCCCCTTAAAATACAAATATTTCGAAATTTTTGATTTATATTATATGCGTCTGATTTTTATGTCTGACGACAAACGCCTGAGTTGTCTATATATTATATTAAAAATGCAAGACACTTATTACCCTACTGGGTGAAATTTATTTTTACAGAGTGTTGACTAATTTTGTAGTGATATAATAATTCTAGCCTTTGGAATATTTTTGTTTAAAGGCCGGTCCGTTCGGGGTATATACGTATTGAAAAATAATTAGGGAACCCTGTATTGTATAAATACCGTGCTGTTAGTAAATAACTATTTTGAAAAACATTAATTTTCTGGGACCTGTGTTTCATAATTTTAAAATTTTTGTATAAGTATTAACTACGAAATTTCCTTAATTATAATATGACAAAAACGTTTAAAGAATTTAGTAGGAGGTGTCCACTTGACGAAAGAAAT
Organism: uncultured Alkaliphilus sp.; assembly: GCA_964626575.1. Classification (GTDB taxonomy): domain Bacteria; phylum Bacillota; class Clostridia; order Peptostreptococcales; family Natronincolaceae; genus JAAZJW01. The sequence continues at coordinate 733 of CAZVFS010000136.1, read as the reverse complement.
CGAGGTAGGCTGTTCAAGACCGGAAATAACAAAAAATCAGGAACAAGCAGTTAACGAAACATCAAATATCATTCTAAAGGAGGAAAAACAAAAAATGATAAAAGTAGGCAAACCGGCACCAATATTTACGGCGCCGGCATTTTATGAAGGAAAATTTACTAACGTAAGCCTGGATGATTATAGAGGCAAATGGGTATCGTTATGTTTCTATCCGGGGGACTTTACCTTTGTGTGAGCCACGGAGGTTTCGGCAGTTGCCAAAAAACACCCGGAATTCAAAGAGTTAGATGTACAAGTTTTATCGATCAGTGTAGATTCGATATTTGTACATAAGGTATGGAACGACAATGAATTGTCTAAAATGATTGGCAATGATATTCCGTTTCCAATGTTATCGGATCAAGATGGAAGCATAGGCAAAATGTATGGGATTTATGACGAAGACAAGGGAGTGGAAACCAGGGGAAGATTTATAATCGACCCGGACGGAATCGTTCAGGGATTTGAGGTTCTCACACCCCCGGTAGGAAGAAATGTATCGGAGACCATAAGACAAATTAAAGCCTTCCAACTTGTCAGAAAAGCAAAAGGCGCCGAAGTGACACCTGCAGGCTGGAAACCCGGCAAAGCAACATTAAAGCCCAGCACGGACCTTGTAGGCAATGTGTGGAAAGTATGGAAAGTAAGCGAAGCTTTTGATGATTAATTTGAACGATGGTTTAACAATAGTTTA
>CAZVFS010000135.1:0-4063 GCA_964626575.1 uncultured Alkaliphilus sp. | reverse complement strand
AGGCAAAAGAAAATACTTGAGATTATCGAGAGTAGGGAAATAGAGACCCAGGAAGAGCTATCGGAGGAATTAAAAAAACAGGGATTAAATGTAACCCAGGCTACGGTATCCAGGGATATCAAAGAACTCAGACTGGTTAAAACTTTAGCCAGGGACGGAAAATATAAGTATGCAATACTAAGTGACCAGGAGAATGTTTTGTCGGGCCGTCTGGTAGAAATATTAAAAAATTCAATCGTATCGATTGATTATGCCGGAAATATTTTGGTAATGAAAACTTTGATCGGATCCGCACAAGCTGCGGCTGCCGCGATAGATGCCGTCGGTCTTGATGAAATAGTAGGAACAATCGCAGGGGACGACACTATTTTTTTGTTGATCAGGGATGCAAATAAAATAGAAGAAATTATAGAACATTTTAAGGAATTGATGAAATAAATCAGGCCTATTTAAAAAATTATCAAATTTTTTAAATGGGCTTAATTTTTGTTCTTATACAAAATAAATAGGGTTATAATAACAGTTTTAATATATTTTACGTATTATAAACACATCTCCAAAAAGCCAATCTAATTATAGCAGATAAACGGACAAAAATAATTTGCTGAGTTAAGATGGCGGGAGAGTGAACTGGGTGAATATCTACAAAAGGCTTAAACCAATTTTAGCAATAGGTTTATCTATTTTTTTTATATTTTTTACATTTATGTTTACGCTTGGAATTATCAATAACATCAACCCGGAGTACAATATAGCGGTAGGTGACGAATATTTATTACAGACAACATTTCCTCTGGGTTTTTCCATACCTGCAGATGACATAAGTGAAATACTGGAAGTTAATCCGGTTAAAAATGCGGCAAATACAATATTAACAAACAAAAACTTTTTTGAATTAAAAACTCTTGATAAAGGGACAGCAAATCTTCAGTTGAAGATATTGGGTTTGATACCATATAGAAGTGTAAAAATCAATGTGGTGTCCAAAGTTAAGGTTATTCCGGGGGGGCAATCCATCGGTGTGAGATTAAACACAGACGGAGTGTTGATTGTCGGAACAACGGAAATTACGGACAGTAATACTAAAACGCATAATCTGGCATTGAGTTCCGGAATAAGGATAGGGGACACACTGGTTAAAATCAACGATATAAAAGTGCAAAACGCATCCCATGTCAGTGAAATTGTAAAAGAGAGCAATGGTGGTGAACTCAGTCTTACTATTAAAAGGGACAATAAAAAATTCGTTATCAATGTAAATCCGATAAAATCGGAACAGGACGGAGAATACAGGTTAGGTCTGTGGGTACGGGATAAAACAGCAGGTGTCGGCACGTTGAGTTTTGTACATCCGGACAGCAGAAAATTTGGCGCCCTGGGTCACGCAATCACGGATGTTGATACGGGAGTGCTGCTATCGGTGCGGGATGGGGAGATTGTGAAATCAAAGGTTATCTCTATTGAGCAAGGCAAACGAGGAACACCCGGAGAAATAAAGGGTGTATTTTATGAGACCAATAATCCCATAGGAAAGATTGAAAAGAATACACAGTTGGGGATATATGGGGAATTGTTTTCGGATGTTGATGGGATTGACAAACAAAAATCCATGCCTATTGCATATCAACATGAAGTTAAAGAGGGGGCAGCGTTTATACTTACAACTTTAGATAACAACATAATAGAAAAATTTGATGTTGAAATTGTAAAAATAAATCTACAGACAAAACCTGAGCCAAAAAGTATGATTATTAAAATTACGGATAAAAAGCTATTGGAAAGGGCCGGGGGCATTATTCAGGGAATGAGCGGCAGTCCTATTATTCAGAATGATAAGATAGTAGGTGTGGTAACTCATGTTTTAGTTAATAATCCCACAAAAGGTTACGGTGTATTTATTGAATGGATGATTCTAGAATCGGGAGCTCTTGGCGATTTTTAGGGAAAAATGTAGTATGTTTTTTTTGGTAATTAATTTTTAAATAGAAGGGATTAAACTTACTTTGTCGAATATGTTAATTAATACAAATAGACAGATTGATAAAAGATGTGAATATGAAGGTTCCAGGGGGGAGAATATTGATGGAAGGTAAAAAAATAAAAGTTTTAATAGCTGACGATAACAAAGATTTTTGCGACATTATGAATGAATATTTGGATAAACAAGAGGATATCGAAATAGTGGGAATCGCTAATGATGGGAAAGAAGCTATAGAATTGATACCACAAAAAACACCGGATTTGATTGTATTGGATATTATAATGCCATATTTGGACGGGATAGGTGTACTAGAACAGATGAACAGCATGAATTTGAGCAAATTTCCCAAAATTATTATACTGTCGGCTGTAGGCCAAGACAAAATTACTCAGAGGGCTATAAATTTAGGCGCCGATTATTATGTAATCAAGCCCTTCGATTTTGAAGTTTTTATAGAAAGAATCAGACAAATAATGGGGACGGGCAGGACCGCTATTCCTAGCGGTGCTTTAAACAAAACTCAACAGGGGCGCTCGGCTCTGGTCACAAAAAACCGCAGCCTGGAGGCGGAAATCACTAATATTATACATGAGATAGGGGTTCCCGCACATATCAAGGGTTATCTTTATTTGAGGGAAGCCATTGCAATGGTTGTAGAAAATATAGAGTTGTTGAGTGCTGTCACGAAAGAATTGTATCCGTCTATAGCTAAGAAATTTAACACCACGTCGAGCAGGGTTGAAAGGGCGATAAGACATGCTATAGAAGTAGCCTGGAGCCGAGGAAAGGTAGATACAATAAATAATTTGTTCGGATATACAGTCAATAATCACAGGGGAAAACCCACCAATTCGGAATTTATTGCGATGGTTGCAGACAAATTGAGGTTAGAGCAACAAGTCAGTTAGAAAACAAGTGAAACGTATTACCGGGATGTTGGCTAGGAGGCTAACTGGAACAACAAGTCGGCCGGCAAACAAAAGCTAGTAAAGATTATACATTTTTGCTAGCTTTCATCTGATATATTTTCTACTGCAAGGTTAATGATATCTATACCGTATCCTTTTCTGTACAGTGCGTGTTTGATTTTTTGTTGCAGTAAGTATGGGTTGTTTTCTTTTTTGCCGTACTCTAAAAAATACTTTTCAGCTAGTTTTGTGGCTTGTAGCAGATATTGTTCTTTGTTAGATGCCACGGTAGACTGGATATTTTTGTCTTGCTCTAAATGGTTTAAGCAATCATCTATAATTCCCGGAGGAAATCCTTTTCGGGATAGAAGTTGGGATAATCTGTTTTCTAGCTGTCTATAGGGCAAATCAGATTTTCGATAGAAGTATTCGGTACTGATTTTTTTGGCGACTTTTAAATCAATATCATATGAAAATAAGGGGATACAATTTTCAATTATTTCCGGAGGTACCCCCTTTTTTGTTAATTCTAATTTAACGGCATACGCACTCTTTTTCTGTGCCTCTACGGCACGGGAGATATAGTTTGTTGTGTATTGTTCATCGTCTATATATTTATAATGGGACAATTTTTTCAAAACCCTATCTATAACTGCATCCGTATATCCTTTTTCCGCGAGGTATTTGCTCACTTCATGTTCGGTTCTGGGCCTAAGTGATAAATAATACACCCCGAGCTGAAAGGCATTCTCTTCAGTGTTATTTTTAATCGATTTATTATTCTTATTCAATTTCATTCCCACTTTTATTTATATTTTGATATATAGGTATACAATTTGTTTTGTCACTGCTACGAAAGTCCTGCATTTTTGTCATCCTGAGACGGATAGAATAATCCCAGCCCGCGAAGGATCTCGTTATAATTACTTTATTCCATCATACATCATGTATTTGTTAATTAAAAGGGGCTATATTTTTGCAATGTTATGAATTCCACCAAAATACAATTCCGAGGGTTTTTGTGATATAATTTGTCTAGGCAGTATCAATTTAAGATATACATCCATAACCTTCTAATAAGAGGATGTTTATGTTAAATATACAAACACTATGTAGAATAACTGTTGGAGGGAAATTTATGCATATCAAGGCTCCAATAAAAATAGATAAAAAA
>CAZVFS010000134.1:0-4065 GCA_964626575.1 uncultured Alkaliphilus sp. | reverse complement strand
TACAGTACTATCGGGGAAACAATGAATATGACGAGGCCGGTTTCATAGCATCTACCATAGAAAAGCTTAACTATGAAGAAAACAAACCTTATTTCCAGTTTGCGGTCCTGTATCGTACAAACGCCCAGTCGCGTGTAATAGAGGAAATGCTGATGAAAAACGGAATACCCTATAGAATTTACAGCGGTGTTCGTTTCTATGATCGAAAGGAGATCAAAGATATCCTGGCCTATTTACGAGCAATTGAGAACCCGGCGGATGATGTGAGTGTCAAACGGGTTATAAATGTCCCTAAAAGGGGGATAGGCGCCAAAAGTATGGAGAGATTTGAAAGATATGCGGGTGCAAATGGTGAAAGTTTCTTCACTGCCCTCATGAATGTAGACAAAATACAGGGCCAATCCAGGATAGAGATACAGACAAATAAATTTACGGATTTGATAATGTCCTTGAGGGAAAAACGAAATGAGATGACAGTTACGGAGATAGTAGAGAAAATATATGAGGAAAGCGGATATATAGACACATTACTTGCAGAAGATAAAATAGAGGCGGAAAGCAGGATTGAGAATTTAAAAGAATTTTTATCTTTGACGAAGGATTTTGATGAAAATGCGGAAGAAAAAACGTTGGAAGGTTTTTTAGCCAGAACATCCCTTGAAACTACTATGGATGAGGCAGATGAATGCATGGATATGGTGTCTTTAATGACACTCCATAGTGCCAAAGGGTTGGAATTTCCGGTGGTGTTTATATCCGGAATGGAAGAAGGTATATTTCCTTCGTATATGTCGATTCAGGAAAATAACGAAGAAGAAGAGAGAAGATTATGTTATGTGGGAATTACCAGGGCCAAAGAAAAACTTTATATAAGCCATGCCGTGCAGAGGACATTATATGGAAGGACCAATAAAAATAATATTTCGAGGTTTGTGGAGGAAATTCCGGAAAAACTTATTGATATAGGTAAGCCTTATAATAGAAAAAAGGAAGTAAAGAAGATGCAAACTTCTCCATTGTTTACCGGAGCTATGATGCACAGAAAGAAAGAACCGGAGCAGGTTTTTGATTCGGATCGGGTAAAAGCCGGTACTAAGATTAAACATCCTAAATTTGGTGTTGGGACAGTGATATCTGTTGTAGAAGAAATTCTCACCATAGCTTTTCCAAATGCAGGTATCAAGAAAATCTCATCGGATTTTGTCAAGTTGGAAATCATGTAGGAACCGTCCCCATTGCACCGCCCACTGCACGTAAAAGGAGGGAATAGATTCATTGGAAGAAATGAAAGAACTGGTAGACAGGCTGAATGAATATGCCTATAAATATTATGTTTTGGATGATCCTGTGGTCAGTGACAAGGAATATGATGAACTCTATGATAGATTGTCAGCCTTGGAAGAGCAGACTGATACTGTGCTTCCGGATTCTCCCACAATCAGGGTGGGGGGAGAAGTGCTTAAAGGATTTACAACCCATGAACATTTGGCGCCATTATGGAGCTTGGACAAATCTAAAACCCCTTCGGAATTGGTTTCCTGGGATAACAGAGTAAAGAGATTATTAAGGGAAAGCAAACTACCCATAGAATATGTTCTTGAGTATAAATTTGACGGGCTGACATTAAACCTCACATATGATAACGGGCATTTGGTGCAGGCCGCTACCAGGGGCAATGGTGTGGTTGGAGAATCCATTCTGGAACAGATAAAAACAATCAAATCTATACCCCTTATAATACCCTTCAAAGGCAAGATAGAGGTGCAGGGAGAAGGTTTGATGAAGTTATCCGTACTTGAGGAATATAATAAGATAGCGGAAGAACCCCTAAAGAATGCCAGAAATGCGGCAGCAGGCGCACTCAGGAACCTGGATACGAAAGTGACCGCAAGGCGAAGGCTCAGCGCGTTTTTCTATAGTATAGGTTATTACGAGGGAATAGAGTTTAATACTCATATGGAGATGATAAGTTTTCTTAGGGAAAACAGATTTCCGGTCAGTGACTATATAAAGGTTTTTGACAATATTAACAATGTAGTTGATGAAATAGAAAAAATTGAGGAAAAGGGGCTAAAGGACTTTGATTTTTTAGTTGACGGGCTGGTAATCAAAATCAATAATATAGAAGCCAGGGAATTGTTAGGGCATACTCAGAAATTCCCGAGATGGGCAATAGCCTTTAAATTTGAGGCGGAAGAAGTCACAACAAGGTTAAAGGATGTAGTTTGGCAAGTGGGCAGAACAGGGAAGTTAACGCCCCTGGCAATTTTAGAACCGGTAGATATTGCCGGCGCTACTGTCAGAAGAGCTACATTAAATAATTGGGATGACATTCGGCGAAAAAATGTAAAAATAGGCTGTAATGTCTGGCTCAGAAGGTCCCACGATGTGATACCGGAAATAATAGGTGCTGTCACAGATGAATGCGAAGACACAGAAAACACGAGGGATGCGAGGAATATGGAAGATATAAGGGATGTTGAAAAGCCTACACATTGTCCTGCATGTCATAGTGAATTGATAGAAGAAGGAGCTAATATGTTTTGTCCCAATTCTTTGTCCTGTAAGCCGCAACTTGTGTCGAGAATGGTCCATTATGCCGGCCGAGATGCTATGGATATAGTGGGCTTTAATGAAAAAACCGCGGGGCAGCTTTTTGAGGAGTTGGACTTGAGGGATATAGCGGATTTGTATGAAATTGAATATAATGATTTAATTAATTTGCCGGGATTTGGCGACAAAAAAACCAGAAATCTTCTGGAAGCTATTGAAAATAGCAAAAATCGCAGATTAAGCTCTTTTATATTTGCATTAGGAATTCCTAATGTAGGCAGAAAAACAGCAATGGACCTGGCAAAACATTATAAATCCTTCCAAGCCATAAGGGAAGCTGAGTTTGAGGAACTCATAACTATACCGGACATAGGGGAAATAATCGCACAGGGCATAGTGGATTTTTTTAAAGACAGCGAAATCAAAAAGAGCATAGAAAGATTATTGGATGAAGGAATAAATCCGAAATATGAACAAGAGGAAAAGCGGGAAAGTCCTTTTTCGGGTAAAATTGTTGTTGTGACGGGGACTTTGGAGAATTACGGACGCAGGGAAATTAAAGAACTTCTTGAAAAATTGGGGGCTAAGGTAACCGACAGTGTCAGTAAAAATACGGACTATCTTTTGGTCGGTGAGTCTGCGGGTTCTAAACTCGACAAGGCTGAGGAAATTATAAAGTCGGGTGTGGAAACTAATTTGAGAATTATTTCGGAAGCGGAATTTGAAGCTATGGTATAAGGATATATAACAAGATGATACAAGCAGGGATAACAGGCTGCGTAATAACTGTCACTCTGAGCGGAGCGAGGAGTTTCAATTTGTGGCGGGATGGGAGGCAGGTTCATGGCCGTGTTTGATAGGAAAGCGGATGATTATGATAGGTGGTATGAGTCAAAATTAGGAAGATTTGTGGACAGAGTAGAGACTGAACTTGCATTCTCTCTTTTTAAACCTGCTTTTGGAATGAGAATATTAGATGTAGGTTGCGGCACAGGGAATTTTAGTATCAAATTAGCGGAAAAGGGCTGTAAGGTTGTCGGTATAGATATATCGGAAGAGATGCTCAAAAGGGCGCGGGAAAAGGCTAAGGAGAGGAATTTAGATATTGAATTTTATAACACGGATGTGTATAACATAAATTTTTCTGACGAAAGTTTCGATGGGGTTTTTTCAATGGCAGCCTTTGAATTTATTAAAGAGCCGCAAAAAGCATATGATGAGATGTACAGGATTTTGAAACGAAACGAACGCCTGTTGATAGGTACAATCAATAGGGAAAGTAAATGGGGAGAATTCTATGTTTTAAAATCACTAAAGGAGGGCAGTATATTTAAATATGCGGATTTTAAATCTATGAGTGACTTGAAATCATTGAACGGTAAAGAAATAATAAATAGCGGAGAGTGTCTGTTTATTCCGCCCGATGTGGAAGAAAACAATATAAGCATGGAACTTGAAAAGGAACTTTCGTACAGCGAAAATGGGGGATTTATATGTGTCCTATGGAAAAAG
>CAZVFS010000133.1:0-4211 GCA_964626575.1 uncultured Alkaliphilus sp. | reverse complement strand
TTTAAACCTGTTACAAAATTTATGAAAAAAAGGACGGAAGGTATAGAATCGAACATCGACGAGGCAGAAACCAGGTTAAGGGAAGCAAATGAACTGAAAGCCGAATATGAAAAACAGTTAAAAGATATTAGAAATGAAAGAATTGCAATTATAGGGAAGGCTACGGAAACGGCTGAGATTGAAGGTAACAGAATAATTACGGAAGCAAGAGAAAATGCGGAGGAAATCGTGGAAAAAGCAAGAGCACAGATTGAGGTAGACAGACAAAAAATGACGGAAGAACTGATGGCTGAGGTTTCTTCGCTGGCGATTGCCGTGGCATCAAGGGTTATAGAAAAGGATCTGGATGAGGCTGCACATAAAAATATGATACAGCATTTTATCGATGAGGTAGGGGATGTAAGATGGGAAAATTAGTATCAAAAAAATATGCAAAAGCTCTTTCTGAAGCTGCTATTGACGATAAAAAATATGATGTTAAATCAATCATTGAAGAATATGTAGAATTGACAGGGGTTGGGAAAAGGGCTGTACAAGCCGTGGTTGTCACCGCTGTACCTCTAAGCAGTGAAATGTTAACTAAGCTGCAGGAAACCATTGCCAATTCTTTAGGGGAAGATGTACATCTAAGAAGTAGGGTTGATAAAGATATTATTGGAGGAGCATTCCTAAAAGTAGGGGATAAAGTAATAGACAGAACAATAAAGAGCCGGCTTGAGGAAATGCAGAAGCAAATGTTGCAAGCCAAAAATTAGTATAGGAACAGAGGTGATATAAATGGATCTGAGAACGGAAACTGATCTAAGAGTTGAGGAAATTAGCTCAATTATTAGGCAACAAGTCAGGGAATACGAAGATGAATTAGAGGTTAAAGAGATTGGTACCGTTATAAGAGTTGGAGATGGTATTGCCAGAATTCATGGACTCGAAAATTGTATGGCGGGTGAACTTCTACAGTTCCCGAATGAAATATATGGAATAGCCCTGAACCTTGAAAGGGATGGTATCGGTTGTGTTCTTTTGGGTTCCGACGAGTCTATTCGTGAAGGGGACATGGTCAGACGTACTAAAAGGATTGTGGAGGTTCCTGTAGGGGATGCCTTATTAGGCCGTGTTGTTAATCCCTTAGGGCAACCCATAGACGGCAAGGGTCCTATTGATAGTAATAAATTCCGCGAAGTGGAGAAAATTGCACCGGGGGTTATCGAAAGAGAACCGGTTTACCAACCGCTGCAAACAGGAGTAAAGGCTATAGATTCCATGACACCCATCGGTAGGGGACAAAGGGAACTTATTATTGGAGATAGACAGACAGGTAAAACAACACTTGCTATAGATACAATAATTAATCAAAAAGACACAGATGTAATTTGTATATACGTTGCTATAGGACAGAAAAAATCAATAGTAGTTAAAATACAAGATATTCTGGAAAGAAATGGCGCTATGGATTATACAATCATAGTATCCGCTACGGCCAGTGATCCGGCATCACTCCAATATTTAGCACCATATGCAGGTTGTGCGATGGGTGAAGAATTTATGGAGAATGGAAAGCATGCTTTGATTATATATGATGACCTTTCCAAACATGCGGTCGCTTATCGTGCTATGTCCTTATTGCTCAGAAGACCGCCCGGACGTGAAGCTTATCCGGGGGATGTATTCTATTTGCACAGCAGATTGCTGGAAAGGGCTGCAAAGTTGAGTGATGAAAGAGGTGGAGGTTCATTAACGGCTCTGCCGATCATTGAGACCCAAGCGGGTGACATTACAACCTATATTCCGACAAACGTTATTTCTATTACGGATGGACAAATTTTCTTGGAATCCGAACTCTTTTATGCCGGCATCAGGCCCGCCGTAAACCCCGGTATTTCGGTATCAAGGGTTGGTGGTGACGCCCAAGTCAAAGCGATGAAACAGGTGGCGGGTAAAATAAGAATTGAACTTGCACAGTATAGAGAACTGGAGGCTTTTGCTCAATTTGGTTCGGAATTGGATAAGGAAACCCTGGAACGTTTGGAACACGGTGAAAGAATTGTGGAAATATTAAAGCAAGGCCAACATGTTCCGATACCTGTTGAAAAACAAATAATTATAATTTATGCTGTAATTAACAGATATTTAGCTGATATAAAAATAAAATCAATAGCAGAATTTGAAGCCGGACTTTCAAAATTTATGGATGAATGTTATCCTGAAATAGTAGATTCCATTGCTACTACCGGAAAAATTGAAAAAGAAACGGAACCTAGACTAAAAGAAGCTATTGAGGAATTCAGAGAGCAATTCCTGGGAAACGGGGAATAAGACATAAATAAAGGCTTTTTAAAAAAATGTGGTAGTAGACGCTAATTTCGGGGGGTGAAGAAATTTGGCCGGAGCAGTAATGCGGGATATAAAAAGGCGTGTGAGGGCCGTCAGCAATATAAAAAAAATTACAAGGGCTATGGAGTTAGTTGCTTCTACTAAAATGCGGAGAGCAAGGGAACTCTTAAATAAAACAAGACCATACTCTCAAACCATAGAAGATGTTATAAATGATATAATCACTTATATCAGAGAAGAAGAAAAACACAAAGAAGAGGGAGAGGGATATAAACATAGTCTTATGGATGTAAGGGAAGTCAAAAAGACTTGTTATATTATAATCTCCGCCGATAGGGGCTTGGCCGGAAGCTATAATGTTAATGTTATCAGGGAAGTCCAAAGTCATTTGAATATAAAAAAACGAGATGAAGTATCTATGATAGTCGTTGGGCAAAAGGCCAGGGACTACTTCGGAAGAAGAAATTATGAGATGGATGGCGAGTTCACACACATTACTGAAAACCCCACTTATAATGATGCAAAAAAAATCGGAAAGTTATGCATGGAATTATATAATCAGGGTCTTGTAGATGAAGTGTATTTAATTTATACGAAATTTCTAACTACTATCAGCTATAAACCAACTGCAACCAGACTTTTGCCACTGGAGCCAAAAAAGATGGAAAAACCTGCAGAGGACAAAGATAAACCGGGGGCTACCAAGTTTATGCTATATGAGCCTTCCGCAGAAGAGATTTTAAATTATCTGATACCTAAATATATAGAAAGCATGATTTTCGGAGCCCTGGCAGAATCTGCCGCATGTGAGCAAAGCGCCAGAAGGGTGGCTATGAAAAATGCTACTGATAATGCAGGAGAGCTGATAAGTGATTTACAATTACAATATCATCGTGCAAGACAGGCCGCTATTACTCAAGAAATTGCAGAAATTGTTAGTGGGACCGATGCATTAAGCTAAAGAAGGAGGGAGGTAATTCTATGGTTGAAAATAATATAGGCAGATTGGTCCAAATAATTGGGCCGGTTGTAGATATACATTTTGATGGAGCCAACTTACCGGAACTATTGAATGCCATTGAAATCGAGGCTCAGGATGGTACGGTTGTAGTTGAAACTGCACAGCATATTGGGGATGACATAGTTCGTTGTATTTCTATGGGACCGACAGATGGTTTGGTTCGTGGCATGGAAGCGAAGAATACTAAAAATCCGATAACCATTCCGGTAGGGAAAGCCACCCTGGGCAGAATTTTGAATGTAGTAGGGGAACCGGTGGATGGAAAAGGGCCTGTTGTATCCGAGTTCTATTCTTCAATTCATAAAGAACCACCAAGTTTTGAAGAGCAGACTATTCCTACAGAAATTTTGGAAACAGGCGTTAAGGCGATAGACCTCATAGCCCCATATCTAAAAGGTGGAAAGATAGGAATGTTTGGCGGTGCCGGAGTCGGTAAAACCGTTATTATTATGGAACTTATCAATAATGTAGCTAAAGAGCATGGCGGCCTTTCTGTTTTTTCCGGGGTAGGGGAAAGAACGAGGGAAGGTAACGACCTTTATCATGAGATGATTGAATCAGGAGTTTTAGATAAAACATCCCTGATTTTCGGACAGATGAACGAACCGCCGGGTGCGAGATTACGTGTCGGCTTAACAGGACTTACCATAGCAGAACATTTCAGGGAAGAAGAGGGGCAAGACGTACTCTTGTTTATTGACAATATATTTAGATTTACACAGGCAGGTAGTGAAGTTTCCGCTTTACTGGGACGTATGCCGAGTGCGGTTGGATATCAACCGACATTAGCCACAGAGATGGGGGGCTTGCAAGAGCGTATTACCTCAACAAAAAGAGGCTCCATTACTTCTATACAGGC
>CAZVFS010000132.1:0-4232 GCA_964626575.1 uncultured Alkaliphilus sp. | reverse complement strand
TTAAAAACCATAGATTCCTTTTTGCGTGAATTTGCTATGGGAAGGTTTATGTAAGAAAATAATGAAGCAATGGGTGAAGCAATGAGGACGGTTTGAGACCGCTGAAAAAGTCCCGAATCGTGTCATTCTGAATGTAACGAAGTGGAATGAAGAATCTCTTATGTATTAAAAATGCGCGATTCTTCGCTTCGCTCAGAATGACACCTCCCGGTGGATTTTATAAAAATGGGACTTTTTCAGCAGTCTCGGACGGTTCTTTTTGCTTCGAACAGATATTTTTCAATTGACTGAAGCAAAAAGAACCCTCCCCATCGCTTCATGCTTGTTGTTATGTGAGTTTTATTTATTTTGCGGGCAGGACTGATGGGGAGTGATAAAATGAGTATGGCGGTAGCGGTTATTATCCTGGGTGTTTTAGCCATACATTCCTTCTATATACTCCTTGGTTCTTCTATCTCTTGGATTGTTGAATATCTGCTCTGTTTCACCAAATTCGACAACTTCTCCATCTAATATAAACGCAGTATAGTCTGAAATTCTCTTCGCCTGAAAAAGATTATGAGTAACAATTATAATTGTATAATCGTCTAATAAATTTAATAACATTTCTTCTATATTGGCAGTGTTTTTTATATCCAGTGCCGAACAAGGTTCATCCATCAACAATACATCAGGCTCAACCGTAAGGGCTCTTGCTATACACAGTCTTTGTTGTTGGCCGCCCGAAAGCTCCAGTGCGGACATTTTAAAATCATCTTTTACTTCTTCATAGAGCCCCGAAATCTTTAATTTATTTTCAACTATATCGTTTAACAACTTTTTATCTTTAACTCCGTAATACAAAGGGGCATAAGCAAGATTGCCATATATCGATAATGGAAACGGGCTCGGTTTCTGGAAGACTATCCCTATTTTTCTTCTTAACTCATTTTCGGAGTAATTTGAAATATCTTTTTCATTAAAGATAACCCTACCTTCGATGCTCCCTTCATTTTCTTCTATCATCCTGTTTAGAACAGCTAATAAAGTGGATTTTCCACACCCTGAAGGCCCGATAATAGCTGTTATTTTATTCTTTTTTATTTTCATATTGATATTATTTAATACTTTTTTGTTACCATAAAACGCATTTAAATTTGCCAATTCAATAATATCCATTAGTTGGCCTCCCTTTTTCTAGAAATCAGAACCATTGAAACCATATTTATTATAAAAAGTAACGATATAAGAACTAAGGCCGTTGCATAAGCCTTTTCGAGAGAAATGCCTTCTCCTATAAGTATATATAAATGAAAAGGCAAGGCCATAACCGGTGATAGCAAGGATTTGGGTACAGGCGCGAATATTACTGCTCCTGTAAGTATTATGGGAGCCGCGGCCCCCATTGCAAACCCGCCTGCTAAAGTTATTGCGGAAACTATTTCAAACTTACACATATGGAGTATTAACTTAAAAAATGTATAAGAATTAGACACCCCTAAAGCATAGGATGATTTAATTATAGTACTGCTGGCTTCCCTGAAGGCTTTTTCAATCCTAACCTGTATAAATGGGAAAATCATAATTCCCAAGGTTATTCCGGCGGATAGAAGTGACCTTTCTAACTTTAAATTAACAACCAAAAGTGTATATCCAAAAAGGCCTAAAACTATTGAGGGTATACCGGCCATACATTGGATTATAATATGAATTATATTTTCAATTCTTTTTGATTCACAATAATACACTATATATATTGATGTTGAAATTGCCAATAAGGGAGCAAAAATACACGCGATAACCGTTAAAAACAAGCTTCCCATAATGGCGGGCAAGATTCCTCCTTCCGCACCTAAAGGTATCCCTTTAGGATTGCCGAATATAAATTCAACATTTACGGATTGAAAACCATACCTGATTATATATCCGAATATGAATAAAGTTAAAAAAAGAACTATCGCCCCGCTCAATATAATCCATATTTTAAACAGTAATCCCCTTATATTTTCCGACATGGCACCATCCCTTTTTACCGTACATGAATTCCTTTTTTAATATAATGAAAAATTATGTTTATAATTAAAAGCATAATCATAAGCACTAATCCTGAAGCAAAAAGAGCGTGATAGTGCAAGCTTCCCACTTCAACCATGCCCATTTCGAGGGCAATCAAAGAGGGGATTGTTTGGGCCCTTCCCAGGAGTTTTGGAGGAATTGGTGTATTTCCTATTACCATCATAACAGCCATAGTTTCCCCCATGGCCCTACCTAAGGCTAGAATAATGGCAGCTATTATACCCTTCTTACTTTCCGGAAGTACAATTTTTCTTGCCATATATATTTTTGATGTTCCCAAAGCTTCTGAAGAAGATAAATTTTCTTTATATATATTGTCCATGGTCTCCAGGCAGGTGGATATTATATAGGGCAGGACCATAACCGACAGCAATATCCCTCCGGCTAATATGGATTCACCTGTGGGAAAATCTAAAACAGCCTCAAAAAATTTAACTATTACCAAAAGACCCATAAAGCCATATATTACAGATGGTATGCCGGCTAAAATATCAATGATTCCTCTTGTAATAATCTTCCACTTGCCATTTGTATATATAGACAACAAAAGTCCGGTTCCTACACCTATCGGCAATGCTATAATAATTGCAATAAAAGACACATATAATGTTCCTGATATTATATTTAAGATGGACAAATTGGTGGGTGATTTAAGGGGATTCCATTTTCTCCCCGTTATAAATTTCAGTATCGATACTTCTTTAAAAAAAACTATACTTTCTCTGAGTATAAAAATAATTATAAATACTAAAATCAATAATGAAAAAAGGGTTAATAACTTGATAACTGTATCAAATATCTTGTCTATCAGTTTGTACATATATTCACCCCAAAAATCCAGGGAATAATATCCCTGAATTTAATTTACAGGCACATAGCCCATCTGTTCGATAATTGCGGATCCTTTTTCTGATATAAGCACATCTACAAATGCCTGTTGTTCAGGACTCAAATCTCCTTTTTTAACGGCTATAAGGGGTCTTGATATTTTATATAAACCACTTGCTATATTTTCTTTGCTTGCTTCAACACCATCAACTTTCAGTGGAATAAGTTTTCCTTTGTTTTGATTAACCATACCGAAGGAAGCATAGCCTATAGCATCTTTGTTTTCAATTACTTTTGTAACCAATGCTCCCATGGATGGTGCCTGAATAGCATCCTCCCTGACGTCTGTATCTCCCATTACGCTTTTTTGAAACACTTCATGGGCCCCGCCGCCCAGGTCCCTTATGACCACTACCATTTCTTTATGTGGTAAACTGCTATCAATTTCATCCCAATATTTATATTCTCCGGCGAATATTTTCTTTACTTCTTCCATTGACAAATCGTCCCTTATTTTTGTCAAGGGATTTTCAGGATTAACGGAAATTGTTAAAGCATCTATACCCAATGTAAATGCCTTGGGTTCTCCAATCTTCTGATTTTCTTCGTCCTTGATTTCCCTCGCCAGCATACCAAAATCACTGGTTGCCTCCAGTACCGCCTTGACACCTGCGCCTGAACCACCTGCTGAAACATAAATTGCAATGTTTTCTGCCGGGAATTTTGAGTCTACCTTGTCCCAGGTGGTATATTCTTCGATGAAATCAGTTGCAATAGCTGATATTACAGGAGCCAAAGTAGATGACCCGTTAAACGTAATTTGGGCTTTAAATGTACTGCTTTCCCCACCTGTTGTTTCAGCCCCATTTTGATCCCCCGTTGCACCGGAAGAAGTTTCCTTGGTACATCCGGTCAGGACGATAGAGAAAATTAATATTACTAATAAAAAAACACTTACATATTTTTTCATCACAATTCCTCCTTGAAATTTATATGCTTCTATACAGAATTGTAATGCCTTTTCTGAAATTATGCCAATAAATAATATCTATATAAATGTTGACACCAATAGACAACCTTAATAACAATTTTTCTGACAAAAATATTTACAGGATGTTGGATTGTTAATGGGAAAAATAAAATAGATTATACAAATAACTTATGGCAATCCAATAGAAAAAATCAATAATCATTGTACAGGGTTCCTTTAAATACTATAATAATTTTATAATACCAATTTGATTGTTTGAAAAATAAATATGCTCAGGACAATGAGTAATTAAGACTGAACGTATTATGTAGGGGGACAATATTATGAAATATGTATACTTGGACAACGGAGCTACTTC
>CAZVFS010000131.1:0-4290 GCA_964626575.1 uncultured Alkaliphilus sp. | reverse complement strand
ACTCTGGACCCGAAGAGATAAACACGTGCATCCTTATCGATGTCCCCTACCACTTCCTTGATCGCCCTTACTTCGCTATCAGATAAGCGCATTAAAATCCTACCCCCTCCCCAACATATTCAGACAAACTCCTGATCTAAATTCCCTGTATTACCTTATCACTGAGGTAGTATACCCCGTTTGTTATCAATAAATAATAAATTGCGAATGACAGTTTGTTATACAAACATATGTATTAATTATACCAAAAATATATCGAAAATCCAAATAACGACATAAATTTTTTCGATTATCTTTAATAATATGATTACCCTTAGTTCATGTTTAAATAGCAAAATCCCTGGCAAGTTATACCACTAAAAGGTTGCTCCAACAATAAAAAGAGAGAACCAGCCCTAAAGCCGGTTCACTTAATTTGATATTTTAATGATGGAACTAAATGTCAATCCCTGTGTTCCTTCTCTGTATTCCCCCTCTGTATCTTTTAATATCTATCCTTTAGTTTATAACATTAGTAATAAATCGCATAAATATGGATGCCACTTGTGCCCGTGTAGCATTTTCTTGGGGGGCAAGTGTTGTTGCGGTCATTCCGGTGATCAATTTTTCTCCCACTGCCCATTTCATGCTGGCCAGGGCCCAATCAGAAATATCGTCGATGTCGGTATAGGCTGTTAAGTCATCGGTTCCCGATATATTATAGCCCTTGAATTCAGCATAACGGTACAAAATTGTCGCCATCTGTTCTCGAGTTATATTATCATTGGGACCAAAGAGGTCTTCACCGTAACCTAGGACGATTCCATTAGTATCTGCCCATAAAACTGCATCTGCATACCAGGCATCATCTGCAATATCTGTAAAAATATTGGTAGAATTAACTATAGGACTCTCTTCCATACGCCACAATACCGTAACCATCATGGCTCGACTCATATATGTATCGGGTCCAAAGGCAGTATCGCTTGTGCCGACGAATAATCCTTTTTCAACAGCAAATTTTACGGCTTCATAATACCAGTCAGTTTCGAGTACATCTTGAAATTTTGGATAAAGATCTGGAACTTCCGGTGGAATCTCTTCTCCGGGATCCTTGGGAACAATAATCTCTTCGTCAATACCACCATTGCTGCTTCCACCACTGCTACCGCCTCCACTGCTACTACCATTACTACCGCCGCCGGTGCTTATCGCCTTGTAGGCAACCGCTACCGTTGTATCTACTGTAATGGTGAAAGTATATTGATTATTTGCCAGCTGGGATTTCTTATCCACCCCATTAACGGTAAATGTAGCAACCCGCATCCCTGTAGATGGAGCCACTGTTACTGTCACTTGTGTACCTTCATCAATCAGTCCGGCTGATGGTGTTGAGGTTAAACCTGTTCCTGTTAAGGTCAGTTTGTATTGGGTCTGGGGTATTGGCTTATATGTAACCGCTACCGTTGTATCTGCTGTGAGGGTAAAGGTATATCGATTATTTACCAACTGAGATTTTTTGTCAACCCCGTTTACAGTGAAAGTATCAACCTGCATTCCTGTTGCCGAAGTCACTGTTACTGTCACTTGTGTACCTTCATCAATCAGTCCGGCTGATGGTGTTGAGGTTAAATCTGTTCCTGTTAAAGTTAATGTATATTGGGCCGGTGGTGTCACCTCGGCAAGCTTGTAAAGGTAAATCTCACTCCTATTAGTTTTGTCGTTGCAAAAATAATATGTGCTGCCACTGCTTTTTAAAATTGTATAGAATTTATCACTAACTTGTGTGCTCTCTGTTCTTAGGCTTTTATCGCCGGTATCATAAATCCAATCGCCATAGCCGGCCCCATCGCTCTTGGTGTTAAGATAAATTCCCGCATTTGCTTGGGCCCTTCGATTCAAGTAATCAGAACCGTTTTTCATATTGAACCCTTTACCGGAGGTAGTAAATTTCCAGAGCATATTGTCTGTGACGGATGAAGTCACATAGTCTCCGGATACTGTAACCGGTGTCCCTTTTAATGTGTTGATGCTTGCAACGCTAACAGCTTCTGTAGTCAAGGCATAATATTCAGTTCCTAATTTCCCTACAACTACATAGCTCTCGCCATTTTGTGGAGAAGATACAAGTTCATAATAGGTTTCCGGCAACACTGATTCTGTCCACTTGGCATAAACGGTAATGTTAGCTGTGACTGCGGTTGATAAGGTAAACTCTTTGTTAAAGGTATTATTGTCAATAAACCAGCCGCCGAAGGTATACCCTGATTTTGTAGGTTGAGGTAGTGTGGATACGGTGCCCCCATCTACAACATTAACCGATGCAACCGAACTGCCGCCGTTGCTATTGAAACTAACAGTATAGGTTTCCACAGGATCCCCTTGTCCGAGTTTATAAAGATAGATTTCGCTCTTGTCGGTTTTGTCGTTGCAAAAATAATATGTGCTGCCACTGCTTTTTAAAATTGTATAGAATTTATCACTAACTTGTGTGCTCTCTGTTCTTAGGCTTTTATCGCCGGTATCATAAATCCAATCGCCATAGCCGGCCCCATCGCTCTTGGTGTTAAGATAAATTCCCGCATTTGCTTGGGCCCTTCGATTCAAGTAATCAGAACCGTTTTTCATATTGAACCCTTTACCGGAGGTAGTAAATTTCCAGAGCATATTGTCTGTGACGGATGAAGTCACATAGTCTCCGGATACTGTAACCGGTGTCCCTTTTAATGTGTTGATGCTTGCAACGCTAACAGCTTCTGTAGTCAAGGCATAATATTCAGTTCCTAATTTCCCTACAACTACATAGCTCTCGCCGTTTTGTGGAGAAGATACAAGTTCATAGCCCGTTCCACCTGTTTCGCCTGTTTCGCCTGTTTCACCTGTTTCACCTGTTTTACCTGTAATGAACACAGTTCCGGAACCATTGTTAATGGTATTCCCTGAAAGATTTTTATAATCAAAATCAATTTCGGTGCCATTAACAGCTTTTGCGATAGTGCCAAGCAGCCCATATGCATCATTAGTGCCATCTCCCATCGCCCCATACGATAAATATGTAAAATTGATGGGCTGGGTATGTCCATTAATTTTAGTACCCTTAGTCATAACTTTGCCATAATAGGAATCCCCGACCGTATGGTTATGCCCCCAAAGAAAAATAACATTTTCATGTTTATTTAACTCTGTCAGAAGTGCAGCCGCATTACCTGTACTCCTTCCACCATTGGAATGAATCGGATGGTGGGCTGCAACAAAGACAGGTTTGGAGCTGAGAATAGTATTTTCTAGATGATTTGACAGTGCAGTTATTTCGTTAGTATTGAAAGACCCGTTTGCGGAATCCATGACATAAACAGCATAATCGGAACCATTATAAACGAGCCCTTGTACAAAAATCTCATTCGTCGAATCGTGATTACCCCGCACCAGCACACAATCGGCACTGGGATATTTATCATTTACAATATTAACACACTGTTGAGCAACAGATGCCCCCTCATAATCGCCACCAAAAATCATGTGGTCCAATATCGGTGCACTTAACTTTTCAAGCCAAGTGGTTAAATTGCTAGTTTTGTTATGTACATCCGATGTAAAACCTAAATAAATTGTATCCAATGCGGCACAAGTAATTGTGGATAAAATCAACATTAGTGCCAACATCAAACTAAATAGCATTGTAAATTTCATGCCTTGTTGGCGTTTTGCAGTGCTCCCCCTTGTATTACCATGCCCTAGAACAGGCAGGTTTTTCTTCCTAAAATATTGCCAAAGCATATAATTCCCCCCTCTTTCTCTCAATTTACCCCTAATAATCTCAATCCCTTCTTGTTTTTCCCTTCACCTCCGTTTATTTCATATTTT
The DNA here is from genome assembly GCA_964626575.1 of uncultured Alkaliphilus sp. Lineage (GTDB taxonomy): Bacteria > Bacillota > Clostridia > Peptostreptococcales > Natronincolaceae > JAAZJW01. The sequence continues at coordinate 447 of CAZVFS010000131.1, read as the reverse complement.
TTGTTTTTTGCGGGATCTGGGACCGGCCAGCATTGTCCCTCCACCCAATAATTATATCTAGTATATCATTGGCTCATAACCTTATGTGCCATAAACGTTCCACAAAATTCCATAAGGTTCCACAGGGCTCCATAAGATTCCACAAAGTTCCATGAGGTTTTACAAAATCACGTAAAAAACCCCTCACAAGTATTTTCACCTGTAAGGGGTTTAGTTCAATAATTATTTTTGTTTAATCAGTGCCTAAAAATAACTCCCGGGTACCGTAGATATTGTTTTAATTTAAATATATTAATATGAAAAGTCTTACCTTCTTGTGATGATTATTACCCTTCTTGCTACAATATAATACCCGTTATCTTCTGTGATTGCAACTATTTCATCATCTACATATATGTCTCTGAATCTTATTATATCGCCATCTTCGTCAATATAAATAGTTTCATC
>CAZVFS010000130.1:0-4301 GCA_964626575.1 uncultured Alkaliphilus sp. | reverse complement strand
TAGGTGCATCCGGGAACATAGATATTCCGCTATTCTCCAGGGTAACCCCTTTCACCTCTATAAAACCTTTGCTATTTTCGGTTTCAAAATATATATCAAACCTGGAATTGCCAAAGGTTACTTCCCTCTTTAAATGTGTATAATATTTAAAATCTTTAATCTTGCCATCTGAAATTCCCTCAAATACAACCTCATTAGGTGCTTGTGAATCTATGTTTACAAGCATATTATCTTTCCATACGGCTATTAACGAATATTTTGTTTTTCTGTTTAAATTATGGGAGCAATCCTCCAATATAGCCTTAGCATTTGGAATAAGTAGTTCTTTGCATCTTCCTGTGTTTTTTACGTGAACTGTCTCTTCTTTACCGTCTATTATTACTTGCGCTATAAACCTATTTGGTCTTTTTTTAAAAACTCCTTCTACAATTTTGTTATATTCCATAGTCTTCCCTTTCTGCCGGTTTTAGTAACTTGGTAATAATACATACAAAAAATAAAAAGGAGGCACAAGAACAAAAAGTGCCATTATGTACATACCAAGATTTAATTTACCCTTACCAGAATTAATTCTATGTTTTCCAAAGCCAACGTGTATGCCACATAATAAATTCTTGACGCTATTTTACTGTCGCAGGTGCCATGTAGAACCAACTGATCATAAAGATCGTTTATTCCCTCTATATCGTTACTATGTTTAGACTGTATCTTTTTTAATAATTCCTTGTCTACATTGGCCACCTTATCCTTAAATATTATTTTATACCCCATATGAATCCCCCTTTCAACTTTAAAAATTTCTCAATTTCAGATTCAAAAATTCCCGTTATTTTAATTGTTTTTCTCTATCTCTCTTTATCTTCATATGTTTAATCTGTTTGTGTTATTTCATATACTATAGGTTTATTATTTGCATTTGTCAAGTGATAACTGGTTAATTCTCCCTAATCTTACTAGCTTGGAAATTATTTAATGTACTATATGTTTCTCTTCCACGCCTGCTAAAAACCGGAACACCTATTAAAAAGGATTGTTCCTCAGTTTTTTATAAGATTGCAAAAAGCCGCTATTTTTGCGGCTTTTTGTATGTTAAATCCGGGAAATATTTCAGATATTTTTATTCAAAATCCCCTATTTCTACTTGTCCGTCTTCGATAAGTTGCTTTGCAACCCATCTTGCAATATCTCCTGTGATTTTTATACATAGCTCCTTTCTCTCTGGGCTTTTAAAATCATTTCCAGCCCAAAGTTTAGTTATTACCCTGCAACAGTTTGATTTATATTGATCTTTCATATAATCATGAAGGGCTTTGGCCTTTTCAAACATCTTTTCATCCATTGGCTCACCCTTGGTTCTTCCATACACCATACCTAGGGCCATTTGTCCACCTGAAACAGCACCACATAGGCATCCGGATTTTCCTAGGCCTATTGGAAATCCACCAGCCACTTTGACTATATCATCATCATACGGTTTTCCTAAGAATTCATTTATTGTCAACACTACAGACTCACTGCAAAACAACGTGCCGCTTCTGAAAAGTTCTTCCGCCCTGGCTTGCACTTCATCAAGAATCTGCTCTTTTTTATTGATTATATCAGTAGCCATAATATATACCCCCTGAATTTTAAATATTTATTGACTGATATTATAAAACATGCCTTATACATTTACCAATAGATTATCCTTATAGACAAAGCCTGATTATTGAGAAAATCTATATCAAATTTCTCAAAAACCACAAATTGTGTTTAAGTTCTAATATGCCAGGCATAGATACCCATAACAGTTGCAATTACCTTAGTTCCCCATATATTCATATCTAGAATACACTATATCTTCTCCATAGATAAATCCAATTTCTAATTACATATTAATAATGGTATATTAAAATTAACAGAAATTTCATAGGCGAAAACGGATTAATTGATTTTGCAAAAGGTTAAAACTAACCGGGAGCGTGATAAATATGGAAAGAAAAATTAGAAAAGTGCCCATACCAATGGCGGGATTGATGCTAGGCTTAGCTGCCCTAGGTAATCTTGTTCAGTCTTATGGAGATATATATCGAAACATATTAGGAATGATATCCGGAATTTTGTTATTATTACTTATGGCCAGAATAGTGATGGACCCCGAGGGTATAAAAAAGGATATGGATAATGTGGTCATAGCTAGTGCATCAGCCCCCCTTCCCATGGGTATTATACTTTTGGCCACATATATTAAGCCCTATCAACCTTCATTTTCTTATGTTATGTGGATAATAGGACTTATATTAAATGCCTCGTTAATACTATATTTCACAACAAAGTATGTGTTTAATTTTGATATTAAAAATGTTTTCCCAAGTTGGTTTGTCCTCTATGTGGGGATTGTAATAGGGAGCGTAACAGCACCTGCATATAATAAAACTGTTGTTGGACAGTATTTGTTTTGGTTTGGATTCGTTTGTTATCTGATCCTGTTACCGATAGTTTTATACAGGATTATAAAAATAAAGGGAATTCCGAGACCTGCTTTGCCTACAATAGGCATATTTGCAGCGCCGGCTAGTCTTTGTTTGGTTGGCTATATGAATTCTTTTCAAGATAAAAACATGATTATTGTAGGTTTTTTGGCTATCCTATCTTTAATTATGTATATAGTAGTATTGCTGCAAATGCCAAAACTATTAAAGTTGCCTTTTTATCCAAGTGCTTCTTCTTACACATTCCCATTTGCAATCAGTGGGATTGCAATTAAGCTTACTAATGGATTTTTAGTCGGATCCAACAATCCAATATACTGGTTAAAATACGTGGTAAAATTTCAGGAATTAGTAGCTGTTTTGTTTGTTTTGTATGTATTGGTTGCATATATAAAATTTTTATTAGCAGAACCGGTAGGAAAAACTGTAAAGGCTTAGAAAATGCACCGGGGACGATTCCTGATGCATCATTCACCATGAATGGCATGGATAGCAAGGGATGGCATGGGGACGCATTGCCATCCCCTTTTTAAAAGGTACTGTCATGTACATACCGTAGTTTAATTCACCCTTACTAGTATTAATTCTATATTTTCCAAAGCCAATGTGTAAGCCACATAATAAATTCTTGATGCTATTTTACTATCGCAGGTACCATGTAGAATCAGCTGATCATAAAGATCATTTATTCCCTCTATATCGTTACTGTGTTTGGATTGTATCTTTCTTAATAGTTTCTTGTCTACATTAGCTACCCCATCTTTAAATAATATTTTATATCTCATACAAAATCCCCCTTTCAATTTTAAAAATTCCTCAATTTTGGATTCAAAAATTTCCGTTATTTTAACTATTTTTCTCTATTTCTCTTTATCTTCATATGTTTAATCTGTTTGTATTATTTCATATACTATAGATTATTGTATGTGCTTGTCAAGTGAAAACTGGTTAATCCTTCCTCATGCTTCCCCAGGCTTCTACGATTTCAGATCAATTTAAAAAGCCGGTTGGGATTATCAAATCCTAATCAGCTTTTTGCTCTGCATTTTATCAAGAACCTTAAAATAGTCATCCATATCATCTACATCCAGTAACACACCCTCGTCTTCCACATGCAGTCTATAGGATGGCTTTGTCTTTATGAAATCCCTCATGGCTTCCAGGGTATTATCAGATAGTATTTCGTTTATGAAATGGCTTTTCATTAATACCGGATGGCCCCTTTTGCCATTGAATACCGGTAGTACTATGTCTTCATCTATTTCCAGCATTTTCTCACAGGTATTTTTACTTATCATGGGATAATCTCCCGGCGTAATAAAAAATCGTTCCTTGGTCACCTTTGATAATCCCTTTTTTACTGAACTAAACATTCCATCCTCAAAATCCGGATTAAATATCAATTCTACTTTAGGATACTTAGTCACCAAAGGCCTTATATCTTCTATTCTATGCCCGCCGACCACTATTATTCTAGTACAAGCATCGTACATGCTTAAAATACATCTTTCGATTATGGGCTTTCCGCCGAAATCTAATGCTAGTTTATTTCTACCGGCCCTGCTGGAAAATCCGGCGGCTAATACAATCCCCTCTACGGGTAACGGGGGGACAGATTTATTGTCACATGTTACCCCTGTCACCCCTGCCATGCCATCACCTTCATGTGATAGTAAACCTGTCTCCCTATCACCTATGTCACTTAAACGATCCATGTTACAAATATCGCCAGAAGGAATAACGAGGCTGATACTGGGAGATTATATTTAATCCTACTTATCCTTTTTGACCTGCTTGCGATTTTACCATAGGCATAGATTATCATGCTAT
>CAZVFS010000129.1:0-4378 GCA_964626575.1 uncultured Alkaliphilus sp. | reverse complement strand
GTTCCAATCTGTGATTTATATACCATGGCTTCTCTCCCACATTTTAGTATTTATCCCCGGGTATATTTTCCCTCTGTTTCCGTTTATTATACATAGTTGCACGGCAAGGTTTCGGGGGTGCCATGGGTGGTGTGCCATGGAGGCGTTTCGCTTGTCATCCCAATGCTACGGGGACGTTCCGCTTATTTGATGACAAGCGAAACGTCCCCCGACAAAAAAACAGGGCAAATCTGCCCTGTTTCAACTTTACTTAAAACCTCTGTATTCACTTACCGAGCCTATTCTGCCCATATAGAAGTCATCCATCATAACATTACCATACTTACTTCCATCTCTTTTTTTTACATTAAAATATTCTTCCTTATAATCTATACCGTTAGTGGAGCCTTGACTTGACCAGTACCTGATTCCTACTATTTTATCTTCTTCTCTGATCCAGTTTATAAAAACCGCACAATGTCCTGTGCCATTCTCTCTGTTAAAATTTATAAAATCTCCCGCCCTTAATTCCTCCATATTATGTATTTTCTTTCCTACACCATACTTTTCCATGGCATGTGCCACATTGCTTATATCCTCCGACCCCTTAGCCACATACCAAGTAAGTGCAAAATCATATAGCTCCTCTTTGTTCATTCCGTTGAAATTATTTATATCTATTCCCAAATCCCTATTCCTATTTTGCATTGCCTTGAAAAACACCTCAAAGGTGATACCGGTACAATGACTTGCCTTATTACCATTTGGGTTGGCCTTCAGTAACAGTTCCCCATTATAATATAAGTTTTCCGTAACCCCATTATAATTCTGATAATCATTGTTTAAAAGATACGGGTAGTTGCCTACCTCATAGGTTTTAATTATGTTCAGAACATATTTATTTAATGTGCCGTCTAAATTTACATCCTTTTGTGGTTTACCTCCGGTAGTTGTGATTTCCCCACTTGCCATCCCCATAGTCTGTAGTTTTCCCGGCTTGGATTCAGTTTCTTCTTGTTTCAGCTTTTCTTCCGTAGTTTCTATTTCAGTTTCTTCTTGCTTTGACTTTTTTACCGTAGTTTCAATTTCTGATCGGGTTTCTTCAGCGACATCAGTTTCTTTTGTATCGGTGTCTACATTATCAATGTCATTGTCGCTTTCTATGTTTTGTTCCTCATGAATATTCCCTGATTCCTCTGTGGGTAATGTAGCCGGATTTACGTCTGCCGCACTCGTATCCCCTTCGTGTGGTGCAGATTCAGGGACCGCCTCATCAGCTTCCATCAGGAGATTGTTGTCTGCTTTAAAACTATAGTCATAGTAATTTCTTAATGAATATGTAATATATAATAAAAAAATTATTGCAATAGAAAGGATAAACAGATTTATGCCGAGTTTATCATAGCGCTTGTCCATATTTACCACCTCGGTTGTTCATAATCTAAGTCTTATTATACTAGATGTAAATATAGTATTATACTGGTATAAGGTGGTATAATATGTGATATATGGGATCAGGCCTTGGTTATTTACTTTCGAAAGTCAAACTATTTTTTCCCTCAAAACCTGATGTAGCTAAAGGGAGAAAATATATCTATGTTATTCAAAATAATATATACTAATTAAAAGGGTACAAATACGGGGAGGAATTTTTTGTGGCTTCTAATAATGGAAGAAGGGGCTTTGACCCCGGGGATAAAAGATTCTTTTCCAGGGAAGCTGTTATGAATCTGGGGGTTGCCCAGGAAGAAATCCAATGGCTTTTAGATCGGGATTACAAGATAGGTACTGCTGTAAACTTTGTTGGTGATCATTATCTGTTGTCTTCGCGGCAAAGACTGGCGCTCAGAAGGGCAACAGCAATGGAAACACAATATAAAAAAAGGAAATCTGCATTACTTCCCCTGGAAAAAGCTAAACACGGGTGTATGTTTATAGACGGATTTAATATTATAATATCCCTTGAGGTTGCACTGTCAGGCAGTATTCTTATATTAGGTAAGGATGGTGTTTTAAGGGACTTAGCCGGTCTGAGGGGCACATATAAACCTATTGATAAAACTGAAACAGCCCTAGGCCTTATTGGCACGGTTCTAAATGAATTCAACGTTCCGCAGGTTAAATTTTTTTTAGATGAACCGGTTTCGAACTCCGGAAGGCTGAAAAATAGGATTCTAAATCATTCAAAAGTATGGAACATGCCCACAGAAGTAGAGCTGGTGCGGAATCCGGACCCCATTCTTTCTGATATGGAAAGAGTTGTAACAGGGGATTCCATCATATTGGACAACTGTAAAAGCTGGTTTAATTTATCAAGAAAAATTATTGAAGATTACATAAAAGATGCCTGGATTGTCAGATTTGATATGAGAGGATGATATAATTGAAAAATTGTCTAACAAAAATTTTTAGTAATGTGAAACCGGTTATTGGAATGGTCCATTTGCGCCCGCTACCGGGATCACCCCTATATGATAAAACAAATATGCCTATGCAAAAAGTAATTGAGTCAGCGGTTCAGGAAGCCGTCACTTTGGAAAAAGCAGGAGTAGACGGCGTACAGATAGAGAACATATGGGATTATCCATACAGTAAAGGACAAGATGTCGGATATGAAACCTGCGCAGCTTTGGCGGCTGCAACCTTAGCCGTCAATCAATCCGTTTCCGTTCCTGTCGGGATCAATTGTCATCTGAATGGCGGACATGCGGCAATGGCCGCTGCGGTAGCCGCCGGTGCACGTTGGATCAGGGTTTTCGAGTTTGTCGGCGCCTACATATCATATACAGGCCTGACAGAAGGAATTGGCGGATCACTTGCACGCTATCGAAAATTTCTTGATGCAAACGATATTTACTTTCTATGCGATGTAAACGTAAAACATGGTAGCCACTTTATTGTTTCCGATAGACAAGTCAACGAACTGGCAATTGATGCACAGGAACAGGGAGCAGACGCCTTGATAATCACAGGGTTTGAAACTGGAACAGCACCTGATGAGATAAAAGTTCGTGATTGTAAAAAAACAGTATCGTTGCCGATTTTGCTTGGGAGCGGCGTGACATTAGATAACGCAAACAGCTTACTGAGTGTTGCAGATGGTGCAATTGTCGGCAGTTGGTTTAAAAAGGATAATAATTGGAGAAACCCTGTGGATTTTGATCGCACAAAGGCGTTTATGGATGAGGTTAAGAAAATACGTTTATAACCGGGAAGGGAAATGTTTCGATGATGGCAGAGAAATATTTGATGACAGGCGAAACGTCCCCTCGGCACGAATAACCTACAGATTAAAAAACACAAAACAATCCAGTACAACTATCCATACCTTACAATACATAATTCCGATTATTATTCTGGTCTCCGGTATTGTCATCGTAACCATTGATCAACTGGTAACTACAAACATCACTCCTCTTTTAATCGTCAGTATAGTTTTTGGCGCTGTTTTCCTGATCAGACCATTGGCTTCTGCCCTTATTTATGTAGCTTCCTATCTGGCCTACTATTATTTAATAGCTTTGACCATAACTGACCAACAAGTACTGCTGTCCAACAGGGTCAATGGAGCTACAATTATTGCTCTCGGTTTTTTAATTAGTGTTATAAGTTGGTACTACAATTATACCAATATCACCCAAAAACGACATATAGAAATGCAACAAAAACAATTAAAACTGATGGCTTATTATGATTCGCTGACCAACCTCTACAACAGACATTTTTTTAATGAAATAGTTGAAAAGGAATTATCCTCCATACAGCGTTACGGGCATGAATCCGTGATTATAATTTTGGACATTGATAACTTTAAAAATATAAATGATACTTATGGCCATTTGATAGGGGATCAAGTACTTAAACAACTGGCCCAATTAATTATCAACAATGTTAGAAAATCCGATATCGTATCCAGATTTGGTGGTGAGGAATTCATTATCCTGGCATCAAGGATTTCTTTAGAGGAAGGATTTCAATTAGCGGAAAAATTAAGAAATCTAGTTGCCGAAAAGGCTTTCATCATAAATTCGACTGTATTATATATTACTGCCAGCTTCGGCGTGTCTTTATTGCAAGCAACCGCGGAACATGGATTTGAAAAATACTTTTCACTAGCGGATGAGGCCCTTTATTTAGCTAAAAAACGGGGTAAAAACAGGGTGGAAAAAATTTCGCATGGGAAAACAATGGCATAGAGGCAGCACACATATAACAAACCGCTGACATTTTACATCAGCGGTTTGCCTATTTAACTATATTATTATTCAGATATATTAATTTGTTTCAGGTAAAAGCCTTTATTGAAATAAGGGTTATTTAATCATGCCTAGCATTTTCCAGTAGGGAATGCTTGCCAATAACCCAATCAGTGAGATAGCCATATAGCCGAAAGACATTT
>CAZVFS010000128.1:0-4418 GCA_964626575.1 uncultured Alkaliphilus sp. | reverse complement strand
GCCGTATTCCTGGAGTCTTCAGGATTGTTAAAAGTAATTAAGAATTTGTTTTAAAGGATTCAAATTTGACTAGTTTTAAAAAAATATAAAATAAATAGCACGCCTCATGGGAACGCTCGGTAGTTTGCTTCCCATGGGGTGTGTTTGTGTGCCCTGTAAAGAGTCACTCCAAACCGACCCCGGTTTGGACATAAAAATCAGCAAAACATAAATGGATAACCCCTGTTTTGGAGGTTATCCATTTATAATTATCTAAAATTTCTAACAGATTATCTGTTATCTGTTGTACACCCTATAAGTGATAGTAGCCGCTTCTGCTCTTGTTACATATCCTAACGGATTTAACATTCCATCACTGCCGACTAACAGCCCTTCTGCTACCACAGGTGCCATATATTCTACCGCCCAAGCCGGAATTTCCTGTACATCTTGGAATTTTTTCAAGCCTGTTGCACTCGCGTTTTTGTTCAATCTTAAAGCATTCGTAATCATTGTAGCCATTTCTGACCTATTGATGAATTGACCCGGTTTAAATGTACCGTCTCCATATCCGGCAATAATGCCTTGTTGTTTCGCTGTTGCAATATAGTCTTTTGCCCAATGGGTGGCATCTACATCTTCAAAACCTCCCTCATATAAAACCATGTCCAATTCCAAGGCTTCTACGAGAAGTTTCGCAAATTGTGCTCTGGTCAGCTGATCCTCAGGTCTGTATGTGTTATCCTCAAATCCGTCTATTACATGCTTAGCCACCATAGATTTTACATAATCCTTTGACCAGTGCTTTTCTATATCGCTAAAGCTTTTATCATATTCCGCCATCGCAAGTTTGCTATAGTGGTCTATCGCTGCAATAATCTTGTTGTCTTTAATTTTGCCGCCGACAAACTCCAATGCGCCTGTTTCTTCATTGATATAGAATACTCCCAGTAAGTCCGGATTTCCATCAGCTTCCTCTATTTCAATCGAAATTTGAATCTTGGCATCAAACTTATTAACCTTGCCGATTTCATTTCCATCTTTATCTTTAATAGATAAGCTAAATTGAATTACTTTGGCTGTTTTAGCTATATTCTCGTCAGTGAAGAGTTTCTCCGCTTCTTCTACGGAAATGATTTCGGAGCTGAATTCTATTTGGGCATCTTCAGGCACATCCTTCAATGCGGATTGTAGAGCCTCAGCCGGAATTTCATAAGATAATGATTTGGATTCAATCACCAATCCTACCTTATTTTCAATGAGTTTTGTCATTGCATCCTTTGGCACCGACACTTCCATAGCAGCTGTTTCCACATCGTCAAGTTTAATTATCACTGTTGGTTTAGCTGTTGGATCTTCCTTAACTATTTTTGCTAAGTCTTCCACAGCGGCTTTAATACTTTCAGATTTAACCGCTACTACTGACTGTCCCTTATCTCCGGTTTTTACCTCTACCGCGTCTTTACCTAACTCTACCTGTGCTTTACCGTCTTCTACCTTAGTTTCTTCTTCCGATGGAGTTTCTGTTTTAGCACCGCCGCCACCACCACCGCCACTACTACCGCCGGGATCATCTGAAGGTTCATCGTCACCTGGGTCGTCCGGGATTGGTGCACTGGAATACTCTTCATAAAAGCCCTTATATCCCCTTAATAATCCCTTTAGAGCCTCCTTGTAAGTATTAAAATCCTCATCATCATTTAAAATATATACTAAAATCTTCTGTGCGGTATTTAATCCCTCATTTATTTTACTATCATCTCCAAATGTTTCCGGAAACATTGTGCTTAAATAGCCTTTTATTGTATTTTCATTTTTATAACTGGCAAAATTAACTGTAAACTTGCCGGTATATGTATCATATCCTACTACGTTGGATTTAGTAATCATTTCTTCAATTACTTCATAAGCAAAATCTGAATTCGATTTTTGATCCCTAATTGTTCGAAATCTATTAACTAGGCCATCCCCCACTATTTTTATAATTTCTGATTTTTTTGATCCGATATCCTCTAAATCTGCTGAACTTAATCCTTTTGCAAAATTCATAAGGGATTTAATCATATCTTTAGTTAGCCCATCTGAACTCAACCCTGTTTTTAATTGCTCATAGTCTTTTATTTCACCTTGCAATTCATTTATTTTCTCTGGAGTTAAATAATAATCAAAAATATCTAGCGCTAAGATTCCCCCGGATACTATTTTGACTTTCCCCCCTATTAAATTTAATACATCAACGGGGCTTTTTGCTCCTTCCGCATATACAAATCCACTAAACATGGATAAAACTATCACCAGTATCAAAACAATTGATATCTTTCTTTTCATTTTCATCCTCCCTTTTTTCACTCCAATCGTTCTTCTCTTCCTTTAATTTTTACCTCTACTCCTTTGTTTATGCCACCTCCTTATGATTACCCCGATTTTAAATTATAGCTTACGTTAACTAATCATTTAAAAAATCATAAAGCCTTTTTAGAATAACAACTGCCTCCGCTCTTGTTGCATTGTCTTTTGGTGCCAGTTTGTTTCCATCCTTGCCCTGAATTATTTTGTTTTTAACTACTAATGCCATTCCTGTTTCTGCCCAGCTTGCTACTTGAGTGCTATCTGCATAGGACTCTATCATCTCTTTTGCCTGTAGGGGTAGTAGTATTTCTGCCTTGTCTATTAATTTCATTATACGTGCCGCCATTACTGCCATTTCTTGTCTTGTAATGCAATCATTTGGAGAAAATGTCTCTTCATCCCTTCCTTCTATTATTCCATGTTTAAAAGCAATTTGTACATATTCATGATACCATTTGTTTTTATCCACATCCTTAAAATTTCTGCCGGCAATTTCCGTATCATTATCTAATTCTAACAACACTACTACTGTTTTAGCAAATTCTGCCCTGGTAATAGAATCATTCGGCGCAAATATGCCCTTTGATTTTCCTTGAAGTACCCCCCGGCCGGCCATAAAATTGATTGCATCCTGGGCTTCTTGCCATAAGAACGAAATATCCGTAAAATTTATCTCAACAACCGGCTTTTCCTCTATTTCTCCCAGCTTATCACCTTCTGGTTTTTCCCCTTCATCCGGCTTGTCCTCTTTCGGTTCGGTAACTGTGGACCCCTCATTTCCACCTGTAGGTGAACCGTTCTCATTACCTGATATAAGGGTATTTATTTTGTTTTTTACATTTTCTATGTCCGAATCGGTTATATTGTCGAGTTCTTCCGTCACATTGCCGTATTCACTCTCTATTTTAGCCCTCTGTACATCTGATAGCACACTATTATATAAAAGTGGCAATGTATCTTTATTAATTTGATCCTTATATGTAATCATTAAATTATAATAAAAATCGTCCCCCTTCGCTTTTTTCTCCATCACTTTGTTAATTACTTCATCTATAATCGCATTATAAGAACTGCTTGCCTCCGCCATAAACGGCATCAGACTTATAATCAGTATTGCTCCGCCCAACAGCAGTGCAATAGATTTTTTCACCTTTTATTCCTCCCATCCGTATGCTTTTTCCCCTGATGTATATTTACTACCTTAAATTCAACCCAGTTTTCTAATTTTTTATTTTTATCCTTTCGCCCATTCCCTTTTTTTATTTATTCGCCTTATATCTATTTGTTTTTATCAATAATCGTCTTAGAATATTCCTTTACTCTATTAACGCTGTCTATAATATACGGTGCCAATTCCAATACCTTCTCAAACATCTGCTCAATAGCCGTTGGAATATATTCGTGTGAAATATCGTTTCTTAAGTATCTGATATCCTTAAAAGCCTCTGATGAAGATATGAGCCCTCGTTTCTCTGCCCTGTTGATTCTATCAATCACGCTGCCGGGCCTTTCTAATTCTATAATATCGATCAATCTGAATATCTTTTGTATTAACATATCGCTAGTTCTGGCAAAACGGCCGGTCAGGGCTTCAAACTTGTCCAGTTCTTCAAAGGTATAATCTTCCCTTATGCCGATGTTTCTACATGTATTGTAAGAATAAGTTAGCATATCATTAGCATACTCCAACAGTTCTAACTCTTCAGCCAACAACTGTTTTTCATCCCTTCCCATAATAAAACCCCCTCTAAAGAATTACCTGAACCTATAGATGCTTCTTCTTACAGTAATATACCCCCCTTAAACCAGGAAAGATACATCTGATGTTTTTCAAGAATAAACTTCCTATAGTAATATGCCACCTTTCAAGGCAATCTTTGTAAATGGATGAGTGTCATCTTTGGCGATAACAATATCAATCCTCTGTTCGCCCATAATATCCCATAATCTATGTCTGATTTTATTTGAATCCCCTTGCGCCAACCTTTGGGATAGTATCAATAGATCAATATCCCCACCTTTCGCATCCTCATATACTCTGGACCCGAAGAGATAAACACGTGCATCCTTATCGATGTCCCCTACCACTT
>CAZVFS010000127.1:0-4431 GCA_964626575.1 uncultured Alkaliphilus sp. | reverse complement strand
TCCGGCCAAGTGAATTCATACCTTTCCTCCCTGCCTTCCAAAACATTTTCTGATATTTCCTGCCTTAATATATCAGCATTTATGGCCCTTTCTATAATGTCATTACCATTTTCATCTTGGCCCACTATGGTTTCTGTTAAGGCATTAGGAAAAAGTTCTATTAGCTTGTTAAATTTTTCTTTGGCTAAATTCTTGGTCTCCAGTTTAAGTTTTTCCATTATAATTCCTCCAATTCTTTTTTAAGCTTCTTCATTTTCTGATATATTTCAAAGCTTTTCTTAGGTTGGGATTCCCTTCTTCCCTGCCTGTCCAGTCTTTCTATTTGCTTGATTAGTTTATTTCTTTTTTCTTCTATTTTTATCTGTTCTTCTAAGGTTTTATCTTCTTGGATTTCATAACCGGATATGGATAGGACCAGGTTCTCCCATATAGTATCTAAATTCAGCCCTTCAAGTTCTATCTGAATTTCATCAATATTTTGGTAATCTGTTTGAAATAGCTTTTCTTGGAAGATTGCTAATCTCCCCCGGCCTTCATAGCTTATTAAATATAGAATCTTTTGTCCGAAAAATCTTGACAATATAGATATATTTACATCTGATATTTTTTCTTTTTTTACATCTAACTTTATAACAAATACATTCTTTATTTCTTTTCCTTCTTCTATATTTAAAGAATGCGGTGATATTTCATTTGTTAATGTAACCCTTGAAATTTCATCATTAAAGCTATTTCTTCTATTTGGATTCAAATCTTTTTTAAACTTTTCAAATATAATTTTCTTTGGTATTATCTTTTTGATTTTTGTACTTTCACCTAATCCAAGCATATTATCACCTATCTTATAACTAGAAATGATATTAATTCAAAATCGTCTAATCCACTGATTTTATCTGCCAAAAAACTAATAGCTTTGCCACTTAAAAACCTATCCAAATCCTTTTCTTCTTTAACATCTATAATAGAATCTATGGATAGGGATAAAAGTTCTGAGTAGGTATCCATTTTCTTACCATCCCCGGTTTCCTTATTAAAGGCTTTTGTAGCTTTCCTATCTATATCTTTTTTCTCTCTGCATAGATATCTGATAGTATCTAACATTTCCTTCGGCTCTAAATGATTGGTTACTATATCTCCTGAATCGGAAATATAGACCATATAAAAGGGATGTAGCCTATTTTGATGGTCTTTGTTTACATTATCATTTATATTTTTAAGTACGAAAATAACCCCCGGTTCTATATCAGCTTCAGAACTGGTAACACTATGGATACCCTTGGGTATAGATTCAGGCTTATCATATTTTTTTAGATAAGATATTAAATCCAGCCTAAAATCATTTAGGCCAAGGTCCATTATAGATATGCCACCACTTATTTCTTCTAAATCAACTACTTCTTCTTTCAGTTTTTCTAGCTGAGCCTTCCTATATTCTAAATCTCCTTTTTCTTCTTGGTTAATTAAATCGTCATCCCCTGTAGATGTCATTACAGATATTTTCATCCTCATTTCTACTCTAGCCTTTAAATTTATATATTCATCCAAATCTAAATCCGGCCAAAAATTCACTAATTGTATTTGGGAGTTTATGCTTCCTATACGATCTATTCGACCAAATCTCTGTATTATTCTTACCGGATTCCAATGAATATCATAGTTCACTAAATAATCACAGTCTTGTAGGTTTTGTCCTTCTGATATACAATCAGTGGCTATTAATATATCTATATCTCTTTTTTCATTAGGTAGTAGGCTCTCCCTATCCTTTGATACAGGAGAAAAACAGGTTAGGACCCGATTCATATCTGCTTTAAATTTCTTAAGAGTAGTTCTGCCATCAACAGAACCTGTTATAAGGGCGGTGTTTAGGTTATGCTTTTCCAAGGCATAAGGAGCTATTTGTTCATATAAATATTCGGCAGTATCAGAAAAGGCTGTAAATATTAAGAGTTTCTTATTGTTTTTATTTATAGGATTTTTAATCTTATCATCTATCAGTTTAAGGAGCCTATTTAGCTTGTTATCATATTTTGGCTCTATGTCCTCTATCATAGCAGCTAATATTTCTAAATATTCAGCATCTTCTTTTAGTTCTCTATACCAAGATTTATAGTCCATATCTTCTAAATCAATTTGAATTTTTCTGCCCACAGTAAAATACTCAGTATTCAAATCATCATAATCAAAATCATCCCCACTTTGGATTTCCGTTAAATCTAAGCTGGCATGACCATCAAAGTTTTCTATTATTTCCATAGTTGAATCTATATAATTTTTTACTTTTAAAAGAGTTAATTTAAAGGAATGTACTGAAGATTCTAATCTTTTTAATAAATTAATACTTGTTAGTTTTTGTATCCCTTTTTCTCTGCCTGATTGGGTAAGATTTTCTGCCTTAATGCCTGTTTTATTTTCATATTTTTCTAAACATGAAGGTAATATGTATAGGGACGGAGTATAAACGGTTAAATTTAAAGATGTTAACACATCATAAATATCATTGTAGTTTACTGCACCCTTTAAGCTGGTTAAATTTTCTCTTATGGCAATAGGTTTTAATCTTTCGGGATAAGAACCAATATCTGTAGTATCATAATATCTTTCTATATGCTTTCTACTTCTAGCAATAGTAACACTGTCCAGTATTTTAAAAAAATCAAAGTCCAGCATATTCAGCAATCTTTTGGTGCTTCTGTCCTCAGGCTCTAAATCTGACCAGAAAGTAAAGGCTCCTTGAGCTGATTTAAAAACTTCGTCAATGGATTTTTCCATATTTAATTTTGTCTGTAATTTATGACTCTCACCTTCATAAGACAGAGCCAATTGATTTTTAAGGTCTAAAAATCTATTGTTTACAGGGGTTGCCGAAAGCATTAAGACTTTAGTTTTTACTCCCTGCCTTATGACCTTGTTTAATAATCTTAAATATCTGTTTTCTTTTTTATTATCTTCATCACCATATATTTGACCGCCATTCCTAAAGTTATGGCTCTCATCTATTACAACCAGGTCATAATTTCCCCAGTTAATCTTTTCTAAGTCTATGCCGTTTGATTGTCCTCTTTCCCTTGATAAATCCGTATGAAAAAGTACATCATATCTAAGCCTATCTTCTGATAGGATATTATTAACATAATTACTCCTGTATGTATTCCAGTTTTCCGACAGTTTTTTGGGGCATAAAACAAGAACAGATTTGTTCCTGTTTTCATAATATTTAATGACAGCTAAAGCAGTAAAAGTTTTTCCTAGGCCCACACTATCGGCCAGGATACAACCGTTATATTCTTCAAGTTTATTTATTATAGTAAGGGCAGCATCTTCTTGGAAATTATAAAGCATATCCCAAATTTTACTGTCCTTAAAACCTGTAAGCTCATTGGGTAGATTGTCTTCTGATAAGTCTTCCAGAAATTCATTAAAAATATTATAGAGGGTAAAAAAATATATTAAATCGGGGCTGTTTTCCTGGTAGGCGGCACTTATATTGGTCATTACTTCTTCTGTAACATCCTCCAGTTTTTCTTCATCGTTCCATATTTCTTCAAACATTTTTAAATAAACATCACTCATAGGGCTCTTTGATTTTTGGACTATATTATAAATATTATTGCCCTTTTCCCTGCCTATATCAGCTAGGGTAAAACCCTGCATAGGTGCATAACTATATTTGTTTTTACCGTTTTCCAAAGTTAAAAAGCCTCCCATTACTCCATGGGTCCTATTGGATTTAAAACTTGCTTTTCTTTTTATCCAATCTGCACATTCTTTTGCAATAGATTTTTGTGTAAGTTCATTCCTAAGTTTTACTTCAAAGTCCGTTCCATATATGCCTTTTTCCCTTGAAAGTCTAGGTATGTAAAATTCCCTGCTTTTCTTTTCAGCCATTTCTTCGGTAAAAGTAGGTTCTGTAAATATGAATCTAAATTCCTTCACTTCTTCTAGTTCTTTTTTCAGTTCCTGGTAAGCATATATGGAGAAATAAGCAGAAGCCATTGATATCATAGTTTTTTCTTTTATTTCTTTTTTAAAGTCCTCATAAACTCTTTTGTTTACATTATCAAAAACCTCCATAATCCACCTCCTTACTTAATAGTCAATATGACATATATATTATCTAAGTCTTCCTGCAGAATACCTAAGTATCTTTTTGTAATTTGAATGCTGCCATGATTTAACGCTTCCATGATCAGAACAGGTGATACCCCTGTCTGCCAGGCCCAGCAACCTCAAGTTTTTCGTAGCGTATGAGGCGAAACAGATCCTTCAATTCCACACATGTTCCCTGCATTAGACAATATGTTATGTGCTTGCTGACTGGAAATAGGTTTATTAGTTTCTTTTTCTGCTTTTAAATAAATAATTATCTTTCTCCGGCTAAACTGCTTAAGCCGTTTTTAGAGGAACATAAATATCGCCTAGAACTCGTTT
>CAZVFS010000126.1:0-4489 GCA_964626575.1 uncultured Alkaliphilus sp. | reverse complement strand
AAAAAGCCGTCCCCGCTACATGCTATTTAAAATATATAATATCAGATATATACCCCTTCTGTACAGGTGTTTAAACTTGTCGGGTAAATTGTTGGGTCAGGCCATTCGAGTAATGTGGGCCTTTTTACGCTTCTAACCTGTGTAAAAGAAATGCTTGAGGATGTTTAACCGGTATTTAATTTTTTCCAATCCTCTCCTTTGAATCCAATCAAATTATTTGCGGCCTTTTCTTCTCATATAATCCTCTAAGAATCTTTCGTCTTCTTTCACCAGTTCCCGCTCACCGGCTAAAGATTCAAGGTGATGTGTAAATTCATGGTGTAAAGTATGGGCAAGCTTCTTTTTTAAAGCTTCCTTCCCCAAATGGCCATATACCTCCATAAAGGAGCCATAATAAATGACAATATATCGGCCCATGCTCCCACCACTGTGGTATTCTCCCATGATGTAAAGGTCGTCGTTGCGTCCCACAGGATTCCTCTTCACTTGGGGAAGCAGGAGAATGTCGCCGTTTAGTTCATTGTAGAGAGCTTGTGGCAGCTCCATAGCAATTTCCTCTAATATTTCTTCAACCTCATCGATTTCAAACATAAATATTCTCCTTGGCTGTTCTTATGTCAAAATTGTATCACAAAATATACCTTTTTACCTTACCTACTATTGCCTAAGTCGCCAATTATCTATACTTCGATTTATGTAATCAGGTATCCATCTAAAAATAATTCGCATAAATCCCGAATACCCCGTTTCTTATTAACTTTTCATATTTATCTATATATATGGAAAGTTTCGCTACAGGCCATTTGAACACACAATAAAAAGGGCAATAGGTGAGAATGAGGTAGAACAGATTTCTTTCAAGGTAGAGGGTTATTCCGAGGGTCTATTTTCTGTGGAAGAAAAAATAGAAGAAGCCGTCCTAAATGATATAGTAAGGATTATGGAAGAGGAGAATATTCTCGCTTAGGACGGCTTTGAGAAATATAATAAAGAAATACGAGATGGCTTTAGCTTTGAATTGGTGGTTAAATTTCAAAACCTTAACATTAAAGCAAAAGGAAGCAACACTCCGCCTCCGTGCTTCTTTTCAAGAGTTATTTAAATACAATTGAATCCAGATTGAAAACCACTAGAGACACTTAGCTCCAAGATATTCCATCCTTTTGGCGCAATAAAGGTTTCGAATTCTGTCCGTATGCAATTCGATACGGTTAAGCTTTTATTTAATAAAACTGTACTTTTCAAGAATAAAAAGGTCTTGGTTCCTTTGTTCCCAAAGGTTCCAAGACTTTCTGTTCCTACTCCGCACCGTAGATTTCATCAATTTCATTTGTTCGCTTTGCTTACATGAAATTGGAAATCCTAATAGGGATAACTCTGCGGTGGCTAGCGATTAATTTACCATATATGCTATAATATTCCTAGACACATAGATAATGGGGTGAAGATATGTTAACAGCGGCAGAACAAAGAAAAGTAGCAAGGGAGTTCGCTAAAAGGTGGGAAGGCCGTGGATATGAGAAAGGTGAGAGTCAAAGTTTCTGGTTAACACTTTTGCACGATGTATACGGTGTTAAAGACCCATCAGAATTTATAAGATTTGAGGAGCAAGTGAAAATTGATAACACTAGTTTTATTGATGGGTACATTCCCCGTACCCACGTATTAATTGAGCAAAAGAGTATAGAAAAAAGCTTGCGAAAAGGTATCAGGCAATCTGACGGTTCACTTCTTACACCATACCAACAGGCAAAAAGGTATTCAGCTGAGTTGCCTTATTCGGATAGGCCGAGATGGATTGTAATTTCTAATTTTAAAGAATTTAATATTTATGATATGGAAAAACCTAGCCATGAACCCGAAGTGCTACTACTGAAAAATCTGGAAGATGAATATTATCGAATGAACTTTTTAATAGATGAAGGGAATATTAACATCAAAAAAGCGTTAGAAGTTTCCCTTCAAGCCGGGGAATTGGTTGGTGTGCTCTATGATGCCTTGCTTAAAGAATATGATAATCCTGATGATTCGGATACCCTTCACTATCTCAATGTATTATGTGTAAGAATAATATTTTGTCTTTACGCCGAGGATGCCGGGCTATTTGGAAAACATAGTATGTTCTATGATTACTTAGCTCAATATAAAGATGCCGGTTTTCGTAATGCATTAATGAGGTTATTTAAAGTTCTAAATCAAAAACCAGAAGAAAGAGACCCTTATCTAGAGGATGACTTAGCAGCATTTCCTTACGTAAATGGTGGATTATTTGATGATGATAAAATTGTTATTCCTAGAATAAATGATGAAATTATTGATGTAATTTTAAATAAAGCTAGTGCTAACTTTGATTGGAGTAAAATTAGCCCAACAATCTTTGGTGCAGTTTTTGAGAGCACCTTAAATCCTGAAACAAGAAGAGAAGGTGGAATGCATTATACATCCGTCGAAAACATACATAAAGTCATAGATCCCCTGTTTATGAATGAACTCAACGATGAATTTAAATATATCATATCTCTAAAAACAGAAAGAATTAAAAATAAACGATTAAGGGAATTTCAAGATAAGTTGGCATCACTTAAGTTCTTAGATCCAGCCTGTGGTAGTGGAAACTTCTTAACTGAAACTTATATTTCTCTCAGGCGTTTAGAAAATAAACTTGTGAGTGAACTACATTCGGGTCAAATTATTTTGGGAGATACTCGTGATTTTAGCCCAATTAAGGTATCTATTTCCCAATTTTATGGTATTGAAATCAATGATTTTGCAGTTACTGTAGCTAAAACAGCTCTATGGATTGCAGAATCCCAAATGATGAAGGAAACAGAAGACATTATCAATGCCTACCTTGAATACTTTCCTATCGACAGCGATGCTAGAATCGTTGAAGGTAATGCTTTAAGGGTAGATTGGGAAGAGGTGGCCCCTAAGGATGAATTGAACTATATTATGGGGAATCCGCCTTTTGTGGGGGCCCGATTAATGGATAGCAGCCAGAAAGATGATATTCGTTTTATCTTTGGAAATGGATGGAAGAATTCCGGGAATTTAGATTATGTTTCCTGCTGGTTCAAGAGATCAACAGAGTATATTAAAAATACTGATATTGAAGTGGCTTTGGTTGCAACTAACTCAATAGTTCAAGGAACAACAGTTGCAGATTTGTGGAAGCCTTTGTTCGATGAGGGAATCTTCCTCAATTTTGCTCATAGAACATTTCGCTGGGATAGTGAAGCTGCAATGAAAGCCCATGTTCATTGTGTAATCGTTAGTTTTAGTATGCTTGAGAGAACTAATAAATATATTTATTCAGGGCAACGAGTGAAAAAGGCAGGCAATATAAATGCTTATTTAGTAGATGCGCCCAATGTATTCATTCAAAGTAGTAGGAAGCCAATTTCCAATGTGGAACCTATGGTTTTTGGAAGTATGCCCAATGACGGTGGGAATTTAATCTTATCACCCAAAGAAAAAGAAACACTAATTAAAAAACACCCCCATGTCAAAAAATATATTCGTCCTTTTGTTGGTGCTAGAGAATTTATTAATAGAATAGATCGTTATTGCTTATGGTTAACACCACATGACTTAAAAGAAATTTTAAAGATCAAGCCAATTATGGAAAGGATACAAGGAGTTAAAAAACATAGAGAAAATAGCAGGAGAAAAAGCACAGTTGAATTAGCTTCAGTGCCTTATCTTTTTGGAGAAATCAGACAACCGGATATAGATTATTTGCTAATTCCAAGGGTTTCTTCTGAAAATCGAAAGTATATTCCTATAGGATATATGAATTCAAATACAGTAGCTAGTGATGCAGTTTTGATAATACCGGAAGCATCCATTGCAAACTTTGCGATTGTATCATCAAACGTTCATATGTCATGGATGAGAACGGTTGCCGGCCGATTAAAAAGCGACTACAGATACTCAGCATCCATAGTTTATAACAATTTTCCCTGGACAGCTATATCGGAAAAAACAGAAAAAAGGTTAGAAAAAACAGGACAAGAAATCCTAAAAGCACGAGAATTATACCCGGACTGGACCCTTGCAGAGTTATATAATGAATTGACTATGCCACCCGAACTTAGAACAGCCCACCAAGAGAACGATAAAGCAGTCATGGAAGCCTATGGCTTTGATTGGCGAAAAATGACTGAATCGGAATGTGTAGCTGAACTAATGAAAATGTATCAAGAATTAACAGAGACTTAATGTTCAGAGCACGTAATTGTATTAGTAAATTTGTTGATTGGGGATGCGGATAATTTTTTGGACCTTTAAACAGCAAAACCTAAACTCCTTCTATAATCTAAAGGACTCATTCTCCCGGAGGCAATGGGGACAAGAATCCCGTCCCCATAGTTTTTTTAATATAACATCTCATACGCGGGCTTCTCATACCAGAGCGGTTTCCAAAGCAATTTTCCATCGGCGGAATAAATAAGTTCATCATCAAACCATGGTTCCCTTTGTGCACCGT
>CAZVFS010000125.1:0-4562 GCA_964626575.1 uncultured Alkaliphilus sp. | reverse complement strand
AAGGACGGCCAAAAGACCGTCCTACATATTTATTAATTTCAATTTATCTTCCCGCTTCATCTGCTTTATCTCATATTCCCTTTTTTGGGCAGATATTTTGTCATCATATTCTTCAAAATATACGAGCCTTACCGGAAGTCTGGATCTCGTATATTTCCCGCCTTTTCCCTCTTCATGAATCTTGACTCTCTTTTCAATATCGTTAGTCCAACCGGTATACAGACTCTTATCGGAACACTGTAGTATATATACATAGCTCATTCTTATCACCACCGTACCTTTTTGCCGTCAATGTCTATATTCAAAAATAAAAACCACCTATTGCTGGGTGGCATTTATATATTAACTTACTTTGATACTCTTGTTGCCACTACATACGGTGATTTCAACTGTTTCCGTAAGAATATCGGAATAACTATAGGATACCCTTCTGACATGACCTTCAAATTGACCGTCGATTCTTACGATAAAAATACTTGGGTATGTGTTTTCTAAAATTCCTTCTCGAATGACTGTTCTTTTTCTGCCTTTGTTAGCCTTTAACACAATTTTTTGCCCAACGTATTCTTCGATATTTTTTCTTATCTCTTGTAATTGGTTCGTTCCAATTGGTGGAGTTTTACTTGCCAAGTAATCACCTCTTTCACAACATTGACAATCATATAATAACACATTTTGTGACAATTGTCAAATGGTTAGCTATATATTATATAATGTAATTGGTCTATTTGTCAAATGGTATATGATAACTTTTATAGTATATTTTATTTAAACTGCTGTTTTAGAATTAAATTTATAAGTATCTATAAAAGTTTACAAGACCCTTTGCAATAGATTTGGCAGCCTTTTTTCTAAAATCCGTATCCATCAACATGGCCTCTTCAACGGGATTTGAAATGTAAACTACTTCCACATGAACGGAACTGACAATTACCGATCTCAACAGAAAAAAATCCGCCGGCTTTATACCCCTATCCAGGGTCTTAAGGTCTTCTGTAAGCGCTTTCATTATTTCCTTTGCAAGCTCCTTAGCTGCCATATCCCCTTTAAAATAATAGACCTCCGTCCCTGATTTGGAAGGATGGCTAAAATAATTTTGATGAATGCTGATAAAAAAATTAGGCATTATATCATTAGCCATTCGAGCCCTGTCATCCAAATGTACAATCTCGTCCTCACGCCTAGTCAGGAAAACCTTCGCTCCCAAATCTTGCAGCTCTTTTTCCAGATATAAGGAAATTGACAGATTAATATCTTTTTCCTCTAAACCCTGACTTCCTGTATGACCTTCACCGCCTTTCCCGCCATGGGCAGGATCAATCATTATTAGTTTGCCTTTTAAAGGTTTATTTATACATGAACCTTTTATTGTTTTAATTTCAACACCCGTATAGTAATATTTTAAAATTTGTTCTGCCGACATTCCTTCTCCCGCCATAGCATTAGCCCCATATTGACACAACCCCAGGCCATCACCTTTCCCTATACTAAAAAACCGTATTATTTGCGGTTGCCATCCAAACCGCGTTGAATTGATATCTAGGAGTTCAACTATCTCCCTACCTCCAAATTCTTTTTCACCTATCCTGACTTTTATCACCCTGCCCTGCTCGTCTCTGACAATGTCTTCTATCATGTTGTAGATAGGAATATCCCTTAATACATGGTTACTTGTCAATTTTACATCTAATTTTTCTTCTATTTTTTCAATAGAGATATCCTGATAATTCAAGGAATATGGGCTCTCTTGACAATAACTGCAAAGCACCTTTCTCAAATACTGGATAACATTCCCGTCAACATTTTCACTGTTCTCCGTTGAACCTCCACATGCCAAATGAAATCTGGCATCTATAGGCTTGTTATTAAACAACAAAATACTCCCTGCAGTTTCTTTCACCGACTCCTCTAACTTTTTGATATACGGTTCATAATTTTCCTTCCATACCCCCTTGTATTCCTCCAGAGGTATAATTTTTATAAAATCTTCTATAGTCATATCGACCTCTTCCATTTTCTTTCCCTTATGCTCTTTATGATATTTCAACTGTCTGATTAATTTGGTTCTCATAATGATACTTTGACATTTTAATGCCTCTATATGAAAATTTAGTGGCATGCTACATGCCACTAACTGCTTTACCATGTTTTCAAGCGATTCTGTAAATGCTTTATCAGTTTTATTGTCATACATATTTATATAAATGTTTTTTTCATTATCGGCCAAGTTTCATCCCCCCTAGC
This sequence comes from uncultured Alkaliphilus sp., assembly GCA_964626575.1. Taxonomy (GTDB): domain Bacteria; phylum Bacillota; class Clostridia; order Peptostreptococcales; family Natronincolaceae; genus JAAZJW01. Next base: position 2,318 of record CAZVFS010000125.1, on the reverse strand, counting down.
TTTTCAAACATGACTTTTACCATATATCACCAATTGCATTGTGGTGTAGTCTTCTTTCCAACGATTGATATATTAAGCCTTGATATATAATATGAAAAAGTGGTTTTTGTTGTGCATAACCCTTATTCCGATAACATATTTGAGGAATGAAACTGCCGATATTATAAATGTTGACTTCTTGTCTGTTCTCTTATTTCTCCATAGATTTAACCAGGTGGTATAACGTCCTTACCCCTACCCCTGTAGCACCTTTGACTAAACCGCTCTTATCATTGGTGAGCATAGATGTGCCTGCAATATCCATGTGTACCCAAGGATTTTCCCCTGCAAATTCTCCAAGGAATAATCCTGCGGTGATTGTACCCGCCTCTCTTCCGCCTGTATTTTTAAGATCTGCCCAATCACTTTTAATCAGCTCTTTATATTCAGGGTATGAAGGCAACTGCCATACCTTTTCCCCCGCTTTTTCCGCCGCAGCCTCTACTTCTTTTACAAATTCATCATTGTTGGATATGAGCCCCGTAGCTGTGCTCCCCAATGCGACAACACAAGCACCCGTTAAAGTAGCTATATCCACCAGTTTCGTGGCACCCTCCTTAAGAGCATAGGCAATACAGTCGATAAGCACCAGTCGGCCTTCGGCATCCGTATTTAATACTTCTATGGTTTTACCTCCCATGGAATTCAAAATATCTCCAGGTTTATATGCTTTGCCGGAAGGCATGTTTTCGCAGGTGCCTACTATACCTATAACGTTTGCCTTGGGTTTGAGGGATCCGACAACATCCATAGCGCCCAGTACGGCCGCAGCACCCCCCATGTCTCCCTTCATCTCTTCCATCCCCGAACTCGGCTTTATGGAAATACCGCCGGAATCAAAAGTCAGGCCTTTTCCTACCAACCCCAGCACCCCATCATCCTTGTCCCCGCCGAAATATTTGATGGTTATCAATTTTGGCGGCTTATCACTGCCCTGTGCCACTCCTAAAAAACAGTCCATTCCTAATTTTTGCATATCTTCTCTCTCTGAAATTTTTATCTCCAATCCATGTTTGTTTGCAATTTCCATAGCCTTGTCCGCCATAGCTTCGGGCGTTACTATATTGCTCGGTTCGTTGATGAGATCCCTAGCTATAATGGTTCCGTCCGCAAGGGCCTTCCCTATTTTTATTCCTTCATGCATATCATCTGCCATAGAATTGTCGGTATTCACTATGTATAATTCTTTTAAATTATTCTCTTTGTCTTCATCACCGGTCTTATATTTATTAAATTTATATGATGCCAGCATAGCACCTTCTACAATACACTGTGCAACCGTTTCCGGAGAAATGTTTTTATCTAAACCCACAGGTAAAACCGCTGCCGTGCCTGTTTTCGATTTTTCTAATTGTTTAACAGCTTTTCCGATTACTTTGCGTATGGCATCTATCTTAAAATCCTCTTTCTTTCCCAGCCCCAACAGCAGTATCTTTTTAGCCGGGATTTTTCCTAATGTATATATCAGTAAAGTTTCACCTTCCTTACCTTTAAAATCGTCGCCGCCTATCATGTCGGAAATAACACCGCCCAGTTGCCGATCTATATCGGCCAAATCTGAGCTCAGGCTTTTTACATCTTCATAAATCCCTATAACTACCGCATCTGCCATGATATCTTTAATGTTATCCTTGATTATTGTTGTTTTCATCACAACAACCTCCCACTATTTAATATTATTCTCTATCCTCATCTTTATATTTTATCACATCATGAACCGAATATTCGCGATTATCTGCATATATATGCCAACAGATTTTTGTTACGTAAAATTATCATTTTCTTCAGTTTTTTATTTATATTCATTTTAATTTTCTTTATAAAAATATTCCTATATATCAGCATATCATACTCCCCTATTTTATAGATTTTTTGTTGGGATGATAGGTTGTCTGATAACGATGTTTAATGTGATACTATAAATATAATTATGATATAATAAAGTTTATAAACCAATCAGCAAAAATTGACAAATTAATCGGTGTCATTTGATACCAAAATATATTGATTATAGTAACCGGGAGTGTTATAATAAAAATGAAGCGGAAACCTGGAAAACGTAGAATAGAGGAAAGATTTGATATCCAGACGTATATAGACAGGCTGGTGTATGCATTAGAAAAGAAATCGACCAAAATTAACTTTTTGAGGGAACGGCAGATTGATAAAAAGAAGAATAAAAGGTTTACAAATAGATATACTATAGAAAAATTGTTTCCTGACGAGGATGAAATAAAGGTGCTAAAACGGGAACTTGCACTTTTAACTGTTGAGGAATA
>CAZVFS010000124.1:0-4647 GCA_964626575.1 uncultured Alkaliphilus sp. | reverse complement strand
TGACGCATTATTAGACAAATACGATACAAACTACCCTTATTAAACAATCGTTAGTAATAGGATAAAAAAAACAGATATGGTTATAATAATTGATAATAAAATTGGAGGTGGTGGAATGGGTAAAAAAATTGCTATTGAAAATTCGTTGCATGACTATATTGACTTTTTTGAGAAATCCGGCTATGAAGTCAATAAAATACTAGGTGCCGAGGATGCCGGCAATATACAATCCTCTGAGTATGATGCTGTTGTTATATCCGATATGGAAGATGGCTCCCTGGAACTGTCTACTTTTCTCAGAAGTGGCGGCAGAGACAGTGCTCCCGTGATTGAGGCAAACGGCAGAACACCTGAAGAAATTCTTGATATGATAAAAATGAGTCACTAAATATTTTTATTAACTGTATATAGACACATAACAACAGGCGAGCAAAGCTCGCCTTATATGTATGCCATATACAAAATTTAAAAAACAGGATAAAAAAAACAAATGTGGTTACAATAATTAATAACAAAATTGGAGGTGGTGTAATGGATAAGAGAGTTGCTGTTGAAGATTCCTTGCAAGATTATATCGAATTTCTCGAAAAAAGCGGCTATGAAGTTGATAGGATACAGAGCCCTGCAGATGCCAATATGGTGCAATCTTTTGATTATGATGCCGTTGTCGTGTCTGTTTTAGACAATAGCTCCATGCAAAAATCTACCTTTTTTCAGAGCAGCGATAGGCCCAGTGCTCCTATAGTAGAAGCCAGGGGAAAAACACCTGAGGAAGTTTTTAATATATTAAGGACAAGGTACTAATTACGGAATGAATGGGGGGCGGTCATACAGACCTGCCCCTTCAATATTGTTTAAACAAACAGGGGGACGGTTCTCTTTGTTTGACAATTATTCTAAAACGGTGAAATCCTGAAGGGATTCTATTGTCAAACAAAGAGAACCGTCCCCCTGTTTGCATCCTCCATTAATCAAAAATCACATTTATTTTCACTTCTTTATTTGTCCTCAGAACAGTAACAGTTGTTTCCTCTCCGGGCCTGTATTTATAAATAGCTCTCTCCAAATCACCTCTTTTTTCTATATCGGTGTTACCCACCTTAATTATAATATCTCCTGCCGCTACCCCATATCTGGCAGCTACGGAATTTTCCACAACTTGAGCAACATAAACCCCATTTTCAACAGGTAATTCTATCCCCGTGTATGATTCAAAAACATCTATGTCCACACCTTGTATGCCTAGGAAAACCCTTGTAAATTCGCCTCTTTCAATAAACTGGTCAACTATGGGCTTTGCCGTATTGATAGGAATTGCAAAACCCAGGCCCTCACCTGAAGTTATTTTCGCCGTATTAATCCCTATTACTTGTCCCTCCGAATTGAGCAACGGTCCTCCGCTGTTCCCGGGATTGATCGACGCATCCGTCTGTATAAGATTTTCAATAGTCGTACCTGAAGAATTATCTGTTATGGTTCTATTGAGCCCACTTATAACACCTTGTGTTAACGATCTCTGGAAATTTAACCCTAACGGATTCCCGATAGCAATTGCAATTTCCCCTACCTCCACTTCGTCACTGTCCCCAAGTTCTGCCGTAGGCAGGTTGTTTCCTTCTATTTTAATAATGGCAAGGTCCAGGCCCCCATCATTCCACAGTACTTCGGCTTTGAGCTGCCTTCCATCGTTGAGTAATGCTTTTACTTCCTTGGCTTTCCCATCCCTCACCACATGGGAATTTGTCAAAATATATCCCCTTTTATCTATAATGACCCCGGTGCCTACGCCCGCGACCTCTCTCATGCCGTAAAACCAATCTCTCTGTAATTCAACAGTTGTGATACCAACTACCGAAGGCATCGACTTTTTTGCAACAGCAGAATAAACCGTATGATCCACCGTTGGCTCAATGGTAATATGTTGCTGAGGAGGAGCACTGTCCAGGAATATACCCCTCGAATCAAGTATATCAGGTAAAAAAACATAGGTAACACTAAGGGTAATTGCACTACCTAAGATAGCTCCCATTAAAGCTGTGCTTATGGCACTTCTTCCCTTTCTTCTCATATCTCTTTGCGAATCCCCCCACCGAATATTTTCCATCCCGGTTCTATTTTCATCATCATAATTATCCATTATCACACCCCCAAACAACATGTAAATAACTATATCTTTTATATTATTGACCAAAATATAGTTTTGATGACATCAATTAATTATAGGTACAAGATCCTTCATGGGTCTAGCTCATTCTGCCCGTCCAAGGATGACAAAATTAGGATTCTTGTTCAACTTTAATTAAAACTGATACATACTACTGACCCTGTCCCGATAGGCCAAATCCAGTCCCACATCCTCCCCTATAACAATTTTCCTGCCGTCTAAAATATTTTTTACGGTTGCAACCGCTAACTCCGGAAAGTTATTTTCTTTGCTCAAATGTGCCAATAATACATTGCTTACATTCTTGTTTACTAAATCTACTATGGCGTTCCCCGCTGCTTCATTGGACAAATGTCCAACATTTGAAAGTATTCTACGTTTCAGATAATATGAATACCTACCGACTTTTAACATCTCTTCATCATGATTTGATTCCAATACAACAAGATTAGAATCCCCAATCTGTTCTATGATATTTTCATCAATATAGCCCAGATCTGTGGCAATACTGATTTTAACCTTATCTTTTCTGATACAGAACCCAACCGGCTCGTTGGCATCATGAGAAATGTCATATGGCCTGATATTAAAATCCTTGATATTAAAGTCCTCCGCAGAATCAAAACATTTAATATTGTTCTCCCTGATTTCCCCGATCTTGGTATTCATGCCGTCCCATGTCCCCCTATTGGCATATATGGGAATGTTGTATCTTCTCGACAGTACCCCTACGCCACATATATGATCACTATGTTCATGACTTACCAAAATTGCGGTTAAACTTTTAGGATCAATATTTATTTGCCTTAGTTTGTTTTCTATTTGCTTTCCACTAAGTCCCGCATCAATCAATATAGAATTTTCACCGTCATTTATTAAATGGCAGTTACCGCTGCTTCCGCTTGCTAAAGAACAAAAAAACACTTTCATATATAATGCTCCCAACTTGTTTGACAGATAGTAATTTAAAAAATTATAACACGCTATTATTCCGGTTTCAGATTGCTTACTTATTCCCTTCTGATATCTGCCCCCAGGTTTAACAATTTCTGTTCCAACTGTGCATATCCTCTGTCTATGAATTGAATATTTTCTATCTCTGTTTCCCCTTCTGCCATAAGAGCCGCCACCACTAAGGATGCCCCGGCCCGCAGATCGGAAGCTACCACTTCCGCACCCGTCAGCTTTTCAACCCCATGGATAACAGCTACTCTTCCCTCTACCTTTATATTAGCCCCCATTCTTTTGAGTTCGTCTATATGTTTAAATCGCCTGTCAAATATCGTTTCCGTCACTATCCCTGTACCTTTTGCCGTGGTTAAGAGACTACTCATCGGCTGCTGCAAATCCGTGGGAAATCCCGGATATACCAAAGTTTTTATGCTGACACTCTTTAGGTTCCCGGATGATATTATTCGGAGGGACTCCCCATTTTCTATAACCTGTACTCCCGTTTCCTTGAGCTTGGCGATAACCGCCTCTAAATGTTTTGGTATAATATTGTCTATCAACACATCCCCACCGGCGGCCGCTACCGCTATCATATATGTACCTGCTTCTATCTGATCAGGTATAACCGTATGTGAGCATCCTCCTAATTTATTTACACCCCTAATCTTGATTACGTCTGTGCCCGCACCCCTGATATCCGCACCCATACAGTTTAAATAATTTGCTATATCGACTATATGCGGTTCTTTAGCGGCATTTTCTATTATGGTTATACCTTCCGCCATGACGGCAGCCAGCATTATGTTTATAGTCGCACCGACACTGACAACATCCAGATAAATTTCTGCACCTGTTAATTTTTCCGCTTCTACCGATATTATCCCATGTTCTATGTTTACTTCTGCCCCCAAAGCTTCAAAACCCTTAATATGCTGGTCTATTGGTCTATTTCCAATAGAACATCCGCCCGGATACGCTACCCTAGCCTTTTTAAATCTTCCTAACGCCGCACCCAGCAAATAATATGATGCTCTCAGTTCCTTTGCCATTTCATAGTCCGCATAACATTCCTTCATTTTTGAGGTATTTATTTTAAGCATATTTGGTTCCGAATTCTTCACATCTGCCCCCAAGCTTGAGAGCAAATCGGCCAGTATTTTAACATCGCTTATCTGTGGTAAATTATCGATAACACAAGTATCCCCCGCCAATACCGTAGCCGGTATAATTGCCACAGCCGAATTTTTAAATCCGCTTATACCGACAGTTCCACGTAATTTGTTCCCGCCTTTAATTATTAGTTTTTCCATATGTTATCCGACAAAAGCCGGTTATTCACCGTCCTTATTAAATGTATATTTTTATAACTAATGTCATCTCAAAAATTTAATAATTGAATTTATTATAACATTTGTTTGCTCTTTTAGTAAGTGTTATATAACCTTAAATTTAAAAAACCACCGGGACTATGGTCTCTCTTTCCCTGTAACACACAGAAAACCACGGGGACCAGAAAACCACGGGGACGGTTC
>CAZVFS010000123.1:0-4665 GCA_964626575.1 uncultured Alkaliphilus sp. | reverse complement strand
TGGTTATACTTCCTAAGGAGAGAATGCCCAGTGAGACGGGAGTGGCGGCGATATATAGGTATTAAGGACACAAGGGGGCAATCCCCCTGTGTCCTACGCCTATATCTCATAGTTCCCTGAAAAAAGAACGAAAAATGCAAGGCCAAAGGCCGTAATTCCCAGAATCGCTGAACCGGTTGCAGCAAGTTTATTATTATTCTTCCAGTTGTATCTTGAAAAACTTAGTATATAAAATAACATTATAAATAACAAAACAACTGTTAGGTATTTCATTTACTCATCTCCTTCCGAATCCTTTATGGGAGAACTTTCAATTTGTGTACCTGTTCTTCGGATGGCAACCTTTACCACCACTGTAACTTTCGCATCCTCAAAATGGCTGTTCCAGTTATAATCTTCCAGATCTTTAATAGTTAAAAAGTTTCTCGTCGCATGGTTCCCGAACATAAATACATCAGTATTGAGACCCTGACATTTTTGAATTACTTTTTCTACCCCATTTTTTATTATTTTTTGAAATTCCTTTTCCAATAACACCTTCATTTCCGGACGTTCATAATTAATTCCACTCTGGATAGCGAGGATATCTGCGTTCAGATGCATTTTTAGGTGGACAACGGGCTCGGTATCATCAAAAACAACCTTTATTTTTGGTTTTGTCGGACCCCTGACATCTAGTGCTATAATCATTTCCGATTCTTTTGGATCTTTCATCGTGAAGAAACCGCGTTCAAATTCGTTCCTGACCATGAGCATATAACGGGTTTCATCACCATTCAGTTCCCCTACCATTGTGCTTCCGTCAAACAATGTGGTACCGAACAACTCAATCCTATTTTCTCCTGTACGCGGCAGTTTGCCCGCGATATAATCACCGCCCGTTTTAAACCCTGTTCCCCATGGTTTCCCTTCTTTTTGAAAAGACTTGAAATCGCTTATTGCGGCAAATGTAGCAATGGGTTGACAATAGGAGGACTTGAGCTCCGAATAAAAATTTTCTAAGGTGACTTTGGGGAAAAACCCTGTATCACCACTCTCATTGATTAACAGCTGGAAACTTTTAGCTGCGATATTTCCTATAAAGGGTTTATTCTCCTTTAGGAACTCGTCTGCTTTTCCCTTTACTATAAGCACGTGGGCGGTTCGACGTATCTCCCTAAATCGATGGATAGGTGTAATATACTCATCAATTAACCCCGATTTTGCCAATTCCTCGGAAAGGATTATAATCTGGGCATGCATAAATGTTAATTTTCTGGGCAGGGACGCGTTCAACATATTTATGCCCGCAAAAAATGAGGGAGCGTCAACAGTTACATGGGTATATTCCTCTTGGTTCCCGCCCCCGGAGGATTGGGAGTCGCCGCCTGATTCTTTTATCGTCGGAAATTGAAGGGTTAGCCGCCATTTATCCGATATCCCCCTGTCCACCCCGATTGCTATAATATGCAGCATATTGTTGATTTCTGTAGCATCATAACATGATGTCAGATTCATCATGAGAATGATTAAAATGAGTATTATTGCAATTTTACGCATTTTGCTTATCTCCTTTTTTACGAGCAGCGGCGACGGTAAGGGTCAATAAGGGCAGAATAAAAAATACTATTGAGCCGAGGGTTCTCATAAAATTAATATTTTTCAGGATTATCATTGTGATGTCCTTATGCATGAGGGCAGTGGCGTAAAGAATAACAACCCCGCCCAATATAACCGGCTTTTCGTCTTGTATTTTAAACATTTTACAAAATATCCGGACAAATGAATAGAAGATAATTGTTGTAGAAATCAGCGCGCTTATAATCCAAATAAATAGGGTGACTGGCTCAATCCTTTGGAAAAACGGTCCATAATCAATAAGCTTTGCCATTTGATATATTAGGCCTAATATTTCTTGTGCAATATAGTAAGGGAATGTTAACGAAAAGGCCAAAAGGGTGGCGGAAATTATCAGGGCCGATAATCCAATGCTGATAATGCCCTCCCTTTTAATATATTTAACACCCTGAAATGCCTTTGCGAAAATGGCTAGTATAATAACCTCACCGTAAATAGAACTTCTTACAATCCCTGTTGTGATTGTTTTGCTTAATCCATGTCCCAGGATAGGATATATGTTATTGGTATTATAATTCCGTGCGCTGAGGGCCAGTACTACGATAAAACCTGTGAGCATGGGATATGCCACTAGTTTAGAAAAGCGTGCGATACCTTCAAGACCCAACCTGGATAAAATAAATACGCTTACTATAAAGAATCCGATTATATACCAATTGGGGCTGAGGGGAAACACATAAACCTTGAACACTTCGCCAAATTCTGCCAACCTTATGGAGGAGATGGACAACATGTATAGTGCCAAAATACCGGAAAAAATAAATCCGAAGAAACGCCCTAGCGACAATTTGAAAATTTCGGTAATGTCTTTTCCCGGAAAGCGTTTGAGCAATAGATATATAAACAGAAATCCAACCATTGCGATAATTGCGGATAGTAGTGCTACATACCAGTCTGCATTACCGACAACCTTTACCATTGTTGTGGGGCCGGAGAAAAATACCTTTGATATTATTGCGGTTGTAATAAGCCAAACGGCCTCTTGAACACCAAGTTTTCCCTCTTCAATCATTGCGGCCTATCCTTTCTGCTATCCTGTTCCACCCAACCGCGTACAATTCTCCCTGACCTTCCTCTTTGTTTTGGATTGACAATGTCCGGCCTTTCCCTTTGTAACCATGTCGGCATTCTGAGAGTAACATCAGGGGATACTTTTGCTTTGGGTGCAACCGGACTGAGATATGGTACGCCAAAAGACTTCATGGAACATGCCAGACCTCCAAATATGAAAATACCTACGGCAATGCCATAAAAACCCGCTGTGGCTCCCAATAAAACAAATACAAATCTAAGGATACGAATACCAAATCCCAAGGAGTAATTTGGAATAACAAGGTTCGCTAGACCCGTGATCGCAACAATGATGATGAGGATAGGACTTACCAGCCCGGCTGCAATGACAGCCTCGCCTAGTATAACAGCCCCTATGATACCCAATGTTTGTCCTAAAACCCCCGGCATCCTAATTCCCGCTTCGCGAATAAGTTCCCAAGAAATTTCCATCAACAAAATTTCTATGACTACGGGAAATGGAATGTTCTCTCTTGCCTTTACTAGGGAAGCCAGCAGTTCCGTAGGTATCATCTCATGGTGATACAGAATCGAGGCAAGATAGAGCCCTGGCAGGAACGTTGCTAGCGTGGCCGAAATAATCCTGATTATCCTCATAAAGGTACCGTACTGCCACCTGAGTGAATAATCCTCGGGGGTATGCATCATATCGAATAATGTTGCGGGAACGATACTGGCATTGGGTGCTCCATCAACAATAATGGCAACCCTACCCTCCATCAAAAAGGATGCTGTTCTGTCAGGCCTTTCAGTATTCAGTATTTGAGGAAGTATTGCGAGGGGGTGGTCTTCTATAAGTTGATCCAGGGCTCCGTCGGAAGAAATATAATCTATATCTATACTGTTGATTCTTCTTTTTACCTCCTTAATAATTTTAGGATTTGCTATTCCTTTAATATATAAAATTGCACAGGCTATATTGTTGACACTACCGACAGGTATTGTTTCGGTGAGGAGGTTCTTATTATGGATAATTCTGCGTACCAATGTAATATTTGTGCGCAAGTCCTCAATAAATGCTTCATGGGGACCCCGTATGACGGTTTCATTTACAGGCTGTGATACTGCTCTTTTTTCAAATCCCCGGCTTTTGATCAGGATGCACAGATCACTTTTATCAATAAAAAGAGCAGTCAGGCCGTCCAGAATTTGTTTGATAATTTCTGTATATCCGGATTCTGTTGTTACCTGATTAGTTGCAAGAAGGTTATTTGTTATATAATCTGTCATGTCGGTTTTAATGCCGGTATTAATATTATGTTTCCCCAGTAATTGGCGTAAGATATAATTGTTGACGGTATTGTCATCAACCATGCCTTCAACATATACAATAAAGGCATCACTTTGCTGCAGGATTTTGAATTCCCGTATCACAACATCCTGGTTTGTGGGGAAATTAAGCTTATTCTTGATTTTTTCAAGGTTTATTTGAAGTTTCTTGCTTACTTTATCTCTATCATTGTTTTTTTGTCCGGTCTCCGGGTAATTTTGTTCAACAGTATTTTTGGGGGGTGTAACTTGACTGTTGTCTTCAGTCTCATCTTCAAGCAATTCAAAACGATCATATTTTTTTGGTTCTTTATAAGCAAAAAGGTTTTTTAACATACTTCCCAAACCCATATGTTCACGTCCCTAGGTTCATCTTTGTTTTATTTATCATGTACCGAGGGGGCTGTTTTTATTCAAATACCCGAAGGCCCCATTGCTTATTTGGGCATAATTTCTTATCCCGTGAAAGATATTTTCAAAAAATCCCGGATTAAAAAGGTTTGGCTATTTATAATGGTTATATTATAATATAAATAAACAACCGGGACGTCGGGTGAGAACACGGCTCGGGATTGCAATAAATGGGGGCGGGCTTTGCTCGCCTACTTGTATATATGATTAGGGAGTGACAGCGGATGAAGTATTTCCTAGCGTTTGTGCTTTTGGCCACATTTATGGCACGAAGAAAATTAGTGCGTATGTTGAAGG
>CAZVFS010000122.1:0-4701 GCA_964626575.1 uncultured Alkaliphilus sp. | reverse complement strand
ATAATATTTTCTCAAATATCAATAATTGGTATGTTAATACCGAATGATAAAGAACACGACATAGAGGATGCGGTTACTGTTCACACCCCAAACCCATACGCAATCAACTAGAGGATTCCCTTGTAGGCCCTGTACTCGCAAAAGTGTTCACACCCCCACAGGCAGCTAACTAGGTGTGCAAAATTTCAATTAATGTATGAATTTTACGAGATTTGCCCCAATTTTTATCATATTTATGGTAGATTTACTGAAAATTTGTATAAAAACTGGTCATTATTTCATGTTTTTACCATATTTACAGGAATTACTTGAAATTTTGCACAAAGAGAATTCATTAAGACAGGGTGTGAACAGTAACAGGATGCGCACAGAAGATGCACATAGAAGATACGACATGTTGACACGTGAAACAAAAAATACTATAATAAATAAGGTAACCTGGTTTGCGGATGTGGTGGAAAGGCAGACACGCTATCTGTTTAGAGACAACTACTTGGTGATAAGCATTCTAAAGATATTAGAAAAAATGGCTAAAGTTATCTAGGCGAGGGTGGTGGAATTGGTAGACACGATAGTTTGAGGGACTATTGGTCATAGACCATGAGAGTTCGAATCTCTTCCCTCGCACCAAAATTTAATAGATATAATGAGAAAACTATTACCATTTAAAAAAGTGAGTAGTAGTTTTTTTATTATCATAAAACCGTTGCTTTTATTTTATAAATGTTATACACAACATTACAACAGTAATGCACTATAGTTGAATGGCGGTCAGGGGGAAAAAGAAATGAAACTAAATACAGAGGGAATGAAACCTTGTACGTGCAGGTTTCTCAGTGGCTGGAGACTGAAATTTTGTCCGGCAACATTAAAGAGAACGAAAAAATATATTCCCAATATCAGCTTGCGGAGATGTTTAATATAAACCCGGCAACTGCGGCTAAAGGGCTCAATATTTTGGCTGATGAGAAAATCGTCTATAAAAAGCGGGGGCCCGGTATGTTTATGGAGCCAAACGCTAGGGAAAGCATCCTGCAAAAAAGAAGAAATCAGAACCTAAAGCCTTTGATATGGGAATTGGTTATGGAATCAGAGCGGCTGGATATCACCGAGGATGAATTAATTGACATGATAAAAACTGCCGGAATTCAAATCAGGGAGGGAAGAAGCCATGAAAGTGATTGAATGTAACAAACTTTCCAGGTCATATGAAAGGATAAAAGCGATCAATTGTCTGTCTGTCAGTATTGAAGAAAACAAAATCACCGGGCTTAGCGGAATTCGATTCTATTTTCGGCCCGATATTTCAATTCGAGGGGTGCGAAGGTGTTATTAGCTATAAATCAAAGCAGTCATTGGAATCCTTATATTATTTGTATTTTGATTATTTGATGGATGCAGAGGGCTTCTTTACATTTGGACAGAATGATGGGAAACTTTATAGTGTTGGTGGTATCAAATACGGAAAAGAAATAGCTGTAAATGTTTCGCTCAGCATGGGAAATTGTGTGATGATTTTAGTTAAACCCCATATCGAATACTAAAGACACAGATGATATCCTTCCCCAAATTCTGTTCCTCCACAATAAGGGCACTCTTTTACTCCTAAATTTTTTAAATCCATTCAGCCCTTGTCCTTTCTATTTAATTTTATTTTATTATATAACTAAATCGCCAAAGGGTAAAAAATTTTTAAAAAATAATGAAGCATGTCGCTTACGATTTCGGATGCATAAGATTCTATAATAAATTAGAGGTAAAAGACCGGATTTTTTATTTTAGGCCTAGAAGATATTGGTATTATTTCAACTTGTACGGTATAATAATGTTAAGTTGAAAAATTTGAATTTATCCATCCGTTTTTAGATGGAAACGGCAGACTGGAAAGAATACCGAACGGAGCGAAATTAACTTCGTAAAATAAAATTAAGCAATTGGCAACCTATAACACAGTAGGTGCATAAGAGAATTGCAAATGTGGTATTGTATTTATATAAAAAACTTCCGGGGGTGTGAATCCGTGGACAACCTTAAAAAACTGGATTTATATCAAAATGCTATTAACGAGTTAAGGCCGTTTGAAGGTGAAATGTTAAAACAAGTGAGGGATTTTTATCGCGTCGGATTAACATGGACATCTAATGCATTAGAAGGAAATTCTCTAACTGAAAGTGAAACTAAAATTTTGATAGAAGACGGGTTAACTGTTGGGGGGAAACCCCTCAGGGATATATTTGAGGCAATAGGCCATGCAAAGGCGTATGATTATATGTTTAAACTCGTTGGGCACAAGAAAATTAATGAAGAAGATATTCTTCATTTACATAAATTATTTTATAAAAATATTGACGAAGGTATTGCGGGAAAATACCGTGATATTCCTGTATTTATTTCAGGGTCCGAGTACCCGGTTGCTAAAGAAAAGAATATTCAAAACGAAATGCATATTTTGTGCGAATGGGTAGAAACGAAAAGAGGGGAGTATCATCCCGTGGAATTTGCGGCTATTTTGCATAAAAAATTTGTGTTTATTCACCCTTTTAGAGATGGTAATGGCAGGGTAGCCAGACTTCTGATGAACACGGCATTGATACAGGACGGATATTTACCGGTACTCATTCCTCCTATTTTACGAAATGATTATATTTTATTTCTGGAAAGGGCACATACCAATGATAAACCGTTTATAAATTTTATTGTGGAAAGGGAATTGGAATCCCAAAAGGAATTTTTAAGACTTCTTCATGTTCCGCTACCGGGGCTTAAGCATAATAGTTGAAGTATTTTTCTTTTACCTACTATAAAAATGTTGAAGCCAACAATATCGAATAAACAGATGATAAATGTACATCGACACCTGTCCCTAATGGCCTCTAGTGGCCTCTAAAATGATTATAGGGGTGATTAATTTGAAAACAGCACTTGTTTTAGAAGGGGGAGCTATGAGGGGAATGTATACTTGCGGTATTCTTGATGCGTTTCTTGATTCTAATATTGATTTTAAATATGTTGTTGGGGTTTCTGCCGGTGCGGCATTTGGTGCTTCTTATATTTCAAAACAAAGAAACAGAAATATTAATATCTATAAAAAATATATTAATGATAAAAGATATATTTCATATTCCAATATGTTAAGAGAAGGTTCACTCTTCGGGTTAAAGTTTGTGTATGAGGATATTCCGAAAATCCATGTTCCTTTTGATTTTGAAACCTATTACAAGAATGATTGTATTTTTTACTCGGGAGTCACAAATATCGAAACAGGAGAAACCGAATATTTTAATAAGTCAAGGGAAGATATTAATTTTGATGTTTTGAAGGCCACTTGCGCCTTGCCTCTGTTTTCTCCATGTATAAAAATAGGTAATAATAAATATCTTGATGGGGGTCTTACAAACCCTATACCTTTTAATAAGGCCTTTGTCGATAAAAATGACAAAGCAGTAGTGGTACTGACCCAGCATGACGGGTATAGAAAACAAAAACAGAAGATGCTAAATTTAATCAGGCTTAAATATATTAAATATCCCAAGATATACGAGGCCTTACGGGTAAGGCATAAGATTTATAATAGCCAGTTGGAGGAACTGGATAACTTGGAAGAACAGGGTAAGGTACTTATAATAAGGCCTGATTCCCCGGTAGAATTTAACAGGATTGAAACGGATTTAGTTAAACTGGAGGCCCTTTATCATAAGGGCGAAAAAGATGCTGCAAGGCTTAAAAATGAGATAAAAGAATTTATAAAATAACATTGGATGAAAAGCTTCAAACAAGGGGACGGATCCTTTGTTCGATACAGATAAAGATGTGAGGGATTTAGCATTAGATAAACATAATATAGATTTGTCTAAACTTCAAAATATGGAGCAAGAAATCCAGGATGAGATTATAAAATATCTAAAAAAAGATCGGGGGATTTCCTTGAGACAGTTATCAAGGCTTACCGGCTTCACCATTCACAGGATCTATAAAGTGAAGGTTTAAAAAAGGACTCAAACAGGAGAACCGTCCCCGTGTTTGTTTTGGAGGGCAAAGTTATTATTCAAAGTATAGATGAAAATGGCAATATTCTGTCCATTACCGATTTAGGTGGAGGGGATATGCTGGGCTGTAGTCTGATTTTTTCCAAAAATAATGAATATCGCATGACAATAATAGCCGTAACGAACACCAAAATATTTTCTATAAGCAGGGAACAGGTATTGAAACTCTGCCGGGCAAATGAGGAATTTCTGATCAGATTCCTGGAAATTCTGTCTGACAAAGCATTAATACTGACCACGAAGATTCGTTCCTTAGCAAGGAAAACTATCAGGGAAAAAAATTATGGACTTTTTAATTTTTGAGTCCAACAGGCAAAACAGCAGAATAATAAAACTCCCTGTCTCCAAGAAGGAGTTGGCTGAAAAATTCGGGGTTGAAAGACCTTCGCTTCAAAGGGAATTAAGGAAGATGAAAGACGACGGCCTTATAGATTATGATTCCAAAAGTATTGAATTAAGGTAAAACCGGCTGAGGCTTGCAAGAACAGGTATCAAGGCCGGCGCTTTCGGTTTTATCTCCAGGAGAACGTGCTCTGGTATTTAATAGGGTCATCGACGAAAAAAGCTATGCAGAGCTGGAAAAAATCTATTGTGTATCAGGCAGTACATTACGAAAACGCTATGAAAATGTCAAGCTGCATAAAAGATACTGTTA
>CAZVFS010000121.1:1282-4774 GCA_964626575.1 uncultured Alkaliphilus sp. | reverse complement strand
AAAATTTTTAAAAAAGGGAGGAATGTAAAGTGGTTGAACAAATTTATAGGTTTATCAACAAGGGTTTTATCAAGGCTGTGCTTTTGGCGGGAATTATAACAATGATTTTTTTCACAATGCAATTGCCGGCAAATATGGCATGGGGAGAAGAGGACGGATTTTCTGTAATCGGTTTTACCGAAATAAGGCTTTTACCGGGGGATACACTTGTACAACTTGATTTCAGCAACGGTTTTGATAAAGCGTTGGAAGCCAATTTGGAACAAATCCGTGTTTTTCCTAAAAATGACAATACAACAAATGTTGTTTTCGATTATGAATATATAAAGGACGGCAACAAAACATCGGAAGGTGGCAAAACACGTCAGCTGGAATTGACATTTGATAGCCTTGAAGCGGCTACCGACTACATAGTTGAGATTGGCGCCGATTTTAAAACGAACAAGGGGGTTGCATTGGGTAAAACCTATAGTTTTGAATTTACAACAGATGCAGGCACCCAAACGGATGAAAGCGGAATTGAGAAAGGGACAGCAGGTGAAGAAGGCACGATTGCTGAAGGTATTAATGTCATAGATATAGAGGGGCATTGGGCAGAACCCGTTATAATGGAAGCAATAAACAGGGGGTTGGCCGATATTATTATCTATAAGGATGAAACTTTTAAACCCGATCAGGCCATTACGCGTGCGGAAATCACGGCATTATTAGTAAGAGCTGCCGGGATTGAAGCAGATAAAAGCAATCAGGTGTTCGATGATGTTATTGACCATTGGGCGCAAGAATATGTTGCCATAGCTGCTGCCAAAGGAATCATACAAGGGTATAACGAGACAACCTTTGGACCGGATGAAAACCTTACTCGGGAACAAATGGCGGTAATTATCGCCCGGGCGGCTGAATGGCAGGCTGATGGGGCACCCGCAACTTTTTCAGATGCCGACCAAATATCGGAGTGGGCAAAAGAGGCTGTGGGGGCGGCAATCGCCAATAAAGCTATAAAGGGTTATGAAGATAACACTTTCCGGCCAAAAAACAATATCACAAGAGCGGAGGCGGTAACTGTTGTATTAAGAGTATTTTAGTTGTTCTCCGGAAAGTATGGAAGATTTAATAAAATTATTTTAGGGGGTGTTTTGCCTAATGTTTTATATAAGTAGGGGGAAGATATTTCCATTGTTTCTATATCTGGTATTCATTTTTACGCTAATTATTCAGCCAATTTTTGTTAACGGGGAATCAGAGGGTAAAAGGAATAACCCCCTTGTATTGATATCCGGTAATCCTTCTGATGGGGCAAAGGATGTCCCGGTACAAACGGAAATTGTCCTAAATTTTAGTAAAAACATTGCACACATGACAGTGCGGGATGGAAATATAAAATGTTTTTCCTTGGTGGATGCCGAGGGTAAATCAGTGCAAGCGGACATAGTTATAGCCGATAACCAGGTTGAACCTGAAAAAAGGAAAGATGTGTGTCTCAGGCCTATTCATGATTTGGAACCGGGAGCAACCTATACTGTAATAGTTGCCCCCTCGTTTCAATCTAAAAGTGAAGTAAAGCTGGGCGAGGAGCTCAAAATAAGTTTTACTACCGCGGGAGATAAAATCCCCGTGGACCCTTCAAAAGATAAAAAAGAAAATATTGATAATATTGGGGCGGATCAAAAAGAAATAGGCACACAGCAGGTATCTTCGGATACGGTCATAGACAGCCCTGATTTGCAAGGTAAAGATAAAGATAATGTTTCTGATCAATCGGCCATCGACGGCACTGATGCAGGGCTTGTCCGAGATGATGTGCCCGATGATGATGTAGTTGAATCTACTGCTTCGGCTACCGAGGATAATGAACCGGGCGATAATACAACGGAAGAACAGACAGCGAAAGTTTCGGTAGGCAATAGATTGTTTGATAGAATTCCCGTGATTATATTGTTTCTTGTTTTAATCGGGCTTATTTTATATCGCACGGTGAAGCCCAGGTAGGGGGGATAAGATGAAACGAAAAATTTTTAAGGGCGAATGGCGACAGTTAATATTGCTTGTTTGCTGCACTTTAATATTATTTTTACTTTTGCCCGGATGCGAAAAAAAGCAACAGGGGTTTAAGGAGTCCGTGCCTGAAAACACAAGCGAAGAATCCGGACAAGCAAAGCAAACTGTAACCGTTGTTGATTCCATAGGGCGCCGGGTGGAGGTGCCCGTCGATATAGAAAGGATAGCAAGCCTTTGCCCGGAATCAGGCCATGCTATGGCTATGCTTGGTATGGGAGATAAAATTGTCGCTTCGACCAACGGTATGAAAAGAGACATACTTCTGACACAAATGTATCCAAACATTCTTGATGCATCCAAGCCGAAGACCAGTGGCGTAATCAACATCGAAGAATTGTTAAACTGTAAACCTGATTTAGTTTTTGTTAAGATGGATACGGCACAAAGTGACACCGAAATGGAAAAAATGGATAGGTTTAATTTGCCTTTTCTTGTGGTAGATTACTCCGGTATAAAAGGACAGCAATATGCGGTTGAAATGATGGGTAAAGCTGTGGGAGCATCAGAAAAAGCGAAAAAATATAACGAATACTTTGATAGATGTATAGAGTTAGTTCAACCGAGAATAAATAAAATTCCCAAGGAAAAAAGGGTGACTGTTTATCATTCTGTAAATGAAGCTGTACGTACGGATGCATCAGGGACCTTGGCGGCAGAATGGACAGAAATTGCAGGGGCAATTAATGTTTCTGTAGATAAAGAGCTAAAATTTATTGAGGATAAACATTATGCGAGCCTGGAGGAAATTTTGCTTTGGGATCCTGAGATTATTTTAGTCAGCGATCCCGACGTGGGGGATTACATTATGGCTAATGAGCAATGGGCGCCTTTGAAAGCGGTAAAAAACGGTAAGGTATGGACTCTTCCTAACGGTTTAACCCGTTGGGGACATCCTACTTCCCTCGAAACACCCTTGGCAATACTTTGGACAGCGCAAAAACTGTATCCTGAACTTTTTACCGATATAGACATAAAATCGGAGGCCAAATATTTCTATGAAGTGTTTTTTAATTATCATATTACTGATGAAATGGCAGATCAGATACTGAGCGGGGAGGGAATGCGAATTTCCAAGAATTGAACGATTTTGTCATATCAAAGAAACAAACTGTTTATAGAAAAAAATATTGGCAATATGCAATTTAATCTGTGTCGGTGAATGGCCGAAAAAACAATAAAGAATAACGTAGTGGTAGAATGCATGCAGTATGTTGGGGAATTTTTAGCGGAGGTGCTGATTATGGAAAAGAAATATTTCATAGACAAACTGGAAGAAGGAAAAGTGGATTTACAAGAGAGTAAAGAATTTTGGAAAGATAAGACCAAGGAGATTTTTACCTATCTTTTTAAAGAAAACGAAGCGGACGGTCCTATAGATGACGGCGCTGTGGAATATATGAAACAGTTTATTGATTTCAAGGGCAAATCGGTTTT
>CAZVFS010000121.1:0-1182 GCA_964626575.1 uncultured Alkaliphilus sp. | reverse complement strand
CAGCGAAGGATCTGCATTTTAAAATGTTTAAGACTCTTCGCTTTGCTCAGAGTGACAGTTTTCACACAGCTTAATGTCTCCTTGCCGTGGGACTATCTCCTTGTTAAACTAAGCAGTAATCCGATAAAAAGTTGTCTGGTTAAAATCAATTACAACCTCTACGAAACCGCTTAGCTTTTGATCCAGTTCAATATCGCCCGTGTCAACAATCAAGGGTTGTCCCCCCAGGGCTAAAAGTTTCGATACGGTTGATACAACGATGATATTTTGCTTACCTACCCGTTTGATAATTTCCGGGCTGATCTGTTGATTGCCCCTGCCAAACAAAATACCCTGACCCCCGATAATAGTTACTACAATTTTTACCTTTTGTTTTAGATCTTTTGTCAGCTCCAGAAGTTGGGATTCGGATACGTCGGATGCAAGCAATTGTTTATTCTTTACCACATCGACACCCAACAAAGTATTTGGTAATTCGAGCTCCTCCATAATGCTCCTGGTTGTGCTTCCCGGGCCAATAATGTAGATGGTGTCCTCTTCCATTGTATCTACAATATATCCTGCCATACCAATCAAAGCGCCTTCCTCAGATGCTCCTCCTGATTTTATATTTTGGATCCTGCCGCCGGAGGCAGGTGTGGTCATATAGCCATATAACTTAGCGGAAATAATACCCTGTCGAAACAAATTTTCGTCGATATCCATAACCTCGCGTTCCTGTAATGCTCTAATTTTTCCTTCCAGAAAATCCTTTGCCACAACACCTGCATTTAGGGGATTAATTGCATATACGGCCGAGTGCATCTTAACCCCTGCAGGAACACCGATCACCGGAATCGAGGTCCCTATCGCTTCGCAAATATTTCGTGCCGTGCCGTCACCCCCTGCAAACAGGATAATATCAACCCCTTTTGCCTTCATTAAACGGGTGGCGTCAATTGTATCCTGAGCGGTAGTGCGGGCCCCCGAAGGGGAACCCACCACATTAAATTCAAAGCCCAGCTCCCTGAGTTTATTTTCACCCATATCTCCACCATAGGTATAAATGTCGATTTCATCCTTGATGTCCAACAATTTGGACAGGGCATAACCCGCTCGTTTTGGCGCCTCAGGTTTCCCGCCCAGTGCCAACGATTTTTCCACAACATCCGGCTCGTCACTACCTTTAAGGCCAACCCTTCC
>CAZVFS010000120.1:0-4802 GCA_964626575.1 uncultured Alkaliphilus sp. | reverse complement strand
GGGTATATATCTGATATTATATATTTTAAATAGCATGTAGCGGGGACGGCTTTTTCCGCTTCATTTATTGATAAATAACGATGATAAACAGTCCTTTAAGTTTTTGGAACCCCTGAGAGAGAAGATCGGTAAAGGAGGACAACTCCATGAGGCATAAATTATGGGTTATTCTCATCTTTATATTTGCTTTAATTACCGCCTTGGCAGGTACAGTTTTGTCTGCATGCCCACAGAAGGATGGACAAATTTACTTTGCAAAAGATTACTTTGATCCATTGGAGTCCATTTTAAAATCTATAGCGCCGGACAAGCTTGCACCTCGAAATTCATATGAGCTTGGTCATAAGCTTACAGGACTTAATGGTATGGCCTTTATATATTCCAGTCAAGTAGAAAGCTATACAAGCGATAAAAACTTTCTGGGCTTTACCCCTTTATATGAAGCCACTGTCGTAATAGCGATTAAGCGCTATTCTGATGTTACGAGAAATATCACCGGATGGCAAAGCCTTATGCAAAGCAAGGCTAAGGTGTCGTTTCCTCATAACGGTACAGAAGGCGGCCGCCTTGCAGCCATAGCCATGTCAAAAGGCCTCGGGGCCTCTGAAGGAGATATCAAACCTGCGGTAGAAGCTCTTGCTGTTTTGCAAAATGAAAACAGACTCAACTCCCGAAATGTTTATACAAATCCTACATATATATATTCTTATGACCCTGAACTTGTTAAATTATATGATGCCATCATACTTTGGGACTATCAAGCTATAAAATTGTCCATGGAGGATCCGGACAAATGGGACATCATATATCCGGAAGAGGGTATTTTTTCAATACCCTGTGGCTTTGTGACGAATCAGAACGCTAAATCGGAATCGCTTAATAACCTGGCTTCATATCTTGTTTCGGAAGATGGTCAAAATGCTCTTCTGAATGCAGGCTTTCATACCATTACAAAGAATACGGAACTTAGAAACTGGAAATATGCAAGATTATCCTTCAACCCAAAATTCAGGCGCAGCGTACTTTCAATACGCAAATACTCACCCGCCTCGGTTTTTGAACGGCTGCTGCTTAAAAGCATCGTATTGTTGCTGTTTGTCTTTATGGCTCAAAGAATTTTCAGGCACACTCCTAAAAATCAAGCCCGGTGGGGGAACCTTCATGGGATGTTCTTTACAGCCCTTTGGCTTGTGCTTGGCATAGGGAAAACCCTATCTTTAGACCCTGATGTTTCAAGATATTTATGGTTCGCCACTTACGTACCAAGGCACTTTCTTCCGATATTTTGGTATTTCATGTGCTATTCTTACCGTTACGACAGCCCGCCTAAAAAAAGAGTTATTCTGGGTTTAATTATTCCGGCTTCACTGCTTTCGCTCTTTGTGCTTAGCAACGATTTACACCGTCAGGTTTTTCATTACCTTTATACCGACAGCTTAACATGGATAGATTATTATACAAATAATTGGGGATACTTCCTCTCAGTTGTGTGGAGTTTTCTGCCTGCTTTTGTCGGGATCTTTCATATTTTGCGCAATGAGGACTCTCTAAAAAGAAAGCGTCAATTCTTATACAGCGGATTTTTCTTCGGGCTTCTTCTGGTTTATCAGTTTGCCTATATTGCCGGTATTGTTCAGGTTACAGAGCTTGATGTGCCCACAACCATAGCCATATTTTTCTTAATATTTATATTTGCCGCCCAAAGGGAACGATTTTTAGGCGCATTTTTATTAAACCGTCCTGTTTTTCATAATTCCCTCTATGGGATAGTGATATACGACAAAGAATCAAATCCGGTATTTCTCAACAAAACCATGAAGACAATAGACCTTTTTTCAAAGGGGGATTACAAGCTTCACAAATATGATATTCAAGGAGGTACAGCTTTTGTATATGAAGACATTTCCGCGCTGAAAGCTTTTGAAAAGGCCCTTAAAAAAACTCATGAAAAACTGTTAATAGCTAAATCAACACTAACAGAGCAAGTGGAACAAACCGAAGAGACAGAAAGCAGAATGGAGCAGGGGGAATTCTCATCAAAGATGGAAGAGCTTTTTTATGGCAAAATCGACGATATAAAGCTATTTCTAAAAAAAGAAATTACGGGCTCCGACATTGGCAAGCCTTCCCTAAACAAATTGCGCTTTCTCTTAAGCATTTGTCAGCACAGGCTTAGATTCATACTCAAATATCCAAAAAACGAAAAGCTGGTGCCCGCTTCCCTAATAACTGACTATGTTAAAGGAATAATTGCCGGCGGAAGTCGCTTGGGCCTAGATGCGGTACTGGTAGATAACTCCAAAGCTTATATTTCACGCAAGCAGGCAACGGTGATTCTCGAACACATCGATACTATATGCTTAAGAGCTTTAGAGCTTATTGGGTCCTCCTTGGTTTTAAGATTTTCAGCCAAGGAGGAAGAACTTTCTCTTATAGGCATTCTTTCAGAAGAAGGAAGGGAAGAGGACATGGCCATACGGTTAGTATTTCCCGAAAGAGGTGACAGATATGATCTTGTATAATATGCCTGCCTACATTGTTTCAGGAATATTCATCACACTTCTTCTTACCGTAGCCATGGAAATGATGATTGCGCTTAAATCCACAGACATAATAACGGATACAATACTGTCTAAGTTTATCCGTAACTTTTATATATCCCTGATGCCTCTATCCTTGGTTCTTTTATCAGAATCCTGGATAGCCATCTCAGGGATTGAGGGGGGAATTTATCTTTTTCTACCGGAAATTCACAGGTATTTTGTGTTTTTACCTCTTTCCTTCCTCCTTTACGGAATCATCATGAAGCTGCCGATTAGAAATTATCTTTCCTCTTTTGCCGCTGTTTCCGTTATCCCAATACTAATGCTACCGGTGGGAAGAATTTTGCCGATATCTGTTTCAATCTTTTTTTATATATTTGTGATCGCATGGCTGACCTTAGATGCAATTTTCATGCTTGTATCGTTTACTTTAAATAGGCAAAACACCCTGGGTTTTGACGCTATATCCGAACTTATTTTCAATTTGGATGTTGGCATATGCCTTTTGGATTCCAAGGATCGTGTAGTTGAGTTTAACCCGGCCTTCAGCAGACTATGCAAGCATATTGATATGCCGGTTTTTAAAAAAGGTGTGGAGTACAGAAATAACCTTCTAGCAATGGAAAGAATGGGCATCCTGCTTTTGGAGGAGCTTGAGGACTGTCGTTTAATCCACCTCAATGAAGAAACCTTCATGATCAGAGAAAATACATTTTATGCCGGCAGAAAAATATATAACGAAATCCTTATAAATGATGTGTCCCCGCTGGCATCTGTGACAAGCAAGCTCAAGGAGGAAAACCTGCTGATGGAAAATGAAAATCTTAGATTACAGGAAGCCCTGGGCCGAATAGCAGAAGAGGCTGCTTCCTTAGAAAGAGAAAGACTCAGCCGAAAAGCACATGACATTTGGTCGCAACGGCTCGCCATTGCCAGTTTTTCCGTGGAAACCCTAATAAGATCATGGGCTTCTGTCTCTTATTCACGTGCAAAATCAACCTTTAAAGAGCTTCTTGATATTCTCTCTTTTCCTGAAGAGGATATGGGCGGCGAAACCACTGATTTGGAAACATCATTAAGGGAGCTTTCAGACATGTACCGCAATATGGGGGTATCCATCCATTTAACCGGTAAAGGTGAATTTACATCTGTTGAACAAGGGGCTTTGGTTGATATAATTAAAGAATCATTTGCCAATGCCGTTCGCCACGCTTATACTAAAGATATATTTGTCCACCGTTTTACATCGCCCGATGGCAAAGGCATGGTTGTAAAAAACAAATGCCTCGATAGCACTGTCTGTGTGGCAGAAGGCCGCGGTCTTTACGGTATTAAAAAACGGGCTTTAGACGCGGGGGGCAGAGCAACCTATAACATAGGTGATTTATTTGAACTGTCAATTACTTTTCCCATAGCGGATAATAACCTTCAAGGAGGGAATCTTAAGTGAGAATTATTCTGATAGAGGATCAGACCTTGCTGGCTACTACCCTCATAAAAGCTTTAGAGGAATATGACGATATTGAGATTGTGGCACATTCAACCGATGCAACAGATGCACCCCATCTTTGCAGAGCCTTTAATCCGGACATTGTGTTAATGGATGTATATACTAAAAATGGCAACGGCATAGATGTAACAAAGGAATTGAAAAGGGATTTCCCGCAAATTAAGGTGTTTTTAATGACCGGAATAGACAGGAATCATCTGGTGGAAGATGCAAGGCGGGCAGGGGCGGATATCTTCATATGGAAGGATTTGCCTCTGCCCGGCCTAGTTGAGTTTATCAGAACTTCAGAAAAATCTTATAAAATCTTCCCTGAAACAATCCAGGGACTACCTGAACAGAAAGTTCTTTCCTCCGGAGATATTCGCATAATTGACCTTATGGCTAAAGGCCGTACCACCCAGGAGATTGCTGAAGAACTTTTTCTGAGCTATGGCACGGTTCGCCTTTATATTTCCAAAATGTATCAGTCAACAGGTCTTAAAAGCCGTGCCCAGCTTGTCAGCTATGCCCTTAAAAGGGGATTAATCAGTGCCGATTAAAAAAACTGCACTTCCTGCCGGAAGTGCAGTTTTTTTGATATTATGTCATATCAAAGCTCGTGCTGTAGTGGTAGCTAAAAGAATCTGAAAAGCTCACGAGCCAGAGATCCAGATGATAGCTTATCCTAATCATTGCATCCAGATACCATTTACCTCTATCTTTAACGGGATTACCGTTTCCGTCAACTGTTCTTACGTAGTAATAGTAGC
>CAZVFS010000119.1:0-4809 GCA_964626575.1 uncultured Alkaliphilus sp. | reverse complement strand
ATAATAACATTGGAAGACCCTATCGAATATCTGCACAAACATAATAAAAGTATAGTCAACCAAAGGGAAATAGGTAACGACTCTCAAACCTTTTCCGATGCATTGAGAGCATCCCTAAGACAGGACCCGGATGTTATTTTGGTGGGGGAAATGAGGGACCTGGAGACTATAGGTATAGCAATAACCGCTGCCGAGACAGGGCATTTGGTATTGTCCACGTTACATACATCGGATGCGGCAAAAACCATAGACAGGGTGATAGACGTATTTCCGCCGTATCAACAGCAACAGATTCGTATTCAACTTGCCACGGTTCTGGAGGGCATTATTTCCCAGCAACTGTTGGTAAAAGAGGGCGATGCGGGCAGGGTAGCGGCCTTTGAGATAATGGTGGCCACACCTGCAATCAGAAATCTGATCAGAGAGGGGAAGGCCCACCAGATACAGACAAGTATCCAAACAGGTTCAAAGTTCGGTATGCAGACCATGGACAGTTCCCTGTTGGAACTGTACAGAAGAGGAACAATAAGCAGAGAAACCATCCTAACGCGAGCAATAGATATGGATTCAATGGCAAAGTATTTATAAATACGATAACTGAAACAATTAACAGCAGACACAAGGCTAATGGAATAAACTATTAACTATTAACTATTAACTATTAACTGTATTTATTGGGGGGTGACTCATTGATAGCATACAAATACAGAGCAATCACAAACAGTGGCAGAAAACTGGAAGGTATGTATAACGCCAAAAGCAAAGAAGAAGTAATATCCATGTTGCGGGAAAAGAAATATTATCCCGTAACCATCAAAGAAACCGATGCAGATAAAGACATAAGGGAACTCCATATTTTCAGCAAGGTAAAAACAAAAGACATAGCAATATTTTGCAGGCAGTTTTATACCATGCTCAATGCGGGGGTAACAATAATAAATTGTTTGGATATCCTACGGCAACAGACCGAAAGCAAAAGGCTCAGATATGTAATCGGAAAACTCTACGAAGACGTACAAAAAGGGCTGACATTTTCCGAAGCGCTGAAAAAGCATACGAACATATTCCCCGAACTGTTGATAAACATGGTGGAAGCAGGTGAAGTGAGCGGTAATTTGGATACGATAATGGACAGGATGTCGGAACACTATGAAAAAGAATTTAAAATAAACAATAAAATAAAAGGAGCGATGGTCTATCCTGCTATACTGAGTATCGTGGCCGTAGGCGTAGTAATATTTATGTTGATATTCGTAATGCCTACGTTTATGGGAATGTTTGAAGGGAGCGACGCTCCGCTGCCGGCGCCTACGGCATTTTTACTCGCAACCAGTGATGTATTGAAAAAATTTTGGTATATATTTGCAGGTGGGGTTATTGCACTTATATTCGGTACTAAACAAGCGCTGAAACTGGATAATATAAGACTCTTGGCAGACAAGATAAAATTTAAACTGCCGATAATAAAAGGGACGACGGAAAAGATAGTTACGTCCAGGTTTACAAGAACACTTTCCACATTGTCGTCCAGCGGCGTACCGCTTTTGCAGTCTTTAGAAATTGTTGCCGAAGTAGTAGGCAACAAAATAGTCGGAAACGGGATAAACATAGCAAAAGAGGAAGTAAGAAAGGGTATAAGCCTTTCCGGTACAATCAGGGATGTGGGGGTTTTCCCGGTTATGGTCACGTCCATGATAGAAATAGGCGAGGAGTCCGGAGCACTGGATGAGATATTGGAAAAAACAGCAGCATTTTATGATGAAGAACTGGAAGCCGCTTTACAAAAGTTGACAACTATGATAGAACCGCTGATGATTGTAGTTATGGCGGCAGTAATCGGCTTTATAGTTATTGCGATGTTATTACCTATGTTTGGTATGTACGATACAATAGGATAGAATTTGTTAAACATGAAGTAAATGTTTCCACATTAAAGGGGGTGGGGCCGTACTGAAGAAAGGCATATGGAATTATTTTATTTAAAAATATTAAAAAGGGGGAAGTTAAATGATTAAATTTTTTACGAAACGAATGAACAATAAAAAAGGATTTACATTGATTGAGTTGATTGTGGTAATTGCGATTTTGGGGGTACTGGCTGCAATTGCTATTCCGAGATTTACAACAGCCCAGGAAAAATCTAGAATTTCAGCTGATAAAGCAAGTGCTAGAACATTAATTTCTGCAGCTAATGTAAAATTTGCTGAAGAAGGTAGTTTAGCGACAGGGGATTTAGCAAGTGGGTTGGCATCATACGTTGTAACATGGCCGAAAGTAGCGGCAAATACTAGCGCAGACACAGGTTCGGCCCTGTATATAACAAATAATGGGACAACCTCAGCTCCTAAATTAGTAGTATACACAAAAAGTGGGGGAGAGGTTATATATTCAGAGGATACAACGACTGTACCAACTTCTCCATATAACTAATAGGGAGGGTCACCGGAGGGCCCACCAGAAGGGTCACGGGGACAGGCATCTTGACCCACCATATTCTGGTAAGACTAAGGAATTAGAAGAAATAACAGTGCCATGCACGAGGTTATCAAGTTATTGAAATGAAAAAGGAGAAAATATTGCGGGGAGAAAATCTCCCCACAATGTCCCTTTATTGAAATTTAAACGGACTTATATACGTATTAATATTTATTACAATTAAACTTGTATCTGAAAACTACATGAATATCACTTTAAGCAAAGCAAAAGCAATTTGGGGTGGGAAAATGTATAGAAAAATTGTAAATAAACAAGGTATAACCCCTTTGGGGCTTATTATAGCGATAGCATTGATCGGTTTGGCAATTGTGATTGGAGGGTCACGGGGACAGGTACCTTGACCCACCATATTTTGGTAAGACTGAGGAATTAGAAGAAATAACAGTGCCATGCACGAGGTTATCAAGTTATTGAGATGCAAAAGGAGAAACTATTGCGGGGAGAAAATCTCCCCACAATGTCCCCTTATTGAAATTTAAACGGACTTATATACGTATTAATATTTATTATAATTGAACTTGTACCTGAGAAAATTAACGGTGCCAGGCACCATTGACTTGCTGTATTAAACCTGATTAAAAATCAGTATAAAATTTGGTATGCATGTCAATTAGAGGGTATAAACAGTACCAAAATATAGTCTATATTTTTAAGTAATCTTATGGAGTGGATTAAAATGAAAGTAGAAAATTATTTCATAAAAAAGTTTAAACTCAAGAATAGACAAGGCAGTGTTCTTGCTTATGTTCTTATCATGTTACTAATCAGTAGTATTTTTACACTTTCAATTTTACATTTGGTAAATACTAATACAATTCAAATTAGAAGGCAGCAAGACAGGATGGAAGCCTATTATTTGGCTTATTCCGGTGTTGAAATGGCTTTTACTTCTTTACTAGCAGATAATAACGCTAAACTCAAAGAACTAAGAAATGGTACTGTTCCTGAATTAAAGACAGAAAATATAGAATTTGGAAATGGGAAAATTTCAGTAATTGCAAAAATTACTGAAAACGAAAACTTTGAAAATTGGATTGAAATAACCTCTACTGCTAATTTAAATAAAAATGATTTTACATATACTAGGAAATTTTTATTTGATCCAAATAACCCTATTGATGATATATGGTTAGAATAAGAGGGAGGCGAGCTATATGTATATGAAAGAGAGAAAAGGATTTACTTTAGTGGAATTGCTGATAGTATTGGCTTTAATGTCAATAATTATAACTTTTGGAACAGGCTATTTGATTTTTGGTTCAAAAGGGCATTCTATGACTTTTGAAGAATTTAATATACAATCTGATTTAAGGATAGTATCTCAAAAAATAAATTCTATAATTAGAGAAGCCTCTGCTACATTTATACTTCATAGAGAAGATGCGGAACTTTTAACTGATGAATGGAATTATATAATGCTTAATGAAGATAAGACAGGCTTATTCGAATATAATTGGAATCCTACCACAAAAAAACATGACAAAATTGAAAGGGCAGGTAGTGTGGATGGTTCTACATTAGAATTACTTTTTGATAAAGATTCAAACCCTGATGAGGATAAGCTAATTCAATTTACTTTAACTTTAAAAAAGGGTGATAAAGAAAGAGTTCTTGAAACAGAGTTAGAATCCCTGAATTCACTACAAATCATTGATCGTTCATATGACAAAGCTGGGAATACATTAGCATATAGATATGATACAAGGGTAGACAATGTGTCAAATGCCCAGGCGGTTGTTGGTATGGTTTTAGATACTTCAGGTAGTATGGCCAAAACCATGTCAAATGATCCCGCAGACAATTTATCACCAAATGCCAACAAACACTCCAGAATAAAGAAAATGAAAGCTGAAGCTGTTAGATTGGTAGAAAAACTTGCTGAAAAGCCTAATATTTATATAAGCACAGTTCCCTTTAGCTCTACTGCCAATAATCCTCATGCCATGCTAAATGCGAAAACCAGCTTAACCACTATAAAACATAATATTGATGATTTGAAGGCTAAGGGTGGTACCAATACCGGTGATGGAATTAGAAGGGCCTATTATAGGATTTCTGACTTTAATGAGTTGGAAGAAAATAAAAACAGGACTAACAAAAACTTTATGATTATTTTGGTAGATGGTGTTACTACCTTTGCCAGTGTTACAAGGGTTGTAAATAAAACAATTACAATTACTACTGATGAGGGTCCAGTTTATAACTATGAAGGAGATGATTATAAATTTTCTGGAAGTTATTGGTTTCTGAAATACTATTACAATTACACTTTTAACGGTGTAAGAAAAGATGATTATTTTACAGGGGATAATA
>CAZVFS010000118.1:1923-4874 GCA_964626575.1 uncultured Alkaliphilus sp. | reverse complement strand
CCAAATGCATCATTGATATATATATCCCCCAATGATGCAAGTTCTTTTGAAAAACCCTCATCATTTTTTTCCTCTTCTTTTCGAAAACGCATATTTTGTAAAAGTAAAAGATCTCCCGGTCCCAGTTCCTTTGCTAAACTTTTAGTGATATTGCCGGTCACCAGATCATCATCTGCGAATTTTACCTCTTTCCCAACCAACTGAGCGACCCTTTCCACTACAAGTTTCAATGAACATTTAGGATCCGGCCTCCCCTTTGGTCTGCCTAGATGAGACATCAAAATCACGGAACCGCCATTATTTAATATATATTCTATAGTCGGCACTGCCGCTTTAATCCTTGTATCGTCCGTAATATTACCTTTTTCATCTATCGGAACATTAAAATCACATCTTACCAATATTTTTTTACCCCTGATTTCTAAATCTTTTATTGTTTTTTTGTTGAGCATTCCCATATAATACCTCCCATTAAACTATCGTTATAATAATTAGTATGTATTATTGATTCGTTAGTATGCACCATTGTTTCCTATATGTTACCATATCTTTATATATAATTGAAACCTTTCTTAGTGTAAAATAATTGTTGGACGTGTATTTTCCTAAAATAATTACCCCTAATTGTTGTTTGTTTAATAAATAGTTTATACCGATAATTCAGATTAACATTCCAATTACTAAAAATGCCCCTTTCTGTTTTTATTTAACCCTAGAAAGGAGCATTTTTACAATGTCTATTTTATGTTATCCGGTTATATGGATTCGATCAACTGTTGCGTGGAAACCACATATTTTGGGATTGCCGCCCTTACAGTTACCTTGGGATCTACAACCTGGGATATTTTTAAATCAACCGATAGGCTTGCAAATACATATGCATCCTCCCAGTCTATCCCCAAAGAATCTTGAATATGCTTCACGGCTTGACCGGCAGATTCATATACCGCTTCCTCCAAATTATTGCCCGAAGCGATTACCATAGTATGTTCATCTGTCTCCACAAAGGGCCACTTAGTGGCTTTGCCTTTCAGTAAACCAACTTCAAGGACTACCTCGGCAGGGATTTCAAGCCCGGTGAAACAGACCTCTCCATCCCCCATAACAGCATGGCAGTCACCCAGTGCCAATAGTGCACCCTTTTGTCTGACCGGAAAATACAATGTGGAGCCGGCCTTAATATCCGTGGTATCCATATTGCCGCCATGTTTCCATGGACTGTCTGTCGGCCATCCCCCATCCTCGTCTGCAGGTGCAACCCCTATTACGCCTATCATAGGTTTTATCGGTATCTTAATTCCTCGACCTCAATGAACACACGCATAATTGTTGGTGCCACAAAAGCGGAAATCAGTCATGTCATAGGATAATGCAGAAGCCAGGGACTACAATACCGAACTAATCGTTGAAAGCATTGCAAATAAAATAAACATCATTATTATACCGCCTATTGCGGGATGCAAAAAATCTTTTAGGAAAAGCGGCATTGCACTGTCGGCAACAGGTAGATTTGGATTTTTATAATACATATAAAGGCCGACAAACGGCGGAAGACTTAAAAGAAGTCCATTCTTTTTCTTAAATACTTCTTCGTACAAAACTACAATGATCGGAATAACAAAGAGAGCAACGGTTACATATATAAATGAATCCATAGTCCAAGAGCCTGTTAACATGGTAGTCCAAGAACCCATTGCATTACCTCCTTAAAATTTAATCTAGATTATTGTAAATCATCAGGTAACCCGCGGGTTGCCTATTTATTCTACTAATGACTATCTGATTTTTCTTTTGCGCGCAAATCCCAATAAAAGCATATGCTTGTGTGTAAAATCAACACTATAGATAATTATCCTTTGATTATATTGTGTTCAGGCCCATATGGGAATTTAGTTACGTTTTCAGCCTCGCCGTTTTCATGAATGATCAATATGTCGTGCTCACGATATCCGCCGGCTCCAGGTTGTCCCTCCGGTATCAGAATCATTGGTTCCATTGAAATTGTCATACCCGGTTCGAATACGGTATCTATATCCTCACGAAGCTCCAATCCTGCTTCCCGTCCATAATAATGGGACAGTATTCCGAATGAATGGCCATATCCGAAGGTACGGTTCGACAATACACCATAATTCTTGTATATTTTATTCAGTTCATTGGCTATATCTTTGCATACGGCACCGGGCTTAATCAGCTTTGCTCCGGCCTCAAGAACCTCAACGTTAATATTCCAATATTTTAATGATGCTTCATCAACATCTTGGAAGAATAAGGTCCTTTCTAAGGCGGTATAATATCCTGCTATCATGGCGAAGGTATTGAGGTTTAAAACATCTCCGGGTTGAATTTTTCTAGTTGTAGGCCAAGTATGAGCCCCGTCGGTATTTATTATTCCGGATTGGAACCAAACCCAGGAATCCCTAAGATCAGCATGTGGATATAATTTGGCTATTTCACGGGTCATGGCTTCCGCACCTGCGAGTGCAACTTCGAATTCAGGCACCCCTTCGGCTATCGCTTCAGCTACCGCATATCCCCCAACGTCACAAACTCTTGCGCCATTTGTGATTAAATCTAATTCTTCTTTTGACTTAACCATTCTAAATTTCATTAAATCAAAGGCAACATCAACAAATTCAAATTCCGGGAATGAATTTTCCAATTGCTGGCGTATGCTGAGAGTGACAAAATCATATTCAATTCCTAAACGCCCTTTCGTAATGCCGGCATCTTTTAATACTGTTTGCACAGCATAGAAAAAGTTGTCTCTCCTCCAGTCCGTGTGCGATAAGTTGTCACCGAAACATTTTCTCCATGGCATACCGCCATCGACGTTAGGTGTTATTGTTATATGTTTGTCCTGTGTTACAACCAGACCGGTATGTCTACCAAAAGAAGTATATAAGTAATCAGCATAATAGTTAACATTATGATACGAGGTAAACAATACC
>CAZVFS010000118.1:0-1823 GCA_964626575.1 uncultured Alkaliphilus sp. | reverse complement strand
CCCTTAAAATCCCCTCGCTCTTTATAGTAATGTAACAAGACTACCTACAATTATAATTACGCAACTATCGTGCCAAAAACCCCTACCATAAAAAATCTATACTATTATTTCAAAAATTAAGGGGTAGATTTAACGATAGCATTATTCTTAAATACAGATCCTTCGCGAGTCAAACCCATTCTATTTGTCTTGGAATGACAAAGTTGTAGAGCTTTCATAGCAATAACAGTTATATATTGTTTCTTGGTTACAAAAAATTGCGCAATAATTAACTCCCTTTTAAAAGGGAGTTAATTATTGTATTTATATTGGATAAACCTAAAATTTTCAACGCGATGTGAGGAATTTTGTCCTCCGAGAGGAATTTATTCCTCGTCAAATTGTAGCTTAGTTCCCCATGCCTTAAATTTTTTACGTATGGTGCTTGCATCTATTCCCAACAAATTCGCCATTTCCGAAGTGCTTTTGCACCCTTTCATTACCCTTATAAGCAAATTCTTTTCATAACTTCTGAGTGACTCTTTATAGTTTATGTTTTCTAATGTTTGATTTATATAACTTTTATCTAAGAGTAAATCTATTCCATTGTCTATTAAGTCCTCAACCTCTATACATTCTCCCCCGGAGGTTACAATAAGTCTTTCAATCATGTTTTCAAGTTCCCTTATATTCCCCGGCCAGTCATGTTTTATTAACAATCTAATTACCTCAGGCGTAAATTTTTTGTTAAACCCGAATTTCTTATTATGATAATCCAGTAGAACGAGGACAAGACTGGGTACATCCTCTTTTCTCTCCCTAAGCGGAGGAATAACAATTGGTATTACATTTAATCTATAATATAAATCCTCTCTGAATTTTTTCTGCCTTACCATTTCCTCTAAATCCCTATTGGTTGCGGCAATAATTCTTATATCTACATCAACGGTTTTTTCCCCCTATCGGCATTATTTTTCTGTCTTGTATAACACGCAAAAGTTTAACCTGCAAATCCAGCGGAAGTTCCCCTATTTCGTCTAAAAACAGGGTACCTGTATTAGCGAGTTCAATTAACCCAACCTTGCCCCCGCTGCTGGCCCCCGTAAAAGACCCTTTTTTATACCCGAACAGTTCCGATTCAAGCAATTTTTCCGGTATTGCTCCACAATCTATTTTTATAAAAGGTTTGGTAGCCCTCAGACTATTTCTGTGGATTATCTCCGTCAGCAATCCCTTGCTATTGCTATTGTACGAAAAACCTTACCATCTTTAAATATCGGTGTGCCTGTAGCTAATATATCCCTGCCGTTTACCCTTTGAATCATTGTAACAGGTGTCCCCCGCTCTAGACACTCAATAGTTACGGATTTCGAATAAATACCTTCCTTCACTAAGTCTCTCATATTTCTGCCAATAGTATCTTCCGCTTTGATACCGTCGATTATTTCGCACATCTTGTTAAATTTTAAAGTAACCCCATTTGAGTCTGAAATATGAATCCCAATGCTGGCTGCATCCATAATAGCGTTGAGCTCACATTCCAGCTCCGTGTTTTTACTTTTTAACATATCTATAGTTTCAATTAATTCTTCGTTGGACATGTTTCTAATTTCAGCAATTTCCACCTAACTACAACCCCCTTAATATTTCAACAAAGTTTACATAGGATTTCATAAATTCTTGCTAAATTCAATATCTTTTTCTTTTCGGGGATGATGATATACCTAACTCGTCTCTGTATTTAGCTATAGTCCTTCTTGATATGTTTATACCCCTGTCTTTCAGTTTATTTGCTATTTTTTCATCGCTCAAAGGTTTTTTGCAGTCCTCTTTGTTGACTATGT
>CAZVFS010000117.1:0-4933 GCA_964626575.1 uncultured Alkaliphilus sp. | reverse complement strand
GAATCTTTTTCAAATAAATCAGGGAAGCATAGAGACGAAGCCGATGCTTCCTTTTCTACTGCTCCCTGCTTTGTTTAGCCGCGTAGCCAACTGAGCAAAAATTCGGTTAATTCATGGACTCTATGAGATTTATCCTAGTTCTCACTATATCTATAGCAGATTAACTGATAATTTGCACGAAAATCGGCTATCATGCCACATTTTTACCATCTTCCGTATTCTTCCTATGTCATTTTGTACCCTATCAAGCCTTTAAACAGTCCTCCAACAAAATGTTAAATTTATAGACAGGATACGGGACAATTGTTTATTGAATGTCAAGAAATATTGTGCTATTATTAGTATACATTATATGGGGAAATGCACCTGAGAACTGAATTTCCACAGTTACAACATTATGAAGTTTTTTAATATTTATTATAAATTATGACGGTTTGGAGGTTACCATGTCAACAAAAAAGGAGAACAATACAAATAAACCGGAACCAACATACGACGCTCCACAGAATGCAACCAAAAATAAAAAAGGATTCCCAATTGTCGGTATTGGAGCCTCAGCCGGTGGGTTGGCCGCCTTCGAAGCCTTTTTCTCAGGTATACTTGCCGATTTCGAGCCGGGCATGGCTTTTGTTTTGGTGCAACATTTATCCCCGGACTACAAAAGCATCCTCACAGGTATTATTCAGGGTTATACACACATGTCGGTTTTCGAAGCGAAGGACGGTATGAGAGTTATGCCCAATTGTATCTACATCATTCCTCCCAATCGTGACATGGCATTTTTAAATGGCGTACTCCAATTGTTTGAACTTCCCGCATCACGTGGTCATCACCTGCCGATCGATTTCTTCTTTCGCTCTCTGGCCCAGGATCAGCATGAGCGCGCTATCGGCATTGTGCTTTCCGGCACCGGCAGTGACGGGACTTTGGGTGTGCGGGCCATTAAGGGTGAAGGTGGTCTGGTTATTGTCCAGGAACCGGGTTCCACCGAACATGATGGTATGCTGCGCAGTGCCATCGCCACCGGAATGGTGGATTACGTACTGCCTGTCGCCGAAATGCCTCAGAAGCTCATCGAATATGCGACTCATGCTTTTGGTAAATCTGATAAGGCTGCATCCGCATTGGCCCCAAAAATTGACAGTGCGCTGAAAAGGATTTATGTTTTGCTGCGTGCCAGGAGCGGTAATGATTTTTCACAGTACAAGACCAGCACCGTATGTCGGCGCATTGAACGACGCATGAGCATTCACCAGATTGAACATATTGATGATTATGTGAAATATATGCAGCAATTTCCGGCTGAGGTGGAGGCGCTTTTTCGGGATTTGTTGATTGGTGTGACTTGTTTTTTTCGCGATCCCGAGGCTTTCAAGATACTGGAACAGCAAGGTATTCCTAAACTTTTTGACAACAAGCAGGCAGGTGACATAATCCGTGTTTGGGTTCCGTGCTGTTCTACCGGCGAAGAAGCCTATTCCATTGCTATTCTTCTTAAGGAATACATGGATCGGTTGGGGCATGTGTATACGGCACAGGTGTTCGCAACCGATATTGACAGTTATGCAATTACTACTGCGCGTGCAGGCATTTATCCGGCTAGTATTGCTTTGGATATTTCGCAGGACAGGCTGGAGCGCTTTTTCATAACTGAATCCGGCGGCGGAACATATCGCATCCATAAAGGTATTCGCGATATGTTGATTTTTTCTGAGCAGAATGTGATTAAAGATCCGCCTTTTTCTAAGCTCGACCTAATCAGTTGCCGTAATTTCCTGATTTATTTGAGCAAGGATTTACAAAAGAAGGTTATTGATTTGTTTCAATATGCACTGAATCCGGATGGACTACTTTTCTTGGGTAATTCCGAAAATGTTGGCGAATCTAATAATACGTTTGTTGTATTGGATCATAAATCACGCTTATTTCAGAATGAGAAAGACCATAACGGTGTATATTGCACAAATAACGGATTATTTTCTCCTTTTTTGGCGGCAACGGTATCAACGGCCGGGTGGCCTTCCGGAAAAGAGAGCTACCCTGTAAAAATGTCGATGCGCGAAATAGCGGAACAGGCGTTCTTGCAGCAGCAAACCCTTGCCGGGATACTCATCAACAGGCATGGCGATATTTACTATCTGCATGGGCGTGCCGGAATGTATCTGGAACTGGCTCCGGGGGAGGTGGGGATCAATAATATATTAAAAATGGCCCGGGAGGGACTCCGGCGGGAATTGACCGCAGCCTTGCATAAGGCCGTAGAGAAAAAAGAAATTGTACGCTACCCAGGACTGAAAGTCAAAATGAACGGTTTTTTCAACTTTGTTAATTTATCTGTCCACCCGGTGGAAGCAACCTATGATGAGACGTATGACGCACCTTTGTATCTTGTCATATTGGAGCAAACGTCACAATCGGAAATGGTGATGATTGAACAATCCTCCGTGAATGGCGAACAATCATTGGTTAAGGATATACTACGTATTGAAGAACTCAAACAACAACTTTGGGCAAAGGAAGAGTACCTTCAGGCTGCTGTTGAGGAATTAGAGACTGCTAACGAAGAGCTTTGTTCTTCCAATGAAGAGATGCAGTCAATCAATGAAGAGTTGCAGTCCACCAACGAGGAATTAGAAACCTCCAGGGAGGAACTACAATCAATCAATGAGGAGCTTATTACAGTCAATACTGAGCTGCAAACCAAAGTAAACGAACTCTCAAGGCTTAACAATGATATGAATAATATGCTGAGCGGCACAGGGATTGCAACGGTTTTTGTGGACCTTCAACTGAGCATTCTGCGCTTCACACCTGCTGCTACCGAAATCATCAATCTGATCCGAAGCGATATTGGCAGGCCTATAGCTCATTTGGCATCCAATATGGTCGGGTATGATAATTTGATTTCGGATGTACAGGCAGTGCTTCATACCTTGATCTACAAGGAAGTAGAGGTGCAAACAAAGAAGGGCCGGTGGTATTTAATGCGAATCCAGCCTTATCGTACATTAGAAAACGCGATAGAGGGTGCGGT
This sequence comes from uncultured Alkaliphilus sp., assembly GCA_964626575.1. Classification (GTDB taxonomy): domain Bacteria; phylum Bacillota; class Clostridia; order Peptostreptococcales; family Natronincolaceae; genus JAAZJW01. The sequence continues at coordinate 1,899 of CAZVFS010000117.1, read as the reverse complement.
GATTACCTTTGGCGATATTTCGGAGGTAAAAAAGATGAAGGATGCGTTGGCTGTTTCGGAGCTGCGCTTTCGCCGCCTATTTGAAACCGCAAAAGACGGGATTCTTATATTAAATGCAGAAAGCGGAAAGATTGAAGATGTGAATCAATTTCTAGTCGATATGTTGGGCTACACAAAAGAACAGCTCATTACTAAATCAATATGGGATATTGGTTTTTTAAAAGATATCATATCGAATAAGGACAAATTCCTGGAATTACAGGAAAAGGAATATGTCCGATATGATAATTTGCCGCTTGAGACTGCCGACGGACGGCAGATCGATGTTGAATTTATAAGCAGTGTATATACAATAAACCGGAACAAGGTTGTTCAATGTGCAATCCGGGATACCAGTAAACTCAAGCAAGCAAAGGGGGGAAATAATGAATAACGGGGGAAGGAAAGGGGAAAGAGAAACTTTTTTAACAAGCATAGGGTTGGATTTACGCCAAAAGGCGGAAGAGGTAGCCCAGGAAAAAGAAGACCGGCCGTTTAAAGATCCAAGAGAAATGTCGTTCGGGGAAATGCGGGAAAAGCTTCATGAACTTCTTGTGTACCAGATTGAACTTGAGATGCAAAATGATGAATTGCGACTCGCACAGATAGAACTGGAAAATGCCAAGGCACGCTACTTGGATCTCTATGATATGGCCCCAGTGGGTTACTATACAATTTCCGAAGGGGGAATAATTACAGAAATCAATCTCACTGCTGCTAATATGTTGGGTGTAGCTCGTAGTACACTTGTTATGAAACCAATCTCCAGGTTCATTTTTAAAGAAGATCAGGATATATACTATTTGCATAAATTAAAAATTTTTGAGACCGGTGAACCACAATCCTGTGAATTACGGATGATAAGAAGAGATGGAGCGGTATTCTGGGCACATTTGGCTGCCGCTATTCGACAAGATACTGATGGCGTACGGACATGTCGTGTTGCACTGAGTGATATCACCGAGCGTAAATTGAAAGACGAAGAACTGGTCAGGACAAAAGAATCTCTTGAACAAACAAAACAGCAAGCCCTCGATCTTGTTGAGGAGCTCAAAAAGGCAGATGGGCATAAAAACAATTTTTTGAGTACTTTATCCCACGAACTGAGAAATCCTATGGCTGCAATTTCCGCAGGCCTTCAGCTTCTCGATGTTACACAGGATGTATGCCAAGCCGAAAGAGCAAAAGAAATAATGAAACGCCAGATGCACCAGTTGTGTCGTTTGGCGGACGATTTACTTGATCTTACGCGCATAACCTGTAACAAGATAGAACTTAAAAAGAAAAAAATAGAGTTAAAAACACTTATAGAACTGGTTGCGGAAGACCATAAAACAATTTTTGACGAAAAGGCGATAGTATTGGATGTAGAAACAATCGACGGAACCCTGTATCTTGACGCTGACCCTGTACGTATAAGACAGAGCATAGGCAATCTATTGTATAATGCCCTGAAATTTTCATACACGGGCGGAAAGGTGCTTTTGCGATTAACAAAAGAAAAAAATGAGGCGCTGATTAGCGTAGTGGATGAGGGTAGGGGGATTAAACCGGAATTTTTTCCTAGTTTGTTCCAGCCTTTTATGCAAGAGGATCATTCTATTGACAGAAGCGATGGGGGACTTGGGTTGGGGCTTCCAATTGTAAAAGGGATTGCCGAATTACATGGCGGATCTGTAAGCGTTTTTAGCGAAGGGCCAGGGAAAGGATCACAATTCACCATCCGATTGCCTATCGTTGAAACAGCCGAAAAGAAAGAACCAATTGAAGGCATATAAAAATGAATATTACTATTTCAATAAGGAACAAACCTTAGTTAGGGGTGTTCCCTATATCATGAGATTGGAAACAATCGTATTT
>CAZVFS010000116.1:0-5067 GCA_964626575.1 uncultured Alkaliphilus sp. | reverse complement strand
TTTATTGCATTCGATCCCGGAGGGTAATAGCGGGGTCAGACTTGAATAAGTAAACTATACAAGCCCGGCCCATAAATAATTTCTACATTGTTTGTCGTATGCGACATTAGTCCCGTTTTTTCTCCTTATCTGCGGCTTGAATGAAGGATTTTTATGGTATATACTGTATATAGAAATAATATATAACTTTGTAAAAATAAGGCTACAGGAACCACATGTAGAATTTTGATTTATTAGAGGGGAAAAACATGGAGGCCATTACTTTTTTTGATACCGAAATCGAGCCGAATAGGGAAAAAATCCTCGATATTGGCGGAATCAGGGGGGACGGAAATTCATTTCATTCCGGCTCTTTAGCTGGTTTTATAAAATTTATTAGTGGTTCTGATTACCTTTGCGGTCATAACATTTTCAATCATGATTTGAAATATACTCAAAATGCTATAAGTGCTGCCAATATTAAAAATCTGAAATTTATAGACACCCTGTATCTTTCGCCTCTTCTTTTCCCATCCAGGCCTTACCACGCTCTTCTCAAGGATGACAAACTGCAAATAGATGAAATCAATAATCCACTCAATGATTCGAAAAAGGCTAGGGATTTGTTTTATGATGAAGTCACAGCTTTTCACACGCTGGACGACAAACTAAAGCGAATCTTCTATTTTTTGTTGGGTAAACAAAAGGAATTTTCAGGTTTCTTTAATTTTCTTGGGTTCAAAGAAACCTGCATAGATATTGAAAAAGAAATTCATCAGAAATTTCATGGCCAAATATGTGAAAGAGCCAACCTTACCGATATGATATTGGAAAATCCGATTGAACTATCCTATTGTTTGGCCTTAATAAATGTAAATGATAGATATTCAATCACCCCTCCATGGGTTTTGAGAAGTTATCCCTCGGTTGAGAGGATCATGTTTTTGTTGAGGAATAACCCGTGTTTGGAGGGTTGCATTTATTGTAATGAGGCCTTGGATATTTATAAGGGTCTAAAACAATTTTTCGGCTTTGATTCCTATAGAAAATATGAAGGTGAACCGCTGCAGGAAAAAGCTGTTGAGGCTGCCGTTAAAAACAAATCCCTCCTAGCTGTGTTTCCCACAGGTGGTGGGAAATCGGTTACCTTTCAGGTGCCGGCCCTAATGAGCGGAATCAACTCAAAGGGTCTGACGGTAGTTATTTCCCCTCTGCAATCACTCATGAAGGACCAGGTGGATAACCTGGAAAAAGCAGGTATTATAGAGGCGGTTACTATTAATGGTTTGCTTGATCCTATCGAAAGGGCAAAATCTATTGAAAGAGTTAAAAACGGTTCTGCCTCCATTCTCTATATTGCCCCCGAATCCCTGCGTTCAAGGACGGTTGAACACTTACTTTTGGGGAGAAATGTCGTTCGATTTGTTGTCGACGAGGCGCACTGTCTTTCTGCATGGGGCCAGGATTTTAGGGTTGATTATTTATATATTGGTGATTTTATTAAGTCATTCCAAAAGAAAAAGAATATTGAAGATACAATCCCTGTTTCTTGCTTTACGGCTACGGCAAAGCAAAAGGTTATAGAAGATATTAGAAATTATTTTAAGGAAAAGCTGTCTATCGATATGGAACTCTTTACTACAAGTGCATCAAGAAGCAACCTCCGATATAGTGTTTTCCAAAAAGACAGTGAAGAGGAAAAATATAATGCAATGAGAAATTTGATAGACGGGAGAAATTGTCCCACAATAATTTATGTTTCGCGAACGAAGAGGGCATACGAATTAGCGCAAAGGCTTCAGGGAGACGGTTATGGGGCAAGGCCATACCATGGGAAAATGGATAAACTGGAGAAAACCGAAAATCAGGATGCATTTATGAGGGGAGAAGTCCAAGTTATAGTTGCTACCTCCGCTTTTGGGATGGGGGTGGACAAGAAAGATGTCGGGATGATCATACACTATGAAATATCCGATTCCCTTGAAAATTATGTTCAAGAAGCGGGAAGGGCAGGCAGGGATGAATCTATCACGGCTGATTGTTATGTATTGTTTAATTATGCGGATCTTGATAAACATTTTATTCTCTTGAATCAAACCAAACTCAATATTCAGGAAATCCAACAGGTGTGGAAAGCTATTAAGGGTCTTACCCGGTTCAGGTCGAAGATATCGGAATCTGCACTGGAAATTGCGAGAAAAGCGGGCTGGGATGATAATGTTGCAGAAATTGAAACAAGGGTAAGAGCAGCCGTTGCGGCTCTGGAAGATGCCGGTTATTTGAAACGGGGGCAGAATATGCCCAGAATATTTGCCAACAGTATTTTATCAAAAAATGTTGAAGAAGCGGTAGATAAAATAGGGAGATCTAATAAATTTAACGAAAGGCAAAAAGTGATGGCTACCCGAATAATAAGGAAACTTTTTTCCCACAAGAGAAAATATAGTCCAAACAATGAAGAAGCGGAATCAAGGGTAGATTACATTTCGGATCATTTGGGAATTGTAAAAGAAGAAGTGATACAAGTTATCAATATTCTTCGTGAAGAAAGGATTTTAGCTGATTCTCAAGATTTAACTGCATTTATCAGAAAAAAAGAAAGTAAAGGGAATTCTTCAAATGTTTTAAAAACTTTTTCAGAAATCGAAAAGTTTTTGATAACTGTTTTACCATCATTCGGGAAAAAGATATTCCATTTGAAAGAATTGAATGAACAAGCCGAAGAATATGGGTGTGAGGGTGTAACGCCCGACAAGATAAAAACCATACTCAACTTTTGGGCCACAAAAAGCTGGATCAAAAGAAAAACCTCCTTGTGCTCGAATAATCATATTTTGGTTTATAATGCCCTGGATACCCATGAGATGGAAACAGGACTCACGAAACGCCTCGAGTTGGCCCAATTCATTATTGAATATTTATATGAAAAAAGCAAGGAAGACATCAATGGACATGATTTTGGCAAAGAAATGACCTTAGTTGAATTTTCTGTTTTAGGACTCAAGGAAGGGTTCGAAAACAGATTAACATTGTTTGATACAAAAACAACCCCTGAAGATATAGAAGATGCTCTTTTTTACTTATCAAAAATTGAGGCACTCAAAATAGAGGGCGGTTTTTTGGTTATTTATAATCCTCTCAGCATTGAACGCATTGAACGGGATAACAGGAAACGATATAAAATTGAGGATTACGAGAAGCTGAATAAGTTTTATGAGAACAAGATTCAGCAAATTCATATTGTTGGGGAATATGCAAGGAAAATGATAAGCAATTATAAGTCTGCACTGCAATTTGTGGACGATTATTTTCAGTTAAACTATTCTTCATTTCTGAACAAATATTTCAAGGGGAAACGGCGAGAAGAAATCGGGAAAAACATTACACCCTCCAAATTTGAACAAATTTTTGGGGAATTATCGACGAGCCAGTTGAAAATTATTAACGACAGTGAATCAAAGTATATCGTTGTGGCAGCCGGACCGGGAAGCGGCAAGACCCGTATTTTGGTGCATAAGTTGGCATCGTTGATGTTGATGGAGGATGTGAAGCATGAACAATTATTGATGGTTACATTCTCCAGATCCGCAGCTACGGAATTCAAGAAGCGTTTACTCAAGCTGATTGGCAACGCTGCCAATTTCGTAGAAATAAAAACTTTTCATTCTTATTGTTTCGATTTGTTAGGAAAGGTTGGCACTATCGAAAAATCAGATGCTATTATTCGGGAGGCTGTGGAAAAAATAAAAAGTGGGGAAGTTGAAATTAATAGAATTACAAAAACCGTATTGGTAATTGATGAGGCACAAGACATGGATGCAGACGAATTTGCACTGATTAAGGCCCTGATGGAGCGCAACGAGGAAATGCGTATAATTGCGGTCGGGGATGATGACCAAAACATCTATGAATTCAGGGGTGCCAGCTCTGAATATTTGAAGAAACTATTGGTTGAATACAAGGCTGTTATGTATGAACTGGTAGAAAACTATAGGAGTAAAAGTAACCTCGTAGATTTTACAAACCAATTCGTTGAAAGAATACCACATCGTCTAAAAAGCAACCCAATAGTTGCTATGCAGGGAGATCAGGGAAAAATCAAACTTGTGCGATACAGCAGTAACAATTTGATCAAACCTGCAGTAGACGATATATTGTCAACGGATTTGTCCGGAACCTCTTGTGTGCTGACAAAAACCAATGATGAGGCTTTTAAAATCACAGGGCTGCTTTTGAAAAACGGTATGCCGGCAAAGCTGATCCAATCAAACGAGGGCTTTAACATTTATAATCTTCTTGAGATCAGATTCTTTTTGAATCAATTTAACCTTACTGAAAAGCTCTATACTATTAATGATGAAATCTGGTCCAATGCAAAACGAAAACTGAAGGGGAGATTTCGCAACAGCCCCAATCTGGATATTTGTTTAAATATTATAAGGGATTTTGAGGTGACTAACCCGAAAACTAAGTACAGATCGGATTTGGATATTTTCATTCGTGAATCAAGGCTAGAAGATTTTGTAGATGGCAGTACCGAAACTATACTTGTTTCGACAATTCACAAAGCAAAGGGCAGGGAATTTAATAATGTGTTTTTGGTGTTGGACAATTTTAATGCCTGGTCTAGTGAAGCCATGCGGCAGTTATATGTTGCTATGACAAGGGCAAAATGCAATTTAACAATCCATTACAATGGTAGTTATCTTGATTCCATAAAGGCAGAGGGCCTTGATGTTATCGATGATTTTGCGAGGTATTCTCAGCCTGATCAATTTACGGTACAATTGACACATAGGGATGTATGGTTGGATTATTTTATCCAACGGCAAAGTTTGATCACAAGGCTTAATAGTGGTGATAGGCTTCTTGTTAGCGGGGATTTTTGCACTGATTCTAAGGGGCGGAAGGTATTAGCTTTTTCAGGGCAGTTCATTAAAAAAATAGAGACTATCAGACAAAAAAATTATGCGATAAAATCGGCAACTATAAAATTTATCGTATACTGGCAGAAGGAAGATACTGAAAAAGAAATTAAAATTGTTTTACCCGAGCTTTACTTTGAAAAGGAATGTCGGGAGGCCGGGA
>CAZVFS010000115.1:3827-5142 GCA_964626575.1 uncultured Alkaliphilus sp. | reverse complement strand
TATTCCACCTCGCCATAAAGTATTTTTAGAATTTCGTACAATTCTTCTATAGTTAGCCCTAACTGTCTACCTTCCATAACCGCTCCTTGTAGCCTTTCCTCAATCATTTGTAACTTTTTTTCCCTGAACAGTTCCTTATCTTGAGCTGCCACATAAGAACCTTTTCCCGCAACTGTCTCTATAAAGCCTTCTCTCTCGAGTTCTTCATAAGCCCGTTTTGTTGTGATAACGCTTATTTGTAATTCTTTTGCCAGATTTCTTATAGATGGTAATTGTTCACCCTCGGATAATTCTCCCTTTAATATTAAGTTTTTAATTTGACCCCTTATTTGGTCGTATATTGGTTGGTCTAAACCATTTTGAATAATTATTCTCATTTTTTACCCCCGTATATACTGTATATAATATATATATACAGTATATACGGCTATATGTCAATATATAATTTAAAATTAATTTTAAAAATAAAAAAACACTGAGCTATTTAATAATATAGTTTAGTGTTTTTGTTTCATTTACTGTCTGTTCTTTCACAACAAGGGAACAGTTCTCCGTTTGGCAATAGAATCCTCTTAGAATTTCGCCATTTTAAAATAATTGTCAAACAGAGAACTATTCCCTTGTCGTTTTGTTTGTGACGCATAATTAGACTAGGAGGACGTCTTTTGGTACACAAATTATTCTTAAGGTTTACAAGCCTTGCATAATACCTGCCCCTCTTCAATACCGGCCCAAGGTTCCATAAAAGCCTCGCCGCACTTTGTACATACAGCAAATGGGAACAAGCGGGCTTTTCCGGGTATCTTCATTTGTATCTGTTGGATATCAAATAATTCATCATCCGCCAGCTGCATCAGTTCCGCGCCACGTTTACCGCGAGCATCAATCCATTGCTGCTTTTCCTCTTTTGTAGCTGTGCCCTCTTTTACCTTACGATGAAGGCGCAATGGTTCATTGGAAGGCCAAGGTAGAATTTTAAGGAGGATGCGTATTCCTTCGCCGGTTTTTTTATCAACCCAGCTGAAGGCAAACTTGCCTATATTATTTATTATCAATCCGTCATTGCCCAATGTGCATCCTGTAACAAGTTGGACACCGTCTACTCCGCAGACATCATTCTCGCAGATCGCTATATGAGTCTCATCTAATTTTTTCGGCGGTTTGTCCAGTATCTCTAATGCCAAGGTGCTTGCCCTAAATCCAACCACTATACCGGGACAGATGTGTCCGTGAAAATTAACTGTTTCTTGCCATAATGCTTCGTTCATATGAAATCCCCCTTCACAATATTTTTGTTCTGCACTTCTATAACACG
>CAZVFS010000115.1:0-3727 GCA_964626575.1 uncultured Alkaliphilus sp. | reverse complement strand
ACTTCTATAACACGGTAAATCAAACAATACTTATTCCATAAGCTTCATTCGTTCATATATTCGTTCCTTTTCTTTAGATACTATAAATTTGTTTAATAGGTAAGCCATTATTAAAATACCGGGAACATTTATGATAAATCTTATAAAGGTAAAAGTTTTACCGAATGAGTTTGTTTCAAGCAATAACATAGGTATTTTCATGGTAGACCATGCACCTATAAAAATAAGAATGTTATCGAATCTGACCCCTTTCTTTACAAGCACTGAAGCCACCGGAAAGGCGGCATACAAAGGCCCTGCCCCTACAGATCCCAGGGCAAATGATAAAATAGTACCCTTGAGCCCGGAGCCCGCACCCATGTATTTTATCATCGTCTCTTTGGAAACCCACACATCCAACAATCCTAATAAAATAAACAGAGGAGGCATTACAAATGCCATTTCTTTAAGACTTGAGGTTATAGTACGAGTGGCCTTTTTACCGAGTTCGACGCTAAACACATACAATACAGCTAATACAAGCAGAGTAAATAAAAAAAATCGATACCGTTTAATTAACTTTACCATACCCCCATCACCATCCCCATAATATGAGCTACTATAAATGAAAATATAAATGCGAGAATATTCCTCCAGGCGGAAAGTTTTTTTCCAAAATACTGAATTTCAATAGGTAAGGTTACAACTCCCACCATCATCAACGAAGACACAAATGCTGCAATTTGAGCATAACCTGCTCCGTTCTTTAATAAAAGCGATGCCATAGGAAAGGCAATAAACCCGGGTATTAAAGTGATTGCTCCGACGAGTGCAGATAGGCCGATTCCCACCCACCCTGACTGTCCACCTATAATTTTACCGATAAGCTCAGGACTGAGTAATGACAATGCCACTCCGGCAATAATAAATATGCCCAAAAGTTCCGACAAAATGTTTTCGAAGACCTTCCAGGCCTTTTTCAGTGCCATTTTGGTCTTTTGTTTGTCTTTGAAAAATGAAATTATCAATAAAACAGCCATAACAAAATACAGGACTATATTCAGCACAATTTCTCCCCTTTCTCATTTATTATAATTATATCCTGCCATACAAGAAATGTCTATGACCTAGACAATCTGTCGACCCTTTTTAACATATCCGGTATCCTATACCCACCATCTAAATTCTTGATTAAATTTACGGCGGAATCTATTTCAATTCCGATACTGCTGACATATAACGGTCTGTTACTCTCGCCCCTATATACCTTAATATAATTTCTACTGTTGATAAAATAGGATTTTGCAACTCCAATAACAGGAATTTTTCCTTCTAATGCCCTGTATAAATGCCCGCCAAGCCCCATTTTGCTATCCTTTAGTGAAACATACCCGTCAACTATGATCAGGTTGATATCTCTTTTAATTTCCCAGTAGACTTCAAGTATACCCGGCAATTCTCTTTTGTAAAATTCGCCCGGTATATATTTTTCTATAGGCCTTGTTATTTTACAATATTCGAGTATGATTTCTTCAACAGGTCCCGTTTCAAACAATATACAGCAAGTTTTGGCACAATCTTCATGGTAATAGGCATCAAAGCAAGCTATTTTATAATTATTCATCTGTCGTTCATCACCCTATCCGACTATTATGAATTTACACTGTTTCATGTATAACATCCATTATTTCCGCATCCGTATTATCTTCAATAAAGTTAATGACATGTTCGAAAGTGCGGTCTGCCTGAACCACATTAATTGATACATAAGCAAGCCCTAATATAATGGTTTGGTGTATGTTTTGCTCGTCCACTTCAGCAATAGATACATTAAACTTGTTGCTTACTTTTGAACATATGCTTTTTACAACTCCTCTTTTTTCTTTGAGTGAATGCACCCAGGGAGCATAAAGTTTTATTATAATTGTTCTGGTTATCATTGTTGAATCTCCATGTACAAATTCATCTTTCCCCTCCAGATGTTATGTAATATACGGCTTATTACCCCTTTACAATACTTCCCTTCTGATGAAATCTAACGCCGTATTCGCTAATCTGTTCCTTATCCTACTTCTACTCCCACTTGTATTTATCTTTTTAATTTTTGTAACTCCATTTATACAAATTCCTATATATGCAAGTCCAACAGGATGAGCTTCGGTACCCCCATCAGGCCCTGCTACACCTGTAATAGATACTCCTATATCAGTACCTGCAATTCTACGCACACCTTCGGCCATTTCCTTTGCCACTTCCTCACTGACGGCACCATATCTTTCCAACGTTTCCGGTTTTACACCCAGGAGCCTGACTTTAGATTGATTGCTGTATGAAATAATTCCTTCCATAAAGACAGAAGATATTCCGGGATAGTTGACTAACCGCGCTGATAAAAGTCCCCCGGTACACGATTCGGCGGTGGCTATGGTCAGCCCCTTTTCAATCAGAAGTTCGGCCACCACAGCTTCTAGGCTTATATTTCCCTCCCCATAAACATAAATACCTAACCTATCCCTTATTTGATTTTCAACCGGAGCAATCAGTCTTTCTGCCTCTTCCCGCGTGGACGCACTTGCCGCTATTCTAATAGTTATGGCTCGCGCTTTGGAATATGGAGCTACAGTCGGATTTGTCTGATTTTCTATAATATCCATTATCATTTCTTCCATTTGTCCCTCGCCTATGCCGGTAACATTAAGGGTTTTGGACACAAACACCTTATCTCGATATTTTTGTAGATAAGGGATGATATGGGTTTCAAATAATGGTATATTTTCTCTTGGCGGTCCCGGCAACAGGATTAATTTTATATTTTTGTCCTCAATAATACATGCCGGGGCTGTGCCGACCGAATTTGGCAAAACAATGGAACCTTCCGGAAAATATCCCTGTTTTCTATTTCCGTCGTTTACAGGTAATCCTCTTTTCGCGAAAAATTCCCGTATCGCTTCCAAGGATTCCTTATGGGGCACCATCCTTTTATTCAAAAATTGGGCTGCAACCTCTTTGGTTATATCATCTTTAGTAGGCCCAAGCCCCCCGGTAGTGATCACCAGATCTGCCCTGCCAAAAGCTATTTTATATGCTTCATACAGCCTTTCCGCATTGTCCCCGACAACGGATTGATAATAGGTATCAATCCCCAAGTTAGCCAGTTCCCTTGCAATATATTGTGCATTCGTGTTAACTGTCTCTCCTAACAGCAATTCTGTGCCAACAGCAATAATTTCCGCTTTCAAACTTGCCACCTCTTCGTTAATTAGTTTTTTCCTACGTTGTTCTACATATATTCTATTTTACTACAAAAAGTCCTTTGTTATATACCTAAAAATGAAAACCCCTTCTTAAACAGAAAGAAAGGGTCTTCATTGTTAAATTTAATGCGAACTAAGTATGAATTCAGTTTATTATGATTTAGGTATGCAAATCACTTGGCCTACCTGCAGGTTGTTGGGGTTTACGCCCGGATTTGCCCTCTGTATGGCCTCTACCGTAGTACCGAACCTTTTTGCGAGTAAGAAAAATGTGTCACCTGATTTGATTGTGTACTCTGTTGTTCCACTTGGGCACTTGCCTGATGGTGGTGGCGTGGTTCCGGAGCCCGGTATACAGATTACCTGACCTATTTGTAGATTATTAGGATTTACACCCGGGTTTGCCCGTTGGATGGCTTCTACCGTAGTGCCAAACCTTTGTGCAAGTGTGAAAAATGTGTCGCCTGCTTTGATTGTATATTCAAATGTGCCGC
>CAZVFS010000114.1:0-5171 GCA_964626575.1 uncultured Alkaliphilus sp. | reverse complement strand
TCCGGCACGGAAATATACTTAAGACCTGAAACAGCACAGGGAATTTTTTTAAATTTCAAAAATGTCCTACGGGCATCGAGGAAAAAGATGCCGTTTGGAATAGGACAAATTGGGAAAGCGTTCAGAAATGAAATTACACCGGGTAATTTTATATTTAGGACGAGGGAATTTGAACAGATGGAATTGGAATTTTTCTGCAAACCCGGGGAGGATACAGAATGGTTTGATTATTGGAAAAATTTTTGTAGAAAATGGCTGTTAGGTTTAAACCTAAATGAGGAAAATCTTCGTTTTCGTGATCATGGTGAAAAAGAATTATCACATTACAGTAAGGCGACAACTGATTTTGAATATAAATTCCCCTTTGGCTGGGGAGAACTCTGGGGCGTTTCCAACAGGACGGATTTCGATTTAAAACAACACAGCAAACATTCCGGTGAAAACCTTGCCTATCAGGATCCGATTACCAACGAGGAGTATATACCGTATTGTATAGAACCTTCCGTGGGTGTGGATCGTCTGGTTTTGGCGTTTTTAGCCGATTCTTATGTTGAGGAAATGGTGGATGAAAAGGATACAAGGGTGGTGTTGAGGCTCCATCCTGCGCTGGCACCTTTTAAGGTAGCGGTGTTCCCACTTTCTAAGAAATTAAAAGAACAGGCCCTGGAGATATACGGAAGGCTCTCCGAGAGTTATATGGTTGATTATGATGATTCAGGCAGCATAGGCAGAAGATATAGAAGGCATGATGAGATAGGAACACCTTTTTGTATCACCTTTGACTTTGATTCATTAGAGGACAATTGTGTCACGGTGAGATATCGGGATACTATGGAGCAGGAAAGGATTGCTATTGAACAGTTAGAATGTTATTTAAACGAAAAGCTTAAGTACTAGACTATTTTAGATTACCTGAGGCAAGTCTCGGGTAATTGTTTTTTTATAACCTGACCTAACACCCAGATCCCCGAAAAATAATATTTCCTATCATTCCAACAAACATAATAAAACTATAGAAAAACAATATTAAATATGATAAGTTATGTATATAATGTAACACATTGAGAAATAGCATAACACATAAAAGGGGTGATCTTCATAGAACTCTCAGGTAGACAAAGAAAAATTATAGAAATCGTACAAGAAAACGAGCCCATTACGAGTAAGCAGATTGCAAAATATCTCAGCGTAACAAGGGCTACGTTAAGGCCGGATTTATCAATTTTGACTATGATTGGATTTTTAGACGCGAGGCCCAAAGTCGGATATTTTTATGCAGGCGAATCAAATATTAATATCTTTGCACAAAAAGTGAAGGGCATAAAGGTGGAAAATATTATGTCATTGCCGATTGTCGTAACAGAAAAAAGTTCAGTTTACGATGGTATAGTTACATTGTTTTTAGAGGATGTCGGAACCATTTTTGTTGTTTCCCAAGGTTCGCTTGTCGGGGTGGTATCTCGAAAAGATTTTTTAAAAGGTACCATGGGTGGTATAGATGTTAATAAGGTGCCGATAGGAATGATTATGACAAGAAGCCCTAATATAGTTACTGTGTCACCGGAGGACAATGTGCTCCAGGCTGCAATTAAAATTATAGATCATGAAGTAGACAGCCTTCCGGTAGTACTGGAAGAAAAAGATGGCGAACGGGAAGTAACCAAAATACTCGGCAGGATATCCAAAAGTAACATCACAAAACTATTTGTAGAATTATGCAAAGACTAGGAGGAGTGAGATGAACAACACAAATATTATCATTTATATCATATCAGATTCAATAGGGGAAACAGCAGAAGCAGTTTCCAAAGCGGCCATCAGTCAATTTAACGTCGAGAATTATGAAATACGAAGGTTCCCTTATATAAATGAGGAGCAACAAATTTTAGAGATACTGGACGAGGCCAAAAATGAAAATTCTGCAATAGTGTTTACTATGGTTGTTCCGGAATTAAAAGATATATTATTGGACAGAGCAGGCAGGCTAAATATTCCATGTGTTGATATAATGACACCTGTTTTGGATGCCATGAGAATAGTATTAGGAGTTCTGCCCAAACAAGAACCGGGTTTAATTAGAAGATTGGACGAAAGGTATTTTAAAAAAGTAGAAGCAATTGAGTTTGCTGTTAAATATGATGATGGCAGGGACCCGAGGGGATTAAAACGAGCAGATATTGTGTTAATTGGAATTTCAAGAACATCGAAAACTCCTCTTAGTATGTATCTGGCACATAAAAATTTAAGGGTTGCTAATATTCCTCTTGTGCCGGAGGTTTTGCCCCCAAAAGAATTATTCGAGATCGAACCGAAAAAAATCATAGGGTTAACTACTGACCCAATAAAACTGATAGAGATACGCCGAGAAAGATTAAAAGCGTTAGGGCTAAAAAATGAAGCAAGTTATGCCAGTATGCAAAGAATTTTGGAAGAATTGGATCATGCCGAGGAAATTATGAAAAGGCTGGGCTGTCCTGTTATTGATGTTTCATCGAAAGCTGTCGAGGAAAGCGCGAGCATTATTTTGGAAATATTTAAAAACATGGGCTATAAATTTTCTAATAGGTTGTAATAAATACTATATTTACGGTGCCATAAAAATTGGAGGTGTTGTTATTGGAAAAGTTAATTTATTCTTTCCGAGAGGGAAGTTTGGAAATGAAATCGCTATTGGGGGGAAAGGGCGCAAACCTATCAGAAATGACCAAAATAGGACTTCCTGTTCCGCCCGGATTTACGGTAACAACAGGGGCGTGCAGTCAGTATTACAAACATGGCGGTCAATTATGGACCGAACTGAAGGAGGAAATCCTGAAGGAATTAAGGGCCCTGGAGGTTACTACAAATAAGGAATTTGGTAACAAAACGGACCCTTTGTTGGTTTCTGTCAGATCCGGGGCTGTAGTTTCAATGCCCGGCATGATGGATACCATATTAAATCTCGGATTAAATGACGAATCTGTTAAGGGTGTCGCCGGGGCTACCAATAATGAACGTTTTGCATATGACAGCTATAGGAGATTTATCCAAATGTTTGGGGACGTGGCCCTCAATATAGAAAAATATAAATTTGATACTATCTTTGAAAAGAAAAAAAAGGACAAAAATATTGAAAAGGATACAGATTTAACCGCGGAGGATTTGAAAGATATAACAGGGGAATTTAAAAGAATCATTAAAAAGGAAACAGGAAAAGATTTTCCTCAAAATGCTGAAGAACAACTTTTTATAGCCGTAGAAGCCGTATTTAAATCATGGGATAATCAAAGGGCCAAGATATATAGGAAACTACATGATATACCGGACGATTTAGGGACAGCTGTGAACATTCAGTCTATGGTCTTTGGCAATATGGGAGAAAAGAGCGGGACGGGTGTAGCATTTACGAGGAATCCGTCTACAGGTGAAAGAAAACTATTTGGCGAATTCCTATTAAATGCTCAAGGCGAGGACGTAGTGGCAGGGATTCGTACACCGGAAGAAATACAGGCATTGAAGGACAAAATGCCAAAAGTATATGAAGAATTCGTAGATGTTACGGAATTATTAGAAAAACATTATAAAGATATGCAAGATATTGAATTTACAATTGAAAATGAAAAACTCTATATGTTACAAACAAGGACCGGCAAAAGGACTGCCATGGCGGCTGTCAATATAGCGATAGATATGGTTGAGGAAGGTCTAATTACTAAAGAAGAAGCTATATTCAGGGTGGAACCCGCGCAGCTGGACCAGTTTTTACATCCTACATTTGAAGAAACCGCACTCGGGGAAGCTACCATTATTACAAAAGGACTGCCGGCTTCCACAGGAGCTGCTACAGGTAAAATTTACTTTACCCCGGAAGATGTGATAAAGGCAAAAGATGTGGGGGAAAAAGCAATTTTAGTCCGTGTGGAAACTTCTCCGGAGGATATAGGAGGGATGGTGGCGGCCGAAGGTATACTGACAGCAAAGGGAGGAATGACTTCCCATGCGGCTGTGGTAGCGAGAGGTATGGGTAAATGCTGTGTAGCCGGTGCAAGCGAAGTCCGCATTGACAATATAAATAAAATCATGAAGGTTAGGGACAAAAAATTTAGGGAAGGCGAATACATATCCCTGGATGGTAACGAAGGTGTTGTATATGAAGGTGAAATTAAGACACAAATGCCGAAGCTTCTGGGAAATTTTGCGGTTTTAATGGAATGGGCGGATGAATTTAGAAAATTAAAGATCAGAACAAATGCGGATACACACAAGGATGCGAGACAAGCATTGGAATTTGGGGCAGAAGGCATCGGTCTTTGTAGGACTGAACATATGTTTTTTGAGAAATCCAGAATATCTACCGTCAGACAGATGATACTGTCAACTACATTAGGTGATAGGGAAAAGGCCTTAGCTAAATTGTTACCTGTGCAGAGGGAAGACTTTATAAACATATTTAAGGAAATGAAGGAGTTACCGGTTACCGTCAGGCTGTTAGATCCCCCATTACATGAGTTTTTACCTAGTAATGAGGAAGATATAATGCAATTGGCTGAGGAAATGGAAATATCGAAAGAAAGATTACTGGACGTAATAAGTAATCTACATGAAGTCAATCCCATGTTGGGACATAGGGGTTGCCGCCTGGCTATTACTTATCCTGAAATATATGCTATGCAAACAAGAGCAATACTAGAGGCTGCTATTGATGTCCATCAATCAACGGGACTTAAAATAATTCCGGAAATAATGGTACCGTTAGTTGGAGAAGTCAGGGAACTTGAGTATGTAAAAGAAATAATAATAAATGTTGCCGGTACGGTATTTGAGGAAAACGATATAAGTATTCCATATCAAGTAGGAACGATGATAGAAATTCCGAGGGCTTGCATCACCGCCGACAAGATCGCTAAGGAGGCGGATTTCTTTTCCTTCGGTACCAACGATTTGACTCAAATGACATTTGGTTTTTCAAGGGATGATGCAGGCAAATTTATCAGAGAATATGTAGATAAAAATATATTCGAAAAGGATCCTTTCCACAGAATAGATAGAAAGGGTGTCGGTGAGTTGATGCAAATGGCTGTGGATTTAGGAAAAACAATAAAACCGGATATTCAGCTGGGCATTTGTGGAGAACATGGTGGTGAACCAAATTCAATAGAATTTTGTCATCTGCTAGGCTTGGACTATGTTTC
>CAZVFS010000113.1:0-5212 GCA_964626575.1 uncultured Alkaliphilus sp. | reverse complement strand
CCCTTGGCGACATCCATTGTTCCGCTGCCCGCATATGAGGTTAAAAGTTCACCTCTGTTGATCACCTCATCGCAAAGCGCCGGAACAAAATGGTGTGCACACCCGGACCCAAGAAAACATAGATGAGTGGACGCATTGGCGTTTTTATCCAAGATTCCGGTTGCATACCTTCTGATTGAATATTCATCAAGCAGCGGTTCCGGGATATTTAACCTTCTCTTAAATAATAAATCGTCCGGAATAACATCAAAAAGATCCATTTCAGTTTTTGCGTCAACTATACGCATCATTTCCGCCTTTATTTCAGGCACCGAATTCGGAATGTAAGGGTATACTATTTGTTTATTTCTTCCCACTTTTTTACCTCCATTCTTATTAAAAAACAATATTAAATTACCTGTTTTTATTCTGATATACTTTTACAAATTATATGCATGGGATAAAGACAACATAAGACGGAAAGTGTTTTACCTGAGGGGAAGGAAGTTTTAAAAGGACGGGTCTATGGAGGATTTATCAATAATGGATGACGATTTAAAAGACGGCGAAATATTTTTAACGGGGGAAAACCACGGGATCAAAGCCAACATAGAGCTTAGGACAAAATTTTTAAAATATTACAAGGAAAGAACAAATTTTAAATATTATCTTTGCGAACTTCCATATAGTATGACCTATTTTTTGAATATATATTTGGAAACTAAAGACGAAAATATACTTAAAGATATCTATAGACCCTTAAAGGGAACTGAAATTAAATCCCTTATTTCCGTCAGCATAAAGGAAAGCACCAAGCAGATTACCAGCAATAAATAACAGTATATATCACAAAATTAATTTTTATTACCTTGGAATGTCAAGAAGACACTGCCGGCAAGCACCGGCAGTGTCTTCCATTCATGCAACGGTTTTTTATAACCAAATTTAATCAAAACAGACATAACTATAATACGAAAAAGAATACTCCACCCTGAACGAAGGTGCTAAAATTCTGTAAGTACTCAGCGGATTATTGTAGATTTAGTGATCTTCTTTTAAAAAGAGGCCTTATCTATGGAATAGTTAGAGTCATTCACGCTATACACTTTATGTTTATTCCGGGCATCAATTTCAATCAATCGCATAAAAATTGTAGCAAATTCGGCACGGGACAGACAATTATCAGGCTCGCACGTTCCGTGAAAATCTGTACCGCTAATAATACCCGATTCATAAAACAAAACTATATCGTCATAATATGCGGTGGCTTTTGTCACATCAGGTACATCAATAAATTGACATGTTTTCGCCATATCCTTTGGCTGCAATATTTTTGCCCATGCATGAAGAATTTCCGCCCTCGTGATTGGCATATCTAGTTTATTATCAAATTCATTTTCTATAAGCCCCTCGTCTTTTGCGTATTTAATGTACATAGTGGCCCAATTATTTCCGTTCTGCCCTGCCGGGTACAGTTTGGAATATTCATCAAGTTTAGCATCCGCACCTGTTCTGCCGTATTTATATATCATATGGATTCTGGTTGCCACCGTAATTGCCTGCGATCCCGATACTATCCCGGAGGGAGCGTATCTGTTATTTCCTACGCCGTCAATGATGCCATATTCATAGGCATTTTTGATATAGTCCGTATACCATGTGTTTCCTATATCCACGAAAATATCATCTGAATATTTCCTCGATCTATTGAAACAGTCCAGGCTGTTTTGTATATTTAACACAATGTCCATTGGAATCAATGCTTTCCCCCGGGAATCCATTAATTGATAATAAGGAACAGTCCTTTTTCCCCAGTCCTCTATTTTCCCGGTATATATATCCCCCTCGTTGATATCTATGTCACTATACAACACATATGATAGCTGTTGGTCATCTTCCATGTTGATATCCGCTACAGAATAGGCCATCGTACCCTTATCGGTGGCCACAATTTCAACTTCATATTCTGAACCGGGGGGCACAACAATCGTTTTTATTTCGCTGTTGGTTCCTGATAAAGTAATATTGACAGGATTATCTATTGTATCATCCACTTTATTTTCAACAACACGGCCAACCAACACGCCTTCCTCATCATAAACAAAAACATCAATGGGACAGGCTATTTTTATCGAACTTACGGTTGCGGGATAGGATTTATTTATCCAGTCTTTATCTAGCGAATATATCCATGAAATATATGTTTCATAGGTATGGGAGTACTGCAATTGCCTGTTTAGAGGATTTCCACCATACCATAAAAAGAACTGGGAAACAGGCATGAACGGATTATAAGGCTGCATACTGCCATTTAATACAGCCAATGTGCCGGCGGTAAAACCTTCTTCAATAAGTGCCTCGCAGATATAATTTCTAAAATAAAAGTGAGGTGTGACAAAATGCGTTGACAAGGGATTACCCAGATTTTTTTTCGTCCTATAAAAGTCGAAAACACTTGGGGCTAATGTATACAAATCCTTCTCAAATTCTTTTACTGCCCTAGGGTTGTTGAATTGTCTAAATTTTACACCGGTGATTTTTTTAAATTCATTTGCCATTTTTGAATATTGGATGTTTGGAAAAGGAAACGAATTTCCATACCTGGAATAATCCCAACGAACCAGTGGCAACACCGGGACAAAATCATCATAATGCGACAGATTGTAAATATTGTTGTACCACAATGTCTTGGGATAGGTATGATCCACATCTGTTGAAACTTTTGGTGCCGCAAAAGTATAAGTGTAAATATCGTCTTTCTTAGCTAAGGAAAGATACCCATCTGTTAAATCTTTCGCCAACAAATTGGCAACAGCGGCACCCCTGCTATGTCCGGTAATAAGTACCTTCCTGTTCTTGCCAAGTTCAAGTGTAGATATGTATTCCTTGAGGTGCTTTTCTAAATCAATTTTTGCCTTCTCAAATCCTGCATGAACAGTTCCCATGCCAACGTCAAAATTTCCATACCACTCCTCATTACCGGGGGTGCCGCGGATAACAACGGCAATCAAATCAAATTTCTCTGAGTTTGCTACTATCTTTTTATGCCCAAATGCAATTCCAACTGTGTCTTCACTGTCTTTGTAATTTCTGGTAACGAGTTCTATCTTGTTATCTGAGAATCTGAGATCAATTAAAGCATCACGGATATACCTATCGAGATGAGGTCTATCTTCAGTACCGTATGCTGCACTTGAAAGTAAAACGCTTAATTTTGCCAGGTCATGATTATAATAATCTGATGGAGCATTGAAATATGTATCATCCCATGTTACCTGAAAGGATGTTTCATTTTTGTTGCAGATACTGGTATTAAGGGGGACCTTAATATTTGTATTAAATTTTTTAGGCTTTAGTATCTCCTGCATCACTACAAAACCGTAACCATTTTTTTTCAACCCTCTGAAAGCCGATACCTCGATGGGATTATACTTTTCTTTAATGACATCCGCCGGTATATCGACATAGTAGCGCTTGCCTAATTCTAGGGGTAAAATAGGTTTAATTATTAATTTATTACTATTCAGTCCTACAACCGCGGGTACTAACATGTCGTTGTCAAATTGTCTCAATTTTATGTTCGAGGTATCACCATCAATAATAGCCGAAAAAGAAAATTCAATCGTTACATTATGGTCGACATCAGTTTGCCGGTTTTTAGGGGAATACTCTATTATGGTCAGAGCCTCCGGTTCTATGTATTTTATAGGTATATTATGTTTTTTTGCATAATCTTCAGCATATGAGCCCGAAGTACATTGAATGGTTACATTATTACAGTCCCAAAAAGTATTGCATCCAATATTTGTGACGCTATCCGGTATTGTCACAAGGGTTAATTTACTATTGAACATAAAGACACAATTTTCAATTTCTGTTGTGCCATTAGGAACAGTATATGTGCTCATCTTATTATATGGAAAACCTACTAATTTTGATTTGTCTCTTGTGAATAAAACCCCATCAATATCAATATAATTACTGTTGTTTTTATCCACAAGGATGTTTTCTAGATTTATACAGTGTGTAAAAACCCTGGCTTCTATATTTTTTACGCTTGCCGGTATGTAAATGCTTTTTAAACCATGACATCCATTAAAAGCGCCCCCTCCAATACTGGCTAACTTATTATTCAGGTTTATTTCATCAACATACCAGCAATACCAAAATGCTTCTCCGGCTATTGTAGTGATGCTTCCCGGGATATCAACAACACCCACTTTCCCGGAGGGGCAACATACCAATTTGGTCATGTCTTTGGTATATAGTATACCGTCAACAACCGTGTAATTTTTGTTTCCATTATCAATCTCAAATTCCTGTAATTTGTCACACAAACTAAAAGCCCCGTCCTCGATTACAGAAACGGAACGCGGGATACGGAGTTTGCGCAGATTTCTGCTGGAGGTAAAAGCATTGCTTTCAATAGTCGTTACTGAATTTGGAATAATAACTTCCTCGACACACGTCTCTGAAAAGGCAAACCATTTGATGCTTGTGACCCCTTCAGGGATGAATACTTTACTGTCTGAACCGTTATATTTTACCAAAGCACTGTCTTGAATTTCAAATACATCTTCTGTTTTCGAAGCGGAAAATATGGTTACGGGTATAATACCTGCAAAAAATACCATCATTAAAATTAATAACAGTACACGATTAAATTTTTTCACAATAAAACCTTCCCTTCAATATAATTTGTTCCCGGCTATTGCATTACAAACTGCACCAAAACCCGGCCCATGCCAAACTCATCATCAAGTATCCCATATCTCTGATGGTTTTATCCGAACTATCTATATGTTAACACATATTACCATTCCAGACAATTACAAAAAAACCAGTCCCTGGCTAACGACTCCTGTCATACTGGACCCAAAATAGGGCTACATTACCTGATTTTACTTGAGCTAAACCCGTTAAAAATGGACGGAACATATTGTTCTGCCCCCTTCACAAATGGGACATTTGAATTTAGACATTGCTTAGATTTTCTGATAGCATCTTTGGTACAATATTCCCGGCACTTTGTGATATTATAAAAATTATTGAATTGCAAAGAAAAACCTCCTTCATAAGGTGGGGAAAAAAATACCGGTGACAGAAGTAACAGTCCAAAATATTAAGCCCCTGGTGTATATTACTTGTAGGCAAAAAGACATAAATAAAAGAAAAGGCATCCTAAAAGAGCGCTTTCCTATACATGAATCATCCATTATAATGTAATTGTCGA
>CAZVFS010000112.1:0-5340 GCA_964626575.1 uncultured Alkaliphilus sp. | reverse complement strand
GTAAATTTTAATTAAAGGTGTATGATGAAAAAACAAGATATGACGATTTGGCAGGGAACGGGGTTACTGATATAGATATGTGTATCAGTAATACAAGAGTGTAAATTTAAATCTCGATCATAAATGGGGTCGGGCTTGAACAATAAGTAAATTATTCAAGCCTGACCCCCTTTTCTTCTCTCAAGGAATCTTAATAGAAAATTTATATCATTTTCCTAATTTTAACACAAAATTTATAACAATAGTATTAGACTGTTGTTGAGAGGAGATGATGCAATGGCCCTGTTAATCATTCTCGCTACTATCGGTTACATTATTTTTGGGTACTTTATAATGAACAAAGTTGATATATTTATAGCAAAGAACGTTGTTAACCCTAAGATAGATGATATTGACAAAAAATCAACCGGCAGGAAAAACTTATTATTATTTGGAAACAACGAGTTGGTCAAATCGGTTATAAAATATTGCAGCGATAAGAACATAGGACTTAAATTCATAGAATACTACAATGAACTGGATTTTGGTTATGAATATTCATTATTACTGGCCCTTTCCAATAATGATGTTGATAACCTGATGATCAGTGCGATCGGGAAAAAGGTCTGTTCCATACCTCATATAGTGTCATTATGTAACAATAATGAGAATTTAAAAATATACGATGATTTCGATATGGAAAAGGTTATTACATTGGATAATGATATAGGCTATATGTTTAACCTGATAAAGGAGGTAGTGGACAGTGAAATTTAAGGGTAAACCCAACATATTATATGTTCAATTGGGCGCTATCGGTTTTCTGGCCATTATTATAATCGGCGCAATACTCTTATCATTGCCCGTATCCTCAAGAGACAGGCTTGGGACCTCCTTTATAGACGCATTTTTTACCGCTACATCCGCTACCTGTGTTACCGGCTTGATAGTATATGACACCTATAACCACTTTTCAACGTTTGGTCAGATTGTCATAATAATGCTCATCCAAATCGGGGGGCTGGGTTTTATGATGATTGGAACGATGTTTATGCTGGTATTACGTAAGAGAATTGGAATCAGAGGCAGAAGCCTTTTAAAGGATTCCATCAGTACAAATTATATAGGGGGCATAATAAGACTGGCTCAGAATATTATAATTGGTACCTTCCTGTTTGAAGGAATCGGTGCCCTGATACTTTCAATCAGGTTCAGCTTTCAAATGAATACCTCAACGGCTATTTTTAATGGGATTTTTCATTCCATATCGGCTTTTTGTAATGCAGGATTTGACATAATGGGCAGAAACGGCGAATTTACATCCCTGACCGGATATGTTAACGATGTAGTTGTAAATGGTATAATTATGTCTTTGATAATCATAGGGGGAATTGGTTTTGTTGTATGGGAGGATATCTACGTTAAAAAATTCAACTTCAGCAAATATAAATTGCATTCCAAAATTGTACTGACTGTAACATTATTTCTGATCGTGATATCGGCAGTGATGTTTTATTTTTTTGAAAGGAAGAATCTGATGGCCGGCCTTAGCTTCAAAGGGGGGGTTCTTGCATCCCTGTTTCAGGCCGTTACGCCCAGAACAGCGGGATTTAACACTATAGATACGGCAACCCTGTCTGAGGGCTCCAAATTATTGACAATGATCCTTATGGTAATCGGGGGAAGTCCCGGTTCAACGGCGGGGGGTATAAAAACCACAACTTTTGTAATCAGTTTATTAACGGTTGTATCTTCCATTAAGAGGTCGAAGGATTTGGATATATTCCACCGCAGGTTGGAAGACAGCATATTAATCCGTGCCTACAGTATAGTTGCTATATATTTAATGGGGGCTACATTCGCTACATTAATGATAAGTTTTGTGCAACCGGAATTAGCGTTGGGAGATATTGCGTTCGAGGTATTTTCAGCAATCGGAACTGTAGGAATGTCTACCGGGATAACAAGTAAACTCTGTATTATTTCTAAAAGCATCATTATATTATTAATGTACTGCGGCAGGGTAGGGGGTTTGTCTGTTCTTTTGGCGGTTGCGGAAAGTAAAAATAATGTTTTACTAAAAAATCCGGTAGAAAAAGTGATCATAGGATAATCAAATATAGAAAGGAAAATAAATATGTTTGCTAAGAAGAGGTCGGTATTAATTATTGGTGTTGGAAGATTTGGGAGGTATTTGGCTTTAAAATTTATAGAATTAAGGAACGAAATAATGATAGTGGACAAATCGGAGGATGTGATGGCTGACTTAATTCCTTTAGTAACAAATGCTCAAATAGGGGATTGCACGAAATTAGAGGTTTTGCATTCTCTCGGTGCTTCTAACTTTGACATTTGCTTTGTTTGCATAGGGTCAAATTTTCAGACTTCAATTGAAATAACTTCCCAATTGAAGGATTTGGGAGCAAAATATGTAGTTGCGAAGGCCGACAGGGAGCTTCATGAAAAATTTCTTTTAAGGAACGGGGCGGATGAGGTTATATTCCCTGAAAAAGAAAGTGCGAATAAAGCCGCGGTACGTTTAAGTTCCCAAAATATAATGGACTATATTGAATTAACCCCTGAGTATTATATTGTAGAAATAGCCCCCTTGGACCGATGGATAGGCAAAACAATTGCGGAGGTTGATGTTAGGGATAGATACGGAATCAATATATTGGCTATAAGAAAAGATAATAAAGTTGACCAGTTTCCCAGTGCTAAACATATTTTCAGGGAAGGTGAACAATTAATTGTTGTTACCAACAAATCAAATTTCTATTCCTTGCTAAAAAAGAAATAAAAGACTATTATGATGTTGTTATCAAGGTAAGGGGGGTGATTATATAAATAAGAAGGTGTATATACATTGCATTTATATACTCAGATTAGCCATAGTTATATTTATATCAGCTGTTTTATCATTATTTCTTGGAAATTTTGGTATCGGCAAGGAAGGTATAATTATGGTGTTTCTGATCGGTGTATTGATTGTTACCGTAGTTACCAGCGGATATTTTTATGGAATTGTTGCCTCGGTAGCCAGTGTCTTAATTTTTAATTATCATTTTACCGTGCCGTTTCATACTTTTATAATTTATAATAGTAATGACGTTGTTTTAATGATAGTTTTTTTGGGGGCATCAATTATATCCGGAACAATGGCAAAAAGGTTTCAAAGACAATTATTGATATCTAAACAAAATGAAAATACCGCCAAATTATTGTACAGGGTCACGGAAAATTTTATAAATGTTGAAGGCCAGAGAAATATTCTGCTGAACGGTATTAACTATATATATCAAAATACCAATCATATAAGTAGGGTTATTTTGTCCGATTCAAATGAGATATTCATAGATAATAATAAAGAATTTAATACGGACAATAAGGAGATTATTGAATTCCCGATCAAAGGTCTTTCAAAGCAAATCGGGATAATGCAAGTTATATATGATAAAGATAGCGAAATTTTAGAGCATGGGCTATTAATAAAAGCCGTAGCAAATCAGATGGGGCTTTTTCTTGACAGGGAATATATATATAATGAACGGGAAAATATATGCATGGCTATGGAAAGAGAAAAAATGAGAAGTAATTTATTGAGATCAATATCTCATGATTTGAGGACACCATTAACCGGTATCATAGGTGCCAGTGGGGTTATACTGGAAAACATCAATCAATTAGAAATGGATATCATCGAGAAATTGGTATTAACCATTAATGATGAAGCGAACTGGTTAAACAATTTAGTCGAAAACATATTAAATATGACTAAAATTGAGGAAGGCAAGCTTGTCATGAATAAAAATTATGAAGTTGTCGACGATGTGGTTTATGAGGCTATAAACCATGTCTCAAAGCTTTCCAAGAAAAGAAACTTTAACGTATCTGTTCCTGATGAGGTTATAACTATACTAATTGATGGAAAACTTATTGTTCAAGTTTTAATAAATCTTTTAGAAAATGCAATAAAACATACTGATGATAGTGGTAATATATGTATAAGGGTGTACCCCAAAGATAACGACATCATATTTGAAGTGGAGGACGACGGCACAGGAATAGATAATAGCATAAAGGATTTGTTGTTTGAGGGGTTTGTAACACAATCGAGTAAAGTTATTGACGGGAGAAGGAGTATGGGCCTTGGATTATCAATTTGTAAAGCTATAGTAGAGGCCCATAACGGATGTATCTTTGCTGAAAATATTATAGCCGGTGGTGCTTTATTTAAATTTTCAATACCTTTCGAGGGGGACAAACAATGTATAACAGCTCCAGAATATTAATTATCGAGGATGACAAGTATATACAGGATTTTATATCATTATCCTTGAAAACAAACGGATATGTTTTTGATAAGGCGAGTACCGGAATTGAGGGTATATCTTCATTTAACAATAATCATCCGGACATTATATTGCTTGATTTAGGATTACCGGATATAGACGGGATAGAAGTTATAAAACTGATCAGGGAGAATTCTGAAATACCTATATTGGTAGTTTCCGCAAGGGGACAGGAAAGCGAAAAGATTGCAGCTCTGGACGCAGGTGCTGACGATTATATATCAAAGCCGTTCAATATGGGCGAATTAATGGCCAGAATAAGGGTTGTGCAGCGTAAATTAAAGAGAGAAATACATGGGGATAATGTCTGCATTTTTAATCTTGATTATTTAACCGTTGATTACGAAAAACGACAAGTATTGATTGATAACAAAGAAATACATTTAACACCGATAGAATATAAACTGTTGTTGCTATTGATAGCAAATAAGGGCAAGGTTCTTACTCACAATTACATACTCAAAGAAGTCTGGGGGTACGGTGAAACCGGTGATTCAAGAACAATCAGGGTTTTTATGGCGAATTTAAGAAGAAAAATAGAAAAAGACAAATCTCACCCACGATTTATATTTACTGAGGTTGGTGTTGGGTATAGGTTTGCGGATGAATGATTCAGTGGAACCTATTAAAAACTGGTGTATAATAGTTATTAGTTACGAGGGGGTGCAGCTATGCTGGAAAACATCAACAGAAGGATAGCCGAGATAGAAAAGAAATTGAAGGAAAGGCAGGAATTCTCTGATATATTAGAACAAAAACAACAAGAATTGGGCAAAGCGCAGACCAGGGGGAAGGAACTCAACAAGGCCCTGAATAAAAAAGAAAAGCAAATAAAAAGATTGCAATCGCCAAGTGTCATTGGTTTAATTTTTAGAAGGGAAGACGTAGACCTTCAGGAAGAATTGCGGCAATATGATATTATTAAATCAGAATATGAGGATTGTAGGGATTCTATTATCAATATTGAAAAAGATATCAATTTTTATAGGGAACAGATAGGGAATTATCA
>CAZVFS010000111.1:0-5350 GCA_964626575.1 uncultured Alkaliphilus sp. | reverse complement strand
TCTATTATTTATTAATATACCTTTAAATTTGATTAATGGGTGGATATTTAATCCTGTTATAAGCCTGATTGGAATAATTGCTATATCAATGGCTATTGTAAAATTTCATAGTTATTTGATAATGCTAAAATTGAAAATTGATTGATGATTAGAAAAAAACAATTTTTACTCCAAATCCACTGTCCCAACATTTAAATCATAATACCGTCCCCTTTGCTCCATCAGATCATCGTGATCCCCGCGTTCCAATATTTCCCCGTGTTCCAGTACCATTATCGCATTGGAATTGCGGACTGTAGACAGTCTGTGGGCGATTACAAAGGTGGTTCTGCCCTCCATCAATTTATTCATACCTTCCTCAATCAGTCTTTCTGTCCTGGTATCTACGGAGGATGTGGCTTCATCAAGTATAAGTATAGTCGGGTCTGCTATTGCAGCCCTTGCAATTGAAAGCAACTGTCGTTCACCTTGGGACAGATTTTGACCGTCGGCTGTGAGCATAGTATTATAGCCTTTGGCCAGATTAGTTATAAAATAATGAGCATTAGCAAATTTTGCAGCTTCCACTACCTCTTCATCCGTTGCGTCTAATCTACCATATCTAATATTTTCCGCGATGGTGTCCTCAAATAGATTTACATCCTGTAGCACAATACCCATAGTACTTCTCAAATCATGTTTTTTAATATCCTTAATATTTATTCCGTCATAAAGTATACTGCCTTCATTTATTTCATAAAACCTGTTTATTAAATTGGTGATCGTGGTTTTACCGGCACCCGTAGAACCCACGAAAGCTATTTTCTGCCCGGGTTTTGCATAAAGACTTATATTTTTGAGAACTTTTCGTTTTGGTGTGTAACCAAAGGTCACATTATTGAATGTGATGTAACCCCTCAGGGGAATCATTTCATATTCATCATTTCCCCTGGGGATCCTCCAATATGATTCATTGTTTTCGAAATCCTTTACAAGTTCCACATTCCCCCGATTAGTTTCCGTATTTTCGTCTAACATTTTAAAAATTCTTTCCGCGCCCGCCAATGCGGCAAACAAGGTGTTAAGTTGATTGGAAACCTGTATAATAGGTCTTGAAACTGTTCGCGTATATTGTAGGAAGGAAGCAATATTGCCCACGCTCAAACGACCCATTATTATAAATAATGCTCCTATCATGGATACAAGCGCATAAAGAGTATATGATAGGCTCCCCATTACAGGCATGAGCATAACACCGTATGTAGCTGCCAAGGTGCTGGCTTTGCGAAGTTTCTCGTTATTTTTATTAAATTCCTCGATAGCCCTTGTTTCGTAATTAAACACCTTAACTACAGTTTGGCCCGACATCATTTCTTCAACATATCCGTTTATATCGGCTAAAGTATGTTGTTGTATACGAAAATTTTTTGATGATTTTTTTCCAATAAATTTTATAGTAAAAAACATTATAATTAACATAAGCACTATAACTAGGGTAAGAGTTAGGCTCAAGAATATCATCATGGCCAATGAACCTGTAAAGGTTACAATTGTTCTGACAATTTGGGATACGTTTTGTTCCAAAGCCTGGTTGAGCATATCTATATCGTTGGTAAAGGTGGACATCAGCTCACCATGGGTATGTCGATCGAAATAGGAAATAGGCAGTTTCTCCATATTGGCAAACATATCCTCACGGATTTTATGAACGGTTTTTTGCGCAAGCCGTACCATAAACAGGTTCCCCAGATAGTCTCCCAGGGCAAGAAAAATTACTATTATAGCCATGATAATAAGATACCTGATGAACAAAGCAATGTTTCCGTCTTCTATCAATGTATCTATAGCCGGGCTCAACATGGCATTGATAGATATCATACTGATAGAACCCAGGATAATAAAAAACATTCCCCAGAGGAAGAGGGCCCTATTGAATTTAAAGTAACGAAAAAGTCTGGTCAATGTTTCCCTGGGGTTGCTTGGACGCAGTTGTCTGTAGTTCTTATTTTTTTCCATTATCCGACCAACCCCTTTTCTTGTGACTCATAAATTTCTCTGTAGATTGGTGAAATATCCAGTAGGGTTTCGTGATCCCCAAATGATTCGATCTTGCCCTCATGCATAACGATAATTCTGTCTGCATATTGGATAGACGAAATTCTTTGAGCGATAATAATTGTAGTTACATCTACTAATTCGTCTTTAAAGGCCCGTTGTATCTTTGCATTGGTGGCTGTGTCCACGGCGGATGTGGAATCATCCAATATAATAATTTTGGGATCTTTCATGAGTGCCCTGGCAATCGTAAGTCTTTGTTTTTGGCCACCGGAAAAATTGCTCCCGCCTTGTTCTACTATGTGGTCTAATGTATCATCATATTTTGATACAAATTCCCATGCTTGGGCTTGTTTGAGTACTTTTATAATCTTCTCGTCGGATGCCTCCGCATCCCCCCATAACATATTTTCACGAATTGTGCCCGAAAATAGGGTGTTTTTCTGTAGTACAAATGCTACCTGATCACGCAATAGTTTGATGTCATAATCCCTGACATCTATGCCGTCGACAACAACGGAACCATCAGTTACATCATAAAGCCTGGGGATCAACTGTACCAATGTGGTTTTAGAAGAGCCCGTGGAACCTATAATCCCGAGAATTTCTCCCGATTTTATATCAAAATTAATATCTTTCAAGGTTTCCTCATTGCATCCGGGATAGGAAAACCTCACATTGTTAAAATTAATGGAACCTTCATTTAATTCCTTAACGGGGTTTTCAA
This sequence comes from uncultured Alkaliphilus sp., assembly GCA_964626575.1. Lineage (GTDB taxonomy): Bacteria > Bacillota > Clostridia > Peptostreptococcales > Natronincolaceae > JAAZJW01. The sequence continues at coordinate 2,589 of CAZVFS010000111.1, read as the reverse complement.
TTTCTGTGATTTGTGATTTTGTACCCCATACCTCCAAGATCCTTTCTACCGAAATTACACCGCGTAAAAATTGCATAAAGAACATGGACATCAGCATAAGCATTATCAGAATTTGGGTGACATATGTGATAAATGCGATCAACTCACCGCCACTCATAGAACCGGCAACGATCTGTTGTCCCCCAAACCATAGAATTGCGATAATTGTAGAAAATATTACAAGATTCAGGACAGGCATAATAGATATAATGAGCGAAAGGGCTTCAAGAGCAGTGTCTCTCAACGAATCATTTCTTTTTTTAAATTTCATTTCTTCATGTTCCTGTCTGTTAAAAGATTTTACAACCTTTATAGCAGTTAAATTTTCTTGTATAACCGAATTGACTTCATCTACCTTGGTTTGCAATTTTAAAAATAAAGGTCTTGCTTTTAAGATAACGAGGACAATAACAACTGTAGTAAACGGTATGGATACAAAAAAGATTTTAGCCAGGGAGGAATTAATCCTGGATGCCATAATAAGAGCAAATAACATCATGAAGGGTGCCCTTATGGCTAAACGTAGACTCATCATAGTTACTTGTCCGATAATGTTGCAATCATTCGTAAGTCTTGTTACGAGAGACGAAACGGTAAAATCATTAAGGTTTGCAAAAGAGAACTCCTGGATTTTTTTAAAAGTTTCCTTTCTGATTTCCGAAGCGAATCCATGGCCTGCTCTTGCACTGAAATGGGCACTTATAATGCCCGACAACATACTGAGCATCGTAGCAATAATCATAAGGATTCCGGTTTTTATTATGTATTCGGTATTCTGATTTCTGACACCTACATCTACTATTAAGGACATGAGATAAGGCAGTATAATATCCCCCAAAACCTCCAGTATGACGAATATGGGGGCGAGAAGAGCAAAAACCCTGTATTTTTTCATGTAAGGTAATAATTTTGTCAAGATATTTCCCTCACTTCTTAAGATTTGACATGTTGTTTTTATCATTTATGTTATGGATTTAGCTATGTTACTATCCCTAATATTACAATGCTAAACTAGTTCCCTGTTGTTGTCAAGGATAAGTAGGCAAACAGGGGACGGTTCTCTGTTTGACAATTATTTTGAAATGGTGAAATCCTAAAGAGGTTCCATTGTCAAACAGAGAACCGTCCCCTGTTTGCTATTATTTGATTTGAATTTTTAGACAGCTGAGTCCGATTGTCTGACCAAGTCCTCTATATCTACAGTAGGGTTATTGGGATAATCTATTACCTTGCCTTCCCATGTTCTTATTTTGACAGAATTTTTCCCCCTTGATATTAAATATTGGGGAGAGATAGGTGTCTTGCCGTTTCCGTTAGGAGCGTTGATAATATAGGTCGGAATAGCCATACCTGACGTATAACCCCTTAGGTATTCCATAATTTCGATACCGTCATCAATGGAGGTATTAAAGTGGATGGTGCCGGTAACCTTTTTAGCATGAAAAATATAATAAGGTCTGACTCTGCATTTTAGAAGTTCCTGATTTAAAAGACGCATGACATATTTGTTGTTGTTTATACCGTTTAACAATACGGCTTGATTTCCCAAAGGTATTCCGGCGAGAGATAATTTATCACAAGCCTCCTTAGCCTCCTCGGTTACTTCCATAGGATGATTAAATTGGGTATTTATATATATAGGAGGATATTTCTTGAGAATATCTACAAGGTTATCGGTAATTCTTTGTGGCATGGTAACCAACACCCTGGTTCCCAATCTGATATAGTCAACTGATGGAATAGCATGAATTTCGCCCAAAAGCCAATCCAATGTTTCATCAGGAAGCGCGAGAGCGTCTCCGCCTGTAACCAGAACATCCCTTATTTCGGGGTTGGATTTAATATATTCAATAGATTCTATAAGCATTTTTTTAGAAGTGTGGTTATCACAGGAACCTATATTTCTTCTTCTTTGACAATGCCTGCAAAACATCGCACACTCGTTGGTAACATTGATAATAAGTCTATCAGGGTATCTTCTGGTAATAGAACCGGCAGGATTAGTAAATTCCTCAGCCATGGGGTCATCCATTCCTCCGCCTGTCAGTTCAACATTCATGGGTATAGATTGGAGTTTTATAGGGCCAAATTTTTTGCCGCTTACCAGGGATAAATAATAAGGGGAAATAGCCCATCGATATTTTTGACCAACATTCCTTATGGCATTTATATCTTCTTCATCTAATGGGACTATCTTGAGTAAAGTTTCCAGGTCCGAAATTCTGTTATTAAATTGCCACCTATAGTCATTCCAGTTTTCCTCAGTAGCGTTAAAAACAGAAAGTATTTTTTCCTTTCTTTCTTTTTGTTGTTTTTGTTGTTCTGGTGACATACCGGTAGGTATAGTGTCCTTGATGTCTATATAATCCTGAATTCTGTCTTTTAGTTCACTTGCTCTATTTAAAGCTATTTTTTTTCTGTCGATAAGATTTGCTTTTTCATAATTCATAAAAACTTTCCTTTCTATATACAATTATACAACTTGTGTCCAGGCATAAGTTTTATGACTTGAACATTATAACATAAAATAATCATGTATACAAATTTGCC
>CAZVFS010000110.1:3359-5446 GCA_964626575.1 uncultured Alkaliphilus sp. | reverse complement strand
CTTTATTTATTTTTATCAATATAATCGTTTATCAACCCGTCATAGGCATCACGTACCGCTTTGATAGCGCTATTTCCACCGGAATTATATTTACGATCATCTATAGTCGCTATGGGAAGTACCTTTGGCGATGTTCCTGTCAAAAATAGACCGTCTGTGTTTTCTAAAAAACTTACGTTTATCGGCTCTTCTACAACCTTATATCCGAGTTTCAGACACAACTGTATTATGCGTTTTCTCGTAATTCCCACCAGCACATCTTCTGCCGGAGCCGTATAAAAAGCATCATCTTTTACAAAAAATACATTTGATCTGCTGCCTTCTGTTATCTCCCCCCTGTTATTTACGAGCAGTGCCTCATAAGCATTGGCATTTTTAATGCTTTCGTTTATTTTATCCCTGAAGGTTGCCGCTATCACCTTCACGTTGGGGTTATCTCTTTCCGCCTCATAAAGTACAGTATGTGCTCCTTTTTTATATAATTCTGCTTCCGGATAGCTGGAAACAACATAATATACAAACAGATTGGGTTTTTCCGAATCCAATGCATTGATTATTATCTTTACGTTATAGTTATAGCATTTGTTTATCTTTAATAATTTTAAAATATGTTCCTCTATGGTTTTGTTATCATAAGGTTGTTTATAGCCAAGAAGTTCTATGGAATTTCCCAGACGGTTTATATGTTCCTCGAAAAAAAGTGGTACACCGTCCATGACTCTTATGACTTCATAAACCGACGGATATACAATTGTCTTTTCGATGTTGAATTCTTTACTGGGAAAAACATTACCGTTATATAAGAAATAATCTTTTGCTACTTCTTGTTTTTTAATGCTCACAAAATCACCCCTTGTAAATTTTCTATACATATTAGTCTATCACTTTTAGAGGCTGGAAGCCAAAATTAATTCCTTTTAATAAGCAAATTTAGTTTTTGTATAAACTTATGTATATATACTGCCGATATAAACTGTATAAAGGATTATAATTATGAGGAAATTAATATATTAGGAGGGAGCCTATATGCGATTAGAAGGAGTACAGTTAGGTACAATTTATCCGGCCAAGCAAAAAGTTGATGGACAAGGAAGTCAGGATAGAAGCATAAAAAGTAATAAAAATGCAAAAAAAGGTGAACAAGGCATAGATGAGGTTTTGCCGGGTGAAAGGGTTATACCGGAAGAACAGCTTATTTATGCAGTAGAAAAGGCTAACAAAAGTTTTGAACCTTTCGATAGAAGGTTTGAAATTTCAATACACGAAAAAACCAGATATGTGATGGTAAAGGTAATCAATTCTGTAAGCGATGAAATAATACGCGAAATTCCGCCGGAAAAAATATTGGATATGGTGGCGCATATGCTGGAGGTAGCAGGCATTATTGTGGATGAAAGGGTTTAATCCACAAAACAGGCGGATATCGTGAATTATGGTTGATGCTGTTTAATTTAGAAGAGTGGGGTGATGAGTATGGTGATGAGAATAGGAGGTATAGCCTCCGGTATCGATACGGAACAAATGGTTATGGATTTGATGCGTGTGGAAAGGATGAAAGTAGACAAGTTTTTTAGGCAAGAGGAAGCCTTAAAGTGGAGACGCGAGGCCCTTAACACCACAAACAAAACCCTTGCGGATTTTATATTAAAAGCCAGAAGCAATTTTGGGCTAACACGTATAACCGGCACCGGTACAATATTAAAAAATTCCATACAAAATTTTGACTGGGTAAAAAAAGCAAGTTCCGGTGATGAAAATATTATTAGAGCTACGGCCACGGCGGCGGCCATGGAAGGGACATATGAAGTAAAGGTAAGGCAGTTGGCGGAAGTGGCGAGTGTTACGAGTCAAAAAATTGCCGGCCTAGAAGATGATACAGGAAATTTATTGGATGCCAATGGTAATTTTAAAGATGGCATCGAAGGTGAAATAAAAATAGAGACAAAAACCGGGTCTAAAATATTCACTATTGGTGCAGAAAAGGAATATAAAACTATTGGTGAATTAGTTAAAGGAATAAATAATGCTGTTGATAGCGAAGACGACAAAACAAGTCTCGGTCTCAGGGCAGCTTACGACGCTAATCT
>CAZVFS010000110.1:0-3259 GCA_964626575.1 uncultured Alkaliphilus sp. | reverse complement strand
ATAAGTGTAATGGACAGGGATATTATGAATATAGGCAAACGAATAGCTATGGAAGAAATAAACTTGATGAAACGTGAGGAACGTTACTGGAATCAATTTACGGCAATGGAAAAGGCCTTAGAACAGATGAATCAACAAAGTGTTTGGTTAACGTCTCAGTTGGGACAGATGGGCAGGTAGCGGTGTAATGATTTAAACTATTAGGAGGTTGGACAATGGCAGTAAACGATCCTTATGGCCAGTACAAACAAAGCAGTATTATGACGGCAAGCCCACAGGAATTAATTTTAATGCTCTATAACGGAGCGCTGAAATTTATCGGGTTATCTAAAATATACATAGAAAAAAAGGATGTTCCAAAGGCAAATGAATCCATTTTAAGAGCTCAAGACATTATACAAGAGCTCAATATTACCTTAAATATGGGCTATGAGGTGTCCTCGGGGTTAAGAAGCCTTTATACTTATATTCTGGATACACTTATTGATGCAAATATGTACAAGGATATTAAATATTTGGATGAAGCTGCGGGGATGGTGACAGAACTCAGAGATATTTGGAAGGAAGCCGTGAAGATCTCTAAAACCGAAAGATAGGTGATTGTATGGCAAAAGATGATTTAATAGACAATTTAGTTAAATTGGGCAATGGTAAATTGTTTTTACTCAGACAACTCCTAGTTCTGGCCGGGCAGCAGAGTAAAAACATAGAAAATGAGGAAGCGGAAAAACTTGACAAAATAATAGAGCAAAAACAAAGTATAATAACCAAAATCGATGTTTTAGACGAGGAATTTTTGAGGAAATATGACCTTTTAAAAAATAGTGTTGCATGGGAAACCTTAGAAGGATTACGACCTGATGAAAAAGATAAAATTAGGATATTACAGGGTAAAATTGCGGAAATATATTCGTTAACAGAAAAAACACAAAAGATAGACACTGCTAATGTTGATAAATTAAAGAAAAATCTACAATCTGTCCAAGTTGAGATAAAAAAAATAAAAGAAGGTAAAAAAATTGCCCAAGGTTACTCTAACAAAAATACCGAAGGAATTTCTATATTTGTTGATGAAAGGAAATAAATCAGTTATAATAAACAAAGTACATAAAGGTCTGTGGTTGAAAGTCCATGCCAGTCGCAGGCGAAAGGACCCACGTAAGGCGGCAGAATTACCGCTGAGCATGGTGCGATCTAGGTGTAAGACCTGCCAGATGATAGATCTGAGAGGGGTAGTAGTGAAAGTAATTTTGTAGCGAACCCTCCGGCAGGCGGGTGTGGGGGCAAAGACCAGGTCAGCTTTATTGTACTGTCAAAGGAGGCTTCTGATATATCAGGAGCCTCTTGCAGTTGAGTTATAGCAACCTGTCCAAATATTGAGAAATACATAAAAATACGAGAAAACATATCAACATATGGAGGTTTAGAAATTTGTAGAATATGATTAGAATATTTGGTAAGAACAGGATGCTCTGAACTATTCACAAACTGTTCACAACGCTGTGTCATTTGAATATAGGTTATCAACAGACTTACCCACATTATCCACAGTTATTCTATATACATATCCACATACGAGACTTTTGTCTATGCTTTGAATACTAAAATAAAATAATATGTAAGATAATAAAACAATTAGTCTCAAAGTAATTTTTATGTCTTTAAATTGTTGGGGGAAAAACCTTGTTTTTAGTTTGGTACATGTATATTTGGGTAAAATAATTAGTAATAAGACGTGCATGGCTTTAAATATTATAATTTTAACCGGAGAATATATCGGATGTTTTTAATTATATTGCCATACTTTTTATTGGGTATCCGGGGCGCTTGTCTATAACAAAAAGTTTATATTTTAAGTTGATCAACATCAGCTTATATTATATAGATTGAAAGGAGCTGAATTTATGAAGACAATAGTTAGCGGAAGAAACATGGATGTCACGAGTGCGTTAAGGGATACTGTACAATCTAAGTTAGGAAAGCTCGACAGGTTTTTCCACAAGGAATTGGAAGCGCAGGTTACATTGTCGGTTGAAAAAAACAGGCATATTATGGAGGTAACCATACCTCTTAATGGCTCCATATTGAGAGCGGAGGAGTCCACTGACGATATGTATAGGTCTATTGACAGTGTGGTTGACAAGTTAACAAGACAGCTCGAAAAACAAAAAAACAAACTTGAAAACCGGATCAACAGGTATGAAACAATCCGTTTTGAAAATATCAAAGACGATGAGACGGGTATTGCAGAAGAGTTTAAAATCGTCAGGACTAAAAGGTTTGCAATGAAGCCAATGAATTCTGAGGAAGCGGTTTTACAGATGGAACTTTTGGGCCATAACTTTTATGTGTTTGCAGATGCGGAAACTAATGACGTAAATGTAGTCTATAAGCGTAAAGATGGAAATTATGGCTTAATAGAACCCCATTTTTAACAATAGAATTAAATAATAGGATCAAATACGGCAGGGTGGGTAAAACCATCCTGTTTATTAATTATTGGTATAATATTTAAAAGGGAAAAAGAAACGTTTGGAGAATTTATAATATAAAGTGATAATAGAAGGTATAAAAAGCATGTATTTTTTTAAGTGGGGTGTATTGAATGATATTTGAGGGTCTAGTCCTAGGAATAATAGTAGGGAAACTTCGTGGGGGAAAAATAGAACAGCTGGGGAAATTTATGTTTAGGTCTTCATTTTTGTTGGTTTTTGCTCTGATTTTGCAGATAGGTACATCTATATTGATTTCTATCGGCAATAAGACAGCCATCAACAATAGAATGATATTATATATTATTTCTTATATCATGTTGTTTATTGTTTTATTTTTAAATTTGGGAAGAAAATCGGTATGGTTTATTTTAATCGGTGCTATTGCTAACTTTGCTGCCTTGGTATTGAACAAGGGAAGTATGCCAATAGATGTTGCTTTGTTGGAAAAAATGGGGTTTGAAAATATGTTTCAATCTTTTAAAATAGGAGCAATGCCTAACTATATTGACATTAATAAGGCCTATTCCTTTACTGTCTATTTGGGTAAAAAATTTGCTACCCCTAAAATTTATCCCCTTAAACAGATTTTCAGTGTCGGTGATATACTTATATCCTTGGGGCTTTTAATATTTACCCAGGGTATAATGCAGACCAGCAGGAGCTATTACTCACCAAAAACTGTAAAATTTGATTATTGGGATGGGAAGATGAAATTATAGGTGACGTTGTATTATAAAAATAATAATGTTAAAATATAATAACGG
>CAZVFS010000109.1:0-5562 GCA_964626575.1 uncultured Alkaliphilus sp. | reverse complement strand
CTTCTTGCGCAATTTGAACGTCAGTTTTCATTAACGACACCCCCATATTATTTCTATTACTTTTTGATAGTCCTTCTTATTATATCACATTTTTAGATATTCTACCACCCCCATTATTTTTTTGCAACATTTATTTGTATTTTAAAGTATTATACAAATAAAAAATTTTTATATCCCCCCATTATAATAAAAATATATTATAATCCCAGTAGTTCATCAATTCGGCCCTTGTCAAACCCGATTACCAGTTCCCTTCCTATTTCTACTACGGGTACAGCCCTAATGCCCCTATTCATCAATTCAAGCCTAGCTGCTTGATCTATGCCAACATCCTTTTCTATATATTGAACACCTTTTGATAAAAGATAGTCTTTTATCGTATGACAATGTGGTCATGTTTGAGTTGTAAAGACTATAACTTCATTTGACATTTAAATTCCTCCTATATAACTGACATCATGGACCGGCACTACTGTTCGCTTCCCAAACAGAAGGTTTTAAACTAATCCTTTATCTAATTATTAATAATAATTTTAACATATTATTGTTGAATATCCAAATATTTATTCAATATAACTGTTAAGGCTCAGGGACAAATACCTTACATTTTATATAATGCTCCCAAAATATTTCCTTATTTCTTTTTTGATGTCATTTTTTTTATATATCGGACAATTATATTCCTTTATGTTGTAAAACTGAATAAGTTCCGCAATGGCCCCAATGTTATATTTGTCTATTTCCTCCACACCGTTAAAAAAATTTTTTTCCTTATCCAAGTATTCTATGAAATCCCCTATATCTTTACGGTATATCAATTTCCCCATCTTCCTTTTGTATAACTTTGGCTAATTTACTATCGTTAGTTTTCCTAAGTTTTTATATATTATACGCAGGTCTGCTTTTCATATATAAACATAAAAGTGATCTTATTTTTTTCTTATGTTTTTTATTGAAATAATGGCGATCAATATTAATATGGATGAGACCACAATGGTACCCCCGGGTGCTAAATCCACATAAAACGAAACAAACAACCCCACCAATACCGATAGTATCCCGAACAAAATTGAATATATAAAGGTTTGCTTGAAGCCTCTGAAAATTTGTAGACTTGTTGCCACGGGTATTATCATTAAAGACGATACCAACAAAACCCCTACTGTTCTCATAGATATAGCAATGGTCATTGCTATTAAAATAATAAAATAAAGATTGACCCGTTTTACAGGAACCCCGGCCAGTCTGGCCGCCTCCTCGTCAAAAGCTATATAAAACAATGACCTATAAAGAAATAAAATAGAGACAAGGACAATAAGACCTAAAATAAAAATTACCCAAATATCTCGCCAGGATACCAGCCCTATACTGCCGAACAAATAACTGAAAATGGCAAAATTTGAGTCCCCAAGGCTTATAAAGATGGTAGCCAACCCTATTCCTGCGGAAAGTATTATGGCAATAGACAATTCTTTATATTGCTCATATTCTTTGCTGAGCTTTTCGATAGCTAAAGCGGCAAAGATAGAAATACCGAGTGCTGAATACACCGGATAAATACCTCCCAACATACCTCCGGCCACACCCGCTAGAGCTACATGAGACAATGTGTCCCCTATCATAGACATTCTTCTTAAAACAAGAAAAATGCCTACTGCAGGACAAACAACTGCAATTACAATACCGGCCAGAAAAGCCCTCTGCATAAAACCATACTTTAGCACTTCTAACATTTTATTCGCCTCTTTAATGTTTATGATGTAATATACCTAGACCCTCTCCATAAACATTTTTAATATGTTCCTCTTTGTTAAAGTCCGTGGAAGGGTGTACACAGACCTTCCCGTTCCCGACGCAAGCTACCCTATTAGCCTTGTCGGTGATTACACCTATATCATGGGAAACCATAACTAACGTTATTCCTAGGTCTTCATTTAATTTTTCCATAAGGCCGTAAAATTGTTCTTGTGATTGTACATCCACCCCTACCAAGGGTTCATCCATAAAAATAATTTCGGGATTACTTATAAGTGTACGAGCAATAAAAACTTTTTGTTGCTCACCGCCGGACAAATTACCAATTAAATGGTCCTGATAATCAGACATGTTAACAACATCCAACGCCTCTTTTATTTTTGTTTTATGTTCCTCCTTAAAAAATTTAAAAAACCCCATCTGACCATATAAATTAGCTCCCACAATTTCTTCAACAGTTGCGGGAAATGCAGGATTAAAATTCCGCACCCTCTGGGATATATAGCCCACCCTGTTCCACTGATCGAATCGTTCGATGGGTGAGTTTAACAAAACAACAGTTCCTTTTTGTGGTTTTAAAATACCTAAGATAATCTTAATCAATGTACTTTTAGCAGAACCGTTTGGCCCTACAATTCCTAAAAAGTCTCCCCTAAATATAGCTAAGTTTACATCCTCTAATACATACTTTTTATCGTAACCAAAATATACACCTTTCACATCAAGAAGTTTTTCCATCTATCTCACCAGAGCTTTCTTTAATGTTTCTACATTCTTATACATCAGGGAGATATAATCCTCCCCCCTGTTTTGTTGTTCTTTTGTCAAGCCTTCCACAATATACAGCGTTAATACTTCCAAGTTTGCTTCCTTAGCTAAAACTTCCGCAGTTTTAACACTCGCTAAAGCCTCCAGAAATATATAATGTATTTTGTTATTCTTTGCAATGTTGGTCAACTCGGCTAGCCGTTTAGGGCTCGGTTCCGCATGGGGAGAAACCCCGGCAACAGCGATTTGTTCCAAGTTATATCTCTTGGCTAAATATCCGAAAGCAGAATGGGATACAATTATTTTCCTTTCAGTGGCATCCTCGAGTCCTTCCTTGAAGGCTATGTCCAACTTTTCCAACTCTTTTTTAAATCTATTAAAATTTTCCTTATACATGTCTTTATTGCTATTATCTACCCTCGAAAAAGTATCTTCAATCTTTTCAGAAATATATATTACATTAACGGGATCTACCCATATATGAGGGTCATATTGCCCGTTACGGTGTTCGCTGTTATTTTTATCGCCATGTTTTTTATTATAACTGATCAATTCTACGGACTCACTGGCATCAATTAAATAAATGTCTCTCCCCTCCAACAAATTGAGTACTTTGTCTATCCAAGGTTCCATGTATGCACCATTATATATAAAAACATCCGCCTGTTCCAATTGTGCGACAATCCCGGCTGAAGGTTCAAAACTATGCGGCTCCGTACCGGACGGAATTATAGTATATACATCGACACCGTCACCTCCGATTTTTTTTGCAAAGTCATAATAAGGATAGAAGCTAACATATACCTTAAGCCGCTTTTCCTTCCCATTTTCGTCTTCTATAATCCTCATTGCATTTGGCCTCTTAGAACATCCTGATAACAATAAAGAGCCAATAACCAGAAATGCAATTACCTTCAATATATTGTTTTTCATAGTCTACCCCCAACGTCTATTGTTATTTCTATTTTTTCCCTCACCATATATTATATTATATATTTTCTTAGAATATTTTAAAATACAATATAATTAAAAAAGCCTACACTAGGTAGACTTTTTAATTATAATCCATTATGTTTCGTCACTTACGTCCTGTTTCTTTTTCCTATAAATTATAGATGAGACCATAATACTGAATTCATATAACAATGTCATAGGAATCGCCATCAAAACTTGTGAAACCACATCGGGTGGCGTTAATATTGCAGAAACTACAAATATTATAAGAATAATAAATTTCCTGTACTTTCTGAGTGTCTTTGGTGCAACTAATCCCAGTTGGGTGAGTAAAATAATGAGTAAGGGCAATTCAAACACCAAGCCGAAAGACAACAGTAAAGAGCTGACAAAACTGACATAATTGGCAAAGGAAAACGAAGGTGTGATTTTGTCAACCGACACTCCGATAAAAAACTTAATTGTCATAGGAACAATTATATAATATGCAAAAACTACGCCTACTATTAAAAATACGACGCCCATAAGCATAGCCATAACAATATACCTTTTTTCCTTTTTCTTTAATCCGGGTTTAATAAACCCCCAAATTTGGAGCAGTACCACAGGCGAAGATATAATTAAACCTAATACTAAAGAAATCTTAATATATGCCATGAATAATTCCGGTGGGCTTAAATATATAAATTCCAGTTCCCCAGCGGGTCTTGTGATAATATCTATAATTTTATCTATATATCTGTAGGCAGCAAATGCACATATAATGATTGCTATAAAGGAAATAACAACCCGTTTTCTCAATTCACCCAGATGTTCCATTAAAGTTAGCCTTGGGCCATCTTCTGAGCCATCTACCATAGGCCTACCTCCTCACAATACAAAAAGTTTATAGGGTACTACTGCAGTAGCACCCTAACACTTCCCATATTTTATTTCTTTTCTTCTTGTTCTTCCTGTTCTTCTTGTGCATCCGCATCTTTCGATGTTTTTGCAGCATAATTCTTGAATTCTCCAATTGCTTTTCCAAATGATTTTCCTATCTCCGGAAGTTTGCCGGGCCCAAATATAACGAGAGCTATACCTAAAACTAACAATAATTCCTGAGTACCTATTCTACCAAACATAATTTACACCTCCTAGTGCGCTACACCCAAACATCGGCTACTTATTATAAATTTTTTTAGGAATCCTGTTTAGGATCATCATCATCTAAAGACAAATCCTCTTTTATTTCACTAGAGAACTTTTTGAATTCACTGAAGGCCTTCCCTAGAGATTTTCCTAATTCGGGAAGTTTACCAGGTCCAACTACTATTAAGGCTATAGCCAATATTACCACTACTTCCATGGTACCTATTCTCCCAAACATACACATTCCACCTTTACACACATTATTCGTATAAGCCCTGATACAAAACGGGAACATTTCCTATTCAAAACCCGATAACTCAACTTCATTATAACAGATATATATAATTTTTGAAACAATTTTATGTTAATTATACATAGTTTATTCCTTTATCACGGCATCATATATAATATAACAAAACTATGATTGTATTTTTTACATCATAAAAAGATAGGGGTGAGGATTTAGTTACATTTAGCAAGATTACTCCATTTGCCGCATTTGTCCCCCCATCGTGCCATTATCTGCTCGTCTTTATAAATTTCCACAATTTCACACATGTTAGCACAGCCTTTACATTCTATGCCCTTTACATCATATCCTGAATTAACAATGTCGAAGCCCTGAAAAACAGTTTTGTTCCCCTTTGCAGCATATTCTTCAGCCAACAGACAGCACCCTATAGAGCCCATAACATCATAATGCGGCGGTACAAAAATTTCCAGACCGAGGGCCTCTTCAAAAGACTTTTTGATTCCTATATTTGCGGCTACCCCGCCTTGAAACACTACCGGGCTTTCTATATCCTTTCCCTTGCCTAGATTGTTTAAAAAATTTCTTACTAAAGCATCTGAAAGCCCCCTGATAATGTCTTCCTGATTGTGCCCTAATTGCTGTTTATGTATCATATCCGTTTCTGCAAAAACAGCACATCTGCCCGCTATACGAACAGGATT
>CAZVFS010000108.1:3098-5571 GCA_964626575.1 uncultured Alkaliphilus sp. | reverse complement strand
TCGATAACCTCAAATTTTTTACCGGTAGCCATCATCTTTATTTTCATGCCTTTTTTGATTTTACCTTCCATTACCCGAATATAAGCTATAACTCCTCTGTAGCTATCATAAAAAGAATCAAATATCAGTGCCTTTAGCGGCGCATTTGCGTCCCCCACAGGCGGCGGAACCTTTCTTACAATATATTCTAATACATCTTCAATATTTAATCCTTCCTTTGCGGAAATTAACGGCGCTTCGCTTGCATCCAGCCCGATAATATCTTCAATCTCCCTTTTTATTTCATTTGGTCTGGCACTGGGCAAATCAATCTTATTTATAACCGGTATTATTTCCAAATCCTGCTCCAAGGCCAGATATACATTGGCTAAGGTTTGCGCTTCTATACCCTGTGATGCATCCACTATCAATATGGCCCCTTCACAAGCTGCTAAACTCCTGGATACCTCATATGTAAAATCCACATGACCGGGAGTATCTATTAGATTTAAATAGTATTCCTCTCCATCTTTGGCCTTGTATACAAGACGAACTGTTTGTAATTTTATTGTAATTCCGCGTTCTTTCTCTAGGTCCATATTGTCCAGCACCTGATTTTGCATTTCCCTTTGAGAAATTATACCCGTGTACTCAATAAGCCTGTCTGCCAAGGTAGATTTACCGTGGTCAATATGGGCTATAATGGAAAAATTCCGAATTCTCTTTTGTCGATCTCCTGGCATATTTCTCCTCCTCAATTGTGCCTGATTTTTTAAAGTATATCATACAATTTTTATATTTTATAGTTGTAAAAATAATTTATAATTCTAATAATTCCTATAAAAAAATGCCGGAATAACCGACACTTTAAAAGTCACCGAAGACCACCGATCCTCCCCCTATACTATAAGTCATTTTCTTTAATTGTGCAAACTTATCGTATATTTTGGATCTTATAGGTAGAAACATCGATCAAATAGGAATTTCCCATTATGTGAATTATATATCTGCCTTCTCCTTCCTGTTTATATGATATCAAACTGACTTCGTCTATCCCTAAAGTTGTTCTTATCTGAAAATCTACCGCTAATAAGCCACAAATCAATAAAACAATTTGTATTAAAACACATATTTTAAAAAGCCTTTTAAATTTGTTTTCTGTTTTCTTACGTCCCACCCTGCTCATCCACATCACCATACATATTGTAGGCTTTTTTGCAGTTTTTAAACCCATTTAAATTTACTCGGACAGTAACTTTAATGCATCGGCAACAACATCAGCAAAATAATAACCCGCTTTTTCAGCTTCCTTTATAGTATTGGAGTTAGCCCCGAGCTCTACCAACGCTGCATAATCGGACAAATATTGGTTATAGCTTCCATATTCTTTGACTAAAATTTCTTTACTAAAACCGGGATACTTGCTATCACTTACTGCCTTAACAAAATGGGCAAAACACTCCACTTCTTTCCTATTTTTACTCGTCGCACCGATAACAAATTGAAAACGTGCAACATGTTCGCCATTTATTTTGACCCTGCTGTTTTCAATCAATTTTGATCTGTCTTTTCTTGTATCTATGTTGTCATACCCATCCCTGTGTACATCCAAAATCACCTTTATTGCGGGATTTTTCTCTAATATGGCTTTGGCCGTAACAGCAGACCTGTTATAAGAACCGCTGTAGGAGGGATAATCATGATATGTGGTGTCATGTATTGTTTTATAACCTTTTTTTTCTAACTCCCCGGCGATAATACTCGCAACCCCCATTACGGTGTATTCCTTTTTTAAACTATGATAGTTTCCTTCGGTTATCGGTTTATATGATTCCGTTCCATGGGTATGGTATATTAAAATACATGGTTTGTTTTTTTCAATTTTTATGGATTTCGGTTTCGGTATGTTTTCCAAATTCGCAGCGGAAACAGGGTTTAAACTGTCAACAATATTTTCATCGTCCCCCGCATGTGCGCCCTCCCCTGTTCCACCGGAATCATCATCCATAAATTCATTTCCACCACTACCATGTTCATCGGCAATATTGCTGTCAACAGCCACAGACCCTTCCCCTTCATCGTAATCAACAAAATGAATTTCCCTCGACCAGTCCTCTTCTGTATCCGTCTGTTTGTCCGTATTGGGTATACCGGCCATTAACCTATCGTGATGCGCAGCTGCGACCGGAAATTGTGCCTGTATAAAAGTCAGCGGATTGCCGGGATTTATTCTGAATATACCTGTAAAAAAGGATGAGCCCAATTTTTTAAATGGGGGAACCGGATTATATTGTTCTTGGGCTTTTTTGTTTGGGAATGTGTGTTGAATTATTCTAACAAAAAAATTGTTGTCCATTTTTTTGTCTTCACTTAGTTTTAAAATTTCGCCTTGATAGTTTTTGTTATCCGGCACACTCAAAGGTTTTTCATTAAATGCCCGCCTTGATATCAAAAATAACGCCGGCAAGACCAATAATAAAACAATAATATTACG
>CAZVFS010000108.1:0-2998 GCA_964626575.1 uncultured Alkaliphilus sp. | reverse complement strand
TAAATAGTTATGAAAATGATGGGTGCTTTATTACTAACTAATTTATATACCGATTAACATCTTTTAAATCAATTCCCGGATGCAGAGCAATATTAATACCATTTGCAATAATCTGCGAAAGGTCGGCAATTATTTCATCCACCCCCTTTGGGGTAACAATTATGTTAGCACTATATGGTTCCAACACTTCCTTGATCAGTTCATATTTTTCTTCTTTTTTTAATTCTTTCAACATATTATAAAATTGTGAACCAACCTTTGTCTGTTGGGAAAACGCATTGATTACCAGTTCTATGGTATCACTGGTTAGGGTTGCAGCATCTACTACAGTCGGTACTCCTATCGAAATAACAGGCACACCCAAGCTCGGTTCATCCAAAGCCTTTCGCTCGTTTCCTATCCCCGAACCGGGTACAATCCCGGATGTGGAAATCTGTATTGTGGAATTAATCCTCTCCACCTTCCTTGAAGCCAATGCATCCACTGCAATAACAATGTCAGGTTTTGAATTATCAACTATTCCTTTTATTATTTCACTGATTTCAAGCCCTGTGGTTCCCATTACTCCGGGGGAGACCGCACTCAACTCTATAAGGTCCTTGTCCTCATCCTTGTTATAAAACTTAAACATGTGCCGTGTAACAAAAACTTTTGATACGACTTTAGGGCCTAAAGAATCCGGGGTTACATCCCGATTCCCTAATCCTACCACGAGCACCTTCATGTTCTTTTTTTCAGGTACCACAGCCTTAAGTTCCTTGGCCAACAGCCTGCTCATTTCATCCTTAAAATCGGCGTCGGCTTTCCTGAGGCCATTGCTCTCTAATGTAACATATTTCCCCTTCGGTTTCCCTATAGCGTTCGCCCCATTATCATTCAGCACCTCTACACGTGTGATTGAAACGTCCCCTATTTCCTGTTTATCCATAGAAACACCAAGAATCTCCCTTTGGTCCTGTTCTCTGTATATTTCCCTGGCTTCCGATGCCAGGTCTGTCTTCGGTTGAAACATCACGCCACACCATCCTTGCATAATTTTTAATATTTGAACTATTCTGTTTATTATCTGTAAGTTTCCACATATTAATGTATTTAAAATTATACAGGGTATAGTTTAACCACCTGATGTTAATAAACTAAATATAAACATATTTTTTATTGCATTATATTTAAATTTCTGGTAAAATTACATGTGTTAATGACATGCGAGGGGGTGGATATGTTGGCAAACATTAAATCAGCACAGAAAAGAATTTTAGTCACTGCCAAAAATACGGCAGCAAACAGAATAATCAAGTCGCAACTTAAAACCGCAATCAGAAGATTTGAAGAGGCCTTAGAATCCGAAAATTATGGCGAGGCAAAAATAAGGTTAAAATTTGTTGAAAAGAAACTCTACCAGGCTGCGGCTAAAGGAACTATTCATAAAGCCAGGGCCTCAAGAAAAATTTCGAGACTTGCTAAAAAGCTGAACAAAGCGATATAACGGATAATGAGGTGACAAACTAAATTATAAAGCGTACAACAATGCGGTACGCTTTTTTCGGCTTTTTTGAAATTTTATTGTTGACACGTTTTTAAGATCAACATTTCCATAATCAATGTCTCATCCATTTTGCTTGATTTGATCGCCATATCGGCGTCCAGAAATAGGTTTAAAAGTTCCCTTAAACGCTCTATTGTAAGTCTTCTGCCTTGTGTCACACATTTACGAGCCACAAAATCATGAATTTCTAATTTAGAGGCTATCTCTTTATAGGAATAACCTTCCTCGGTGAGTAATTTCGATGAAAGTATGTTTTTTATCTGATTACCTAATACAGCCAATATTTTTAAAGCCGGTTCCTTTTTTTCCAACATATGATTTAACCTTTTAACGGATTCGGGATAATTGTTTTTTTCAATAGAATCGAGAAGATTGAATATATCATTATGAAAATTTGAACCCATTGCCTTATCTATATGATCCTTTTCCACGTTTATACTTTCACCCATAAATGATACTAACTTTTTTATTTCATTTTCTACGTCTAGGAGGTTTTGTGAAGAACGTTTTCCCAGATAATCCAAATTGTTTTTAAATAGCACCAATTCCCTGGCGCCTATAGATTTACCCAAAGTCCCAAATATCCACTTTATCCACCTATTAAATTTTTCTTCGCTTAATTTTGTAAATTCCGCCGCACACCCATATTTTTTAATCTGTTTGACAATTTTTCTTCTGCCATCTACCGAAGGATTTCCGTAAAAAACAACAACTGTACTTTCAGGAATTTTAGCAATATAATTTGCAAACCGTTCTTCGTCATTTTTGGGCATTTCAGTAATATATTTCGTAGACTGTTCTTCTTCCTCCTCGGGAGATGAACCGGATTTCTTTTTAAAAATATCCAATCCATTTAAATATACCAGCTTTTTTTCAGCCATGAAGGGCAGGGTTTCACAAGCATCGATTATCTTTTCATAACTTGCTTCTTTGCCCCCAATAAGTATAAAATTGAGCTGTTCAAAATCAGGATTAACCAATTTTTTTTTGAGTCTTCTCAAAATATCATCAATCAGATAAGTCTCTTCACCGTAAAACAGATACACGTTTTTAATTTCATTTTTTTTGATACTGTCTGTTATTTTTTTATAATTCATATACTTTAACCGGCCTTTCTTCCTTTAAATCGCCCTTTTTGCATAATAAAAAATAAATAATTGCCAACATAATATAGTAACTAAGTATGTATGCAGGTTTCGTTTCGTTAACTTCAAGATTACCATATGGTATTATAGCACACTTTGCCGTGACCCAATTAATATAATTTAAAAGATGGTCAGTTATTCTGTTTATTAAAAATCCCAATCTGAAGGATATGGTTCCGACCAAGGCACTGATAAACGTTATTGATAACATAGGTGATATCATAGGCACAATTAAAAGATTTGTTACCAATGAAACCAACGATATCTGATTAAAATGATACGCCATGATAGGAAAAGTTCCTATTTG
>CAZVFS010000107.1:0-5606 GCA_964626575.1 uncultured Alkaliphilus sp. | reverse complement strand
TTATCCCGAATATAAAAGATTCTTATAATACTGTAGATTTTAGAAATATACAAGACAGTTTATCTTATGATTATGAAACACTAATAAATACCTTGGGTAATAGATATATTATGTATGGAGTTACCCCCTATGCCATATCAGGTCATATAGGCAAAGAAGAAATAAGTGATCCAATATATATAGAGGCACCAAAAATAGAGATAGATAAGGCTGTTTTCATATCACCCAATCAAATAAATATATATTTTATAAATCAAATCCAAGAAGATGTGGATATAACTAAAATTTCGCTAAATGATAGTATAGGTACACCTAATGCCGCCTACAGAGATAATGGCAATGACAAACTTCTTATTCTTTACTTTGATGATGAAATAGACAATTCAAAACCGGTTAGTGGAAATAAGCTCTACAAAGGCTCGGTACAGTCTCCTTTATACGGTATTATTTCAATATGGGGCAATAATGAGGCAGAAGGTGAATTCGATGTGGAGCCAATAAAATAACTAATATAAGTATAATTGGTGCCCCCTCAACAATTATTATAGGCGGCCGGCAACAATTAAATATTAATATTACCCCTTCAGACGCTACTAACAAAAATCTTCGATGGAGCAGCAGTAATCCTGATATACTAAGTGTTGATGAAGATGGTATTATTGAAGCTTACCAGGAAGGTAGTGTAACTATAACGGCTAGATCTACAGATGGTTCTAATAAATCAGCAAGTATTAATATTAATGTTAGTTTATAGTTTACCGGTAGAAGAATTAATAAATGTTTTAGATAGCATATCTTCTTTAACAGTTGATAATGCAACCTCTACTTCAACTATCTAAAATTACATGAATATCACTTTAAGCAGAACAAAAGCAATTCGAGGTGGGAAAATGTATAGAAAGATTATGAACAAAAAGGGCATAACCCCTTTAGGGCTTATTATAGCTGTAGCATTGATCGGTCTTGTGACTGTGATTGGCATAAATAGATTTATGCCCAAGGCCAAAGGGCAAATACTGAACATAAAAGAACGCAGTCTATGCTTGTTAATGGAAAAGGCGGTAAAGCGGATAGATCAAATTATAGAATATTCTACAAACATTTGTGCGGTACCGAGAGTCTTTGTTGCGGATACGGGCAATATGGACCCAAGTTGTAACTATCTTATGGTGTCACCCGACGGCAAGAGGATAGTTATCATGGAACATAATGGCGATAGATTTATAGAAAAAATGGTTATTATGAAGGAGTACAAAAATGTTGAGTATGAAATATTTTTCGAAAAAGGACCTAAACCGGCTATAAACAATGTGGTAAGATATGAAGTTGATGTTTATATAATTGATCAAAAAGAAAATACAAACAAAAAGAAGATAGTTTTCGAATCTTCGGTGGAGCCTGTAGTCGAAACTGAAATAATTGATAAAGGCACGGGTATTCACGGGAGGGGCTTGAAAAACGCTTCACCTTCCGTAGCATTAAAATACAGTAAATAACAAATAAGATTAGCAAATAAACATAATCCTGAGTAAAATAACGGCGAACCTTGTTTGTTGTTACAAATAAAAAGGGGGAAACAATTTTGTCCTATTTACTTATATTTATTATCGGCCTTTTAATAGGTTCATTTTTAAACGTATGCATATACAGAATACCATTAAAGCAATCTATTGTTTCCCCTCCCTCACATTGCACTGATTGCAACACTAAATTAAAACCGGTAGACTTAATTCCGGTATTGAGCTATTTGTTTTATAAAGGAAAATGCCGTTATTGTAAAGCAAAGATATCCGTACAATACCCCATCATTGAACTCTTAACGGGGGTTATGTATTTATTGTTATTCATAAAATTCAATTTTTCCGTAGACTTTATTTTCTTCGGTATTTTATGCTCATTATTAATTATAATCAGTGGTATCGACTATGAACATCAAATTATACCCAACGGAATAGTTTTGAGCATATTGATTATAGCAATTATATATAAGTTAATAATGTATTTTTACCTGGGGCTACCGGTACATTGGACAGGCAGTATAGTAGGGCTTTTAATCGGTGGCGGTTTTCTTTTATTAGTTGCA
The DNA here is from genome assembly GCA_964626575.1 of uncultured Alkaliphilus sp. Lineage (GTDB taxonomy): Bacteria > Bacillota > Clostridia > Peptostreptococcales > Natronincolaceae > JAAZJW01. Next base: position 3,523 of record CAZVFS010000107.1, on the reverse strand, counting down.
ATAATTTATAGCGGTTTTACTTCGTTGGCTGCAAAGGTTCCCGATGATGACACGGGGTTGGCTGCAACAGCCTCCAATGACGATACAGGCAATGAAAGCGGCGGCATGGGCGGCGGGGACATTAAACTTATGGGGGTTTTGGGTTTTTGGCTGGGATGGCGGCTGATGATAGTAACTATGTTGATTTCATTTATATTAGGGGCCGTCATATCAACCATACTTTTAATTTCTAAAGTAAAAAGCAGGAAAGATGCAATCCCTTTCGGGCCTTTTATTGCATTGGCTGCATTGATTACAATACTCAAAGGAAATGAGTTATTTTATTGGTATTCAAAAAATATTTTAATCAAATAAGGGGGCGACAGATTTGAAAGATAAAATACTGGATGCGTTTACAAAGCCAATGCTATCTATTGATATTGGCTCCAGGTACATCAAAATTGTGGAAGGGAAAAATAATATCGGTAAAGTTATGGTCAGCAATGCTATCCTTGTTCCAACTCCTTCCGATGCTTTTTATGACGGGAAAATTGCAGACAAGGAGAGAATAAGAGAGGCCATAGAAATAATTTTAAAAAAGAAGAATATCAAAACCAAAAATGTGTCTTTTACCATGGAAAGTATGGATGCTGTCAGTAGGGAAATTGTTTTGCCCTGGGCAAAACCAGAAGAACTCAAGCAGATGATAGAGTACGAGGCGGGACAATATTTACCTGTCGAAATGGACGAACACATTTTACAGTATAAAATAATGGATGAATTTGAAGAAAACGGAGCAAAAAAGGTTACCGTTTTAATAGTGGCTTTACCGAAGGAAATAGGCGAAGATTATTTGGATTTAGGTAAAAGTATGGGCATGGTCCCGCATTATTTGGATACCCATTCTAATGCCGTACACAAGCTGTTGCCGTTAAAAACCACCATAAATAACAGTTATCCTTTGGACGGACAGACTATAGCGGCAATAGATTTGGGCCACCAGTTTATAAATATAACTATTATAAATGAAGGCCGGTTTAAATTTAGTCGGTTATTAAACCATGGCGGTAAAGACATTGATATGAATATAGCCAATTTGTTTAACATCACTCCGGAGGAAGCAGAGGTCAGAAAAATGGAGATAAAGGATATCAATCATGATGCGGAACAGGATGCTTCGATGGCGCTGAGGGGTATAGTTGAAGAGACTATATCGGACTGGTTGGGTGAAATTCAGAAAATTTTCAGGTACTACACAAGCAGAAGTGCAAATAATGTCATTGACAGCATCTGCATATATGGCGGGGGTTCAAATATAGAAGGTATTCCAACTTATATTCAGAAGTTTTTTAATATGCCCACCTTCAAAATAGATAATTTAAACAATGTAAGATTCGGCAGCAATTCGGAAGCATCAAGTATATCAAGTTATGTCAATGCTTTAGGGGTTATCATAAGAAGATAGGAGGGAGAAAATGAAGGATTTTAACTTTTTTGAGCCTTATTTAGATAAGAAGGAAATTTCGAGCTATAACAATATAATCCTATATACTGTTGCTGCGGTTGTAGTATTGGGCATGATTATATATCCTTTAGTCAATGTTTTTAAAATAAGTTCCCTAAAAAAACATGTCGCAGCCATGAAAACAAATTTGGAATCGAGCGATATTTATGAACGGCTGGATGTTGTGAAGCAGAAGAAGGAAAAATTGTCTGAAACGGAGGAAAGGCTGTCATTATTAAAGGATGTTGATAATGTTATTGAAGGCAAAGATGTTATAAATGATTCCCTTCTAAACAAAATAACCGGCAAGGTTCCCAAGGATGCTTTTTTGAAATCTCTGAACCTTTCACCCGCCCAAATTCGGATAGAGGGAACGGCAACCAACAATTTAGCCGTTGCACATTTGGAGAACAATTTGAGATCCGATACGGATTTTAAGGATGTATATATTCCGAGTATATCATTGAGAGAAGGCCTACATGATTTTTCAATTAATTTTGCTTTAAATGATAAGGAAGACGATACAAAGCAAGATGATGTTGAGCAACAAGACGGCACGGAACAAAATAACGCAGAGCAGAAGGATGTGAAGTAAAATGAGACTGAGCAAGAGGGAAAGGAATTTACTAATAGGCCTGGGCGTTGTGTTATTGCTTTTTGGATATTATAGGTTTATTATATCGCCCCAGTTAAAGGATTTAGCCGTAAAGCAGGAAGACAAAACCCGCTATGAAAATGAATTGGCCGAAATGCAGACCGTAATTGATTCGGAAAAAGAAATAGATAATAAATCTGCACAGATAAACGATGAAATAGGTGTGTTGTCTGAAAAGTATTTTTCAAAGATAGATCAATCCCGATTTATTTTGTTGATAAATGAATTGCTGGAAGACACCGATCTGTTTGTTCAGAATACATCTTTTGCTCCGCTGAGGACAGAGGGCATCGGTGACGCTCTGGTGGAAGTTATGTCGGTTACTTTACCTTATGAGGGTAAGTATTCGTCCTTGCTTTTATTTTTAGAAAAAATTCGCGAACACAATCCTAAAACCCTTATACAGAATTTGGATATTAAAATAAAGGAAAAGGAACTGCTGTCGGGTTCCGTGGTATTGGACTTTTATAGTTTACCCGACCTTGCCGAAGACAATTCCATAGCGCATCTTTTTGACAGCAGTGAGACAAATCCCGATCCTTTTTATTCCTTTGAAGATTATTTTATTATCGGTGACGGCTATTACGGGGCAATCGACTTAAGTAACGTTAAAATCAACTTTGATAGTTCTAGGGTTCTTGTAGAAGGATTTGATAATAAAATTTTAGACTTTGTACCTTCTCATCCGAGTATAAAAGGAGAAATAGCCGCAAATAAGAATTCAAAACAAGGTGATAGTTCTTTAGGGTTATATTACAGTTACCCGCCGATTCAGGAAGAAAAACAGGTTCATGTTGTTTTGAACAGCAGGGAAGCCATTATTTCCAGGCCTCCGGAAAATATAGGTTTATGGGTATATTCCTATGATGCAACCAGGCATAACATAAGACTAAGAATAAAAGACAAAACAGGAGAAAAATATGATATAGCTCTATACAATAATATAGATTGGATAGGTTGGAAACATTTAGGGATAAACGTACCTCAGGACAGTTCTTTATATCCTATGGAAATAGAACGTATTATAGTAGATATAGATTCTATTGACGACGGTAAAGGCACACTGTTGTTCGATGCTTTAGAAGCATTTTACATAATCGAATCACCTGACATCATTGAGGAAGGTACCGGAAATTACAGGTTCTATGATGTTCAGGTAGGAGATACCTTAAGCAGTATCAGTAAGGCTTTCTATAATGATACGTCGTATCAAGACACCATTAAGAGATACAACGGCATCAACAGCAATAATGATCTTAAACCTGGAAAAACAATAATTATTCCTGACGTGCAGTAGGAAAAGGGGGTTTAGCAAATGAGACGAAAAATGGCTTTAACAATAGTTTTTATGCTGCTTTTTTCGATTATATTTAATATAAATTCCG
>CAZVFS010000106.1:0-5613 GCA_964626575.1 uncultured Alkaliphilus sp. | reverse complement strand
TTATTCCTTGACAAAATATCACCTTCTTTTTATTTTAATAATACTATATTTTTGCCGATAAATCTGCTTTTAGCAGCTTCTTGCCTCCTTGGGGAATTTCGAACCCTGTAACACAAGGGGATGCCCCCTTATATCCTTTAGTATCTTCAAACTTATACTCATTTAATTTTAGAACTATATGCTGGAACTAGATAACCTATAGCACAATAATCAAGAGCCTCAAAAATAATTTAATCTATATGTAGTGATTGCTCAAAAAACACTCCAATATCATTAGGGGGAACTCCGGATTCAAAATACATATTTAGCGTATCAAAATATAGGACTATGTTTTTGTTTTTTATCAAAAAATGCCTAGTCTGTTGAAATGCTTCAATATACTCTTGAGGTGTAACAGGAGCATTTCTCATACCAGAATAGATATGATCAAAAATCATGTCCCCTGTAATTTTTTGGTTTAAAATAGAGGCATTCTTAATTACAATTGCAACAAAATCGCCCAGAATTAAATAAGGAATTTGGGTCAGCGAAAAAAAATATTAACCCACTTTAACCCCATTTTTATATCAGACATAGGTATTTTTCTATATGCGAATATCTTAATTATTTCTGCTCTTTCAACTGGACCTATAATGCAATCTTTTAAACCATCTGAAATAGCTTGCAATTGCCTTTCACATTCTTTACCAGGTGACTGTGAATGTTTAATTGCAAACGTTGCTTCCATGTAGATTGACTGAATAGTTGAACTAAGACGTATTGAGGTGGTAAGAAAAATTACTATTGTGAACATAACCCAAACAACAATAAAACTTATAAAAAGTGGCTTGGTCCAAGTCACAGTATAAACCATAAACAAGCCAGCAGATAGTGATAATACTGCTTCCCCGTAATTTTTAAATTTAAAATATACAGTAATTGAAGACAAAAATATAACAACAGTAAGCATTCCTATTTGGAATGTTGTGTTACTGCCGATTTTTTCTGCTAAAAAGATCATTAGAAATGTAAAAGAAACCATAAGTAACGGCATTCCATTATACAATGTTTTAAGCAAGGATATTAATACAGCGCAAGAATTGTATAAACTGTCTATAATTTTTTCATTTCTCATTTTTGTTGCCCTATCCACTCCATATATACCCAAAATAATGCAGCAGGATTAATCTTATATTTTCGCGCTACTTTTTCAAAATCGGATTTAACCAGCGGAAAGGCTTTATCAAAGGGCAAATTATCACGGAGCACTAACCTGTTTACTACTAGGCAAGCCTCTTCCTTGACAAGTTCATTCATAGATATAACACTTTTTAAGATTTCATCATTGCTAGACCTACAACCAGTCATTAACCTTGCAATTTCACATTGTTGCTCTATGGTCAAAGCTATCACCTCCATATAATTAATTGGTTTTTTATATTCTAGGGAGCCCCGTCACTCCACAAAAATATGTATATAGGCAAATCTAAACATAATGCGAATAAAATTATTTTATTTTTCTATCTTGAATTACTCGAGCAATTTCTTCTGCCATTTCTTCAATAGTGTTAACAGCAGTATTTCTTGCAACTTTGTCAGCTAATGAAGGGCTGTAGTCAACAACCTCTTGTTTTGTTATATTGTGCCATATTGGCAAAAGTTGCTGTTCCCCGGAAACAGCTCCTGTAATCAAACCATCCAGCTCATAATTTGTCCAGCCCTTTTTTATAAAATCTCGTGAAATTACCACAATACCAAAATTACTTTTAGCCAAACCAGCATCAATTTTTCTCCGTAGGCTATCTCCAATTTTCAACTCAAATTCGTCATACCAAACAGATAATCCTTTATCCCTTAATGCAACTGCAAGCGGACGGACAACAGCATCTTTGTCTTCCGAAGCATGTGAAATGAAAACATCGTATTCTCGTTTGGTATTGTCTCCATAATCAGGTGGTGTATTATTGCCAAGGAATAATGAGGGAACAGAAGATAAAGATTTTTGTTGAATTGTTGGCAAAGGGGCTGGTAAAACGCGAACAGAACTGCGAACATTCCCTGTCATACCACGCAGGTCAATGGCTATATGCCAATGACTTGTATGTGTTGTTTGTAATCTTATAGGGGATCGTTTAGCAAGGCCACCAATGTATCTGTATTTTCGTCCGTTTTTATAATTATTAAAGTTAGTACTATCTAATAACTGAACATTTGCCGCATTACCCTGTAAAGTAATTTCGACAATCCTACCTTTATTAAGGTTCCCTAAGTCGTAGTGAGTAAAATTCATAATATTACCTTCCTTCCTAATATAGATTGATATACTGTTTCAAACTGATAAACTTGCCCTTATTGCTACAGTAAAAGCCTGTTTTTTCTTCTTCCCTCAACAATCTCATTTCCATATTTTCCAAGGCCTTGATATAATCTTTTTCTACTTTGGAAACATCACCTAAATGCAAGGCCTTGTACTTCTTGTACTCTGCCTTTGCCTTGGGCTCAACTACCTTAACACTAATCTTACCGGCATGGATTAGATTTTTATGCTTGGACAATTTCAGAAACCCATCCAACGTCTCGATCTAATCTGTCATATACATTGGTGGTCTTCGACGAACCTGCATTTCAGCAAATTCTGGATAAGCAGAAACTATACTGTTCAACGCAGATAGTTCCTCGTTTGTCCAAATTCAAAACTGAGTACCTCGTAAGGATTTTACGCGATAACCTACAGAAATAATTACATCTAAACTATAGTAGTCTACCTGATACGTTTTACCGTCAGCTGCAGTTGTTGCAAAATTTGCAACAACTGAATTACTTATCAGTTCACCTTCTTTAAATATGTTCTTTATGTGACGAGAAATTGTTGACTTATCGCGTTGAAACAATTTCGCCATTTGATCAATTGATAGCCATACCGTATCACCGTCAAAAGTAGTTTCTATTTTAGTTAAACCATCTTCTGTTTGATATAATAATTTCAATGTTCATATCCATTCTTCTTGCATGTTTTTTCTCTACTATACATGTTTCAGCAAACTATTTTTATTATATTATTTTTTTGTTGGGCCTGAATTTTCAGCTTTTCCTGCCATTTTGTCAATCATCTTTATAAGGACACCTTAAATTATATTTTAGCCAGCAAATCTGCTTTTAGTGGTTTCTTACCTTCTCCTTGGGGAACTTCAACCCCCTGGAATTTGGCATAATTAACCTTTGCTCCATCATCCAGATCAATTTCAACCTTTTGGTTGGCAACATGGGCTATTGCCTCATCATAAAGTCTGCATTCCTGTATTTGTTTTAAGACTGCCTCCTTGTTTTTTCTGGCAGCAGTTTTTTCCCTGTTGGAGATTTCCGAATCTATTAAAATATCTAGGTGATTTATTTCCGCTTCATATTTCTTCTGTAAACTGTGCAAATAATCGGTCCTCACCCTAGCAACGGTGTAAGGATTATAGCGGTGCATGTAAATAAGGGCTTTAAAACCATTTTGCCGGCCGCTGTCAAAAAGCCAATAGATGGGCCGTTTCTTATATATTTTTACATGGTCCTTATAGAAGTCTTTTAGAAAATATCTTCTAATGGCCTGTCTTGAAGTTTCGTTGGTTCTTTGCCCAAGGGTTTCTGCAATATACTCTAGGTTTTCCTCTAATGTTTCTTCGCCATAGGATACCTTCATAAATTCTACAAACCGCTCTAAGATATCGTCTTCAAAATAATCTCCGTCTGCAATAGGAATGATATTATGCTCTGCTATATTTATTGAAGATTTTTTCCAGCCTTCTTTAGTTTTAATTTGCCATTCATCATTACACATCTTGAATTTATCATTAAAATCCCCACCGGCATAGATTAGACCTTCTTCATCTAAAGAGTAGCGGCCAAACATACAGCCAACAGCATAGGAGATAAAGGATTTAATATCCCTTTCCCTGTCTGCTTTGCTTATGGTAATATCCTCATCCGCTACCTCAAGGGTAAGTTCATCTTGCAGTCCATAGATTTCAATGAAGATACGGTTTAGTTCTTCTTCGTTGGCTTTAAGTTGGTTGAATGCTTCCTCGGTTTCAGTCTCCCAAATAGTAAATATGCAAGATAGTCTATGGTTTTCCCCTAAGTCCAAATGTTTCAAGAAAGGATGAATCCTGAAATCCCATGAGGTTTCAAAAGAGTCCCATTCAGTTTTGGAAATTTGAATATTTAAATTAACTATATTGTGTATTTCAGATTTATGACAGTTATAAACAGATATAAACGGTATTTTTTTAAGATCACCAACTAAAAAGTTTAAAGTTGGATTTAAAATTTCTAAAACCTCTAGTGTGATTCTAGAGTTCAATAAAGCAAAAAATATTTCATATAACTTTTTGCTTGTGAATAAACCAGAGCCTCCTCCTCCAAAAATAGCATTATCCATTTCTCTCATTGAAATTTTACCACTGCTGCTAATAGTAGACCAAGTTATTCCTCGCTTAAAATAATACTTAGTATTCTGGGGACGCGATTTAATTCTTCCTATAGAATCTCTTAGATTCCTCAATACATAACCATTGTTTTCCCAAAGTACTACATTTTCATAATTGCCATACCATTTTCTTTGATCGCCGCCTTTGCAATATGGATACCATTTATGATTATATGTTCCTGAACAATCTTCAATATCCATACCAATTTTGTTAAAAACCACCTCGTGCCACAACCTGACAAAAGTATTGTTATCACAAGTATCTAAACCTTTAACTGCCTCTATTTGGCTTTCTAAAAACTTGTTTCTTCCAAAGGCCTCTACTAAGCCTTTATTTATCCAATAAGCAATTGGTTTACCTGGTATTTGTGTAAATTTGTTTATATCTACTACATACCTATAATTCACCAGAGGATTCCTAATTGCTTCTAATAACTTGAGTTCTTTCTCATAAGCATTTTTCCAGCTGGTTGCCCTAATGTATAGCCCCTCATATTTAAGTATATATATATTTCTAGTTATGAAAGTAGTTGTTTGCACTACTTCCCCTCCTATTTCCTCAAATGCATGAGGCCCCAAATGGATCATACTATATATAGAACGTTTACTGATTATTTTTTCTCTTAATTTCTCATAACTAGATAAAAACATCCATGAATGTTGATTTATCATTCCCATATATCCAGTGTTTTTTAAATATATGTCGTCTAGTTCCATAAAAACTGCAAATAAATCAGTTTTAGAATCCCTGAATCTTTCATCTAAATGCTTTACTAATTTGGGATTCATCCCTTTCCTGCCCATGTAAGGCGGATTAGTACATACCACATCATATTTCCGGCTCATTATCCTTGCCTGCTCGATTAGTGGTGGAATTTTTTCTAGTATTACCTCTTTGTGTTGCAATTCAAATATATCCCCCGGAGCATTGTTTTTTATCTCTTCAATCCTAGTCTCTAAAGCGTCAAAATCTATTTCCTTCACTTCTAAAATCGAACCATATTCTTTAGCGTCATGGAAAACTTTAATTAGGTATTCAACATCTTTCTTTATCCCTGACGACCCAGAGCCACCCTTATAGAAATATTCAATAGTTTCTTTAGAAATATCGTTACTTTCCTGAATAGAACACAAATTCATCTTTGGTTTGCTTCTGAATATTC
>CAZVFS010000105.1:0-5615 GCA_964626575.1 uncultured Alkaliphilus sp. | reverse complement strand
ACCCCTATTACGGGTTTATTGTTTATAATACCCAAAATAGTCGGTTTTCCGGGCTGCATGGCTACGCCATGAACCACAACTTCGCCTAATTCCTTAATCAATTTAACCGTATAATCGGTAGTCCCCGCAGAAGAACCTGCATTTATAAGCAACATATCATTTTCGTCAACACCTTTTGATATTGCCTCTATCAACAGTTGATAATCATCACCATGAGGAGCATACCTGTTGGGTATGCCTCCATATTCTTTTACTAATCCCTCAAAAACCCGGGAATTAGAATCTATAATTTTACCGTCCGTTACCTGTTTTATATCTTCAACTATCTCCGTGCCAGTCGGAAGAATACCTACCTTTGGTTTTCTATACACCTTTAGTCTTTCAATGCCTCCGGATATCAACGCGCCCAGATCGATAGGCCTTATCACATGCCCGGAAGGTATTATCATTTCAGTAGCAACTATATCTTCTCCAATCTGTCTGATATGCTGCCACGGATAGGCCGATTTTAAAATTTTAACTTGTCCGTCTCCAAGGTCAATTACATCCTCAATCATTATAACAGAATCATAGGGATTCAAAATCTGATTTCCGGTATTGACATATGAAAAATCTTCACCCTCCACCAAGATTATCGGTGAAATTTCCGTAGCCCCTTTTGTCTTGGAAGTCACAACGGCTATGCCATCCATTGCGGCCGCATTGTAACCTGGGGAACTCATCTTAGCATATATTGCTTCATAGGTCACCCTATTTAAAGCATCCGTAGGAGCCAGTTCCTCAAAACGATCCTGAATATTTAACCGTTCGAAGTATTTAACTTTGGCTTCCTCTACCGGTATATTGTCTATATAGGTACTTCTATCCATTTGTTTCACCTCATCGTTTATTTATTAAACAAACATTCACCTGCATAAATACGCCGACAATTATACAAACTTGATTCTATGCAACCCACCACTAACTCATGACTAAAGTCGCGAGTGTGCGTGGTGGATTATCAAAATAGATAAATTTCCGACCTCTTGACTGCCGGTCAAGAAGCAAATTTTAATTTAGTTTTACTGGAGTAGATAAACTTCCCGCTCTTCTCCCTTATAAATCCCTTCTTCATGTGAACCTATTATTATATATCCCTGGGATTCGGATAACAAGCTGATCATACCTGATTTACCAAATGACGGGGTTCCGTAAAAGTTTCCCCCTTCTTGTCTCAGCTCAATCATTTGATATGTCTCCTTACCGGGATCGGATCGAAAATTATACTCCATTATGGCTTTTACTCTCGGTATTATTTCCGCTATCTCCATTTTTTTTCTGATGTAGTATTCCAGTAATGCTTTAAACACTATAATTGAAGATACCGGATGCCCCGGCAACCCGCAGATCAATTTACCATTAGCCTCACCTACGATAGTAGGTTTCCCCGGTTTTATAGCCAGACCATGAAACAATATCCCTTTTCCGTCAAATGAATTTATGACCTTGCCTGTATAATCCCTCGTGCCTACGGAACTGCCCCCTGACAGAAGAACTATGTCCGATATATCCAATGCTTTTTTCACTTCATTCTGCAATAATTCATAACTATCTTTTACTATCTTCCTTCCGACTACAATCCCCCCGGCATTATGGACCAGGGAACTCAATGTATAAGAATTGATGTCCCTGATCTTTCCCAGAGTTAATTCGTCCTCTATGCCTATGATCTCGTCACCCGTGGAGATTATATAAAACCTCGGCTTGCAATATACACATACCTTGGAAATTCCTAAAGCTGCTAAAACCCCTATAACCCCGGTAGTTATTTTCCTGCCCTTTTTAAGGATCAATTCTCCCTTTTTAATGTCGTCACCTTTATAGTTGATGTTTTCACCCTGTGATATAGGTTTGTATATTAAAAGTGTGCTACTGTCCATTTTTTCTACGTTCTCCACCATAACAACCCCGTCGGAACCTTCCGGGATCATGCCCCCGGTTGGAACATAAAACGATTCTCCGCTTTTAATGGAAGAATTTATTTCTTCCCCCATCATCACTTCCCCTAATATATTTATGATACTGGGTATGGACTGATTAGCCCCATGACTGTCTTCAACCCTGATAGCATAACCATCTACCGTGGAACGGTTAAATTCAGGCACATTTATAGTCGAATATATATCTTCTCCTAAAATTCTATTAATGCTGTGCTCCAAATCTACATATTCGGTTTTAAAATCATAATCTCCGAAGTTTTCCATCAATATTTCTCTACCTTCTTCAACACTAACTACGTTAAAAAAATCCATTTAAAGCACCATCCTTTTTCTGCCCGGATTAATAGCAACATGATGTAGACCAGTCATTAATTACAGATTATATAATAGCCCTTTACTTTGTACTTTTCCTAGATTTTCAAGTAAAAAAGCAGCCATAAGAAAGGCTGCATAATACTTTTTCCTTTCCAAATACGGGAGGCATAAAGGTTTCCCCTTATACCCATAGGCCTTTACTCTTAACCGGTTCGGTCTTAGAATTTCAGGCTCGAAAAACTGCTATAAATATTCATTTTTTCTCCTCTTACAAATCCAATCAACGCTATATTTAACTCCCTGGCCATATGAACAGCCAACGATGTCGGAGCCGATCTGGAAACTACCACCGTGATTTCCCGCTTTGCTGCCTTTATTAACATTTCTGAGGAAACCCTTCCACTGATTAAAACCATCTTATCTTTTAAATTCATATCTTCTACCAAAGCCCTGCCTAATACCTTGTCCAACGCATTATGCCTTCCGATATCCTCTTCAAAATATATTATATTATTATTATTACATATAGCACAAGCATGGACCCCCCCGGTTGTATAAAAAAGTTCCGAACTCTTATTAAATGTTTCCATTAGCTTTTTTATTTCATAAATGGATATATCCAAAGGTTCCCTTATCTTCTTGGATTTCAAAAAATCCAGCATATCGTAAAACATTGAACCCTTTGCACCACTTGAAGCTATTGTTCTTTTTTCCTGTAGTTTTTCATTGAAAATACCCGTAGCATTCAGTCTAATATATGCCCTTCCCTTTTCCTCGTCTATTTGAATATCATCTATTGCAGAATAACCCTCTATAAAACCTTCGGAATATAAAAACCCTACCGCCAAATATTTCAAGGACTTGGGACTGCATAAAAGAGTGATAACTTCCTTACCGTCTACAAAAATAGTGAAGGGGTATTCCAATACTACTATATCCTCTACTATATTCTTATTTTCACCGTCTATTTTCAATATATTATATTTTTTAGTCGGTTCCATTGAAATTGCCCCTTACTTTCCAGCACAATCACTGGCTCTATCGGTCAGTATTTCCAATCCGTGATAAATACTGTCTAAGGCATACTCCAGGGCCTCTTTGACAGCTTTTGGGCTTCCGGGTAAATTTATTATCAATGTATTCCCCCTGATTCCGGAAACAGCTCTGGAAAGCATTGCTCTTGGAGTAATACTGAGGCTGTGATACCTTATGGCCTCGGCAATGCCGCTTGCCACCCTGTCACAAACACTGAGGGTAGCTTCGGGAGTTACATCTCTTTTGTTAAACCCCGTGCCCCCTGTGGTCAATATCAGATCTACCTTTAATTCATCCGCCATATAAATCATTTCTCCCGTCAGATCCTCTATAACATCGGGCAGTATTGTTTGTCTTATGATTTTATAACCTTTTGCTTCTATTAATTCCGCAATAATGGGCCCTGACAAGTCTTCCCTTTCACCTTTAAAACCCTTATCACTGGAAGTGATTATTCCCACTCTGAACATTTAACCACCTCATGACAAAATTCGTGTATTTCTTCACTCTTTCATTATATTCTGTTTTTAACAATAGTTCAAGCCCCGCCCCATCGGGAACCGTCCGAAACCGCCGGATGCCAAGGGGTGACGAGAGGACATTTTGTTTGCCACCGAGCCGTCCATACCGCGCCACTATTTAATAGATAGCAACAACTCTTTGGCCAATTCAAATGTCGATTTACCATGTGTAACAATAAAAACAGTCATTTCGTTTTCTGAAAGAAAATCTTTTATGGTAGAAATGGCAACTTTTATCGCTTCATCTTTAGGATATCCGAAAATACCGGAAGATATCAAGGGAAAAGCTACGCTTTTTAACCCGTGTTTTTTACCTAAGGCAAGCGAGTTTTTGTAACAGTCGGTAAGCAATTTTTCCTCATTCCTTTTGCCTCCGTGCCATATAGGCCCGACAGTATGGATTACATATTTGGCAGGTAAATTATAACCTCTTGTTATTTTGGCCTGTCCAACCTCGCAACCCCCAAGCGGGCGACATTCTGCAAGCAGTTCCGGTCCCGCGGCGCGATGGATCGCCCCATCCACCCCTCCACCACCAAGCAAAGATGTGTTTGCCGCATTTACTATCGCATCAACCTCGATTTTGGTTATATCATCATTAATTATTTCAAGTGACATAGATACATCCCTCCATTCCATGATGCGGTGAAGACAATTTGTAGTGTGTTGCCATCACCGCCCTACATTATATAATACATCATATTGATAAAAATACAAAAATAGCTGTCCCCAGCACACTGCACTATATATTGGCATTTGTTATGGCATTCGTAATTAAAGGGACTACTTGCTTTTTCCTTGAAAGCACTCCGGGTACATAAAATGAACTATTTGAAAACTCCCTTTCAAAAGCCCCGGCAATCAGTTCCCTATTTTGTCCTACCACAATCATTTCCGAAGCTTCATTGAATATGTCCGTTAACATCAGCATGAATGTAGAATATCCGTGTTTATTTGCCTTTTCTTCCATAAGTGATATCAAGTCGGATTTCATACCCTCCAAACTGTCCGGGTCCATAGTATATACTTGGGCAATTCCTATTTTTTCTTCTTCTATATTAAAGATTTTAAAGTCTTCCTTTAATAACTCCCGGGGTGTTTTACCCGCTAAGGATGTACCGGCCTTAAACATTTCTATAGCGAATTGTTCCACATCTAAATCCGCAATTTTTGCTAATCTGTCTAACATAATTTTATCCGTATTGGTAGATGTGGGGGACCTGAATAATAAGGTGTCGGAAATTATCGCCGCCGCCAATATACCTGCCGTTTTCTTGGAGGGTCTTTGCCCATTTTCAAAGAATATGGAGGCAATTATCGTTGAGGTGCTTCCTACCGGCTCATTCCTGAAATATATTGGGCTCCCTGTAAATATATCCGCTATCCTGTGATGATCGATTATTTCGAGTATTTCACATTCTTCCAAACCGTCTACCGATTGGCTCCGCTCATTATGATCGACTAAGATAACCTTCTTTTTTATACTTGCAATCAAATGATATCTGGATATCATTCCTACCACCTTGTTATTAACACCTGTCACCGGATAAGCTCTATATCTTGTTTTAGACATTTCCTCCCTTACGTTACTCACCAAATCATCAGAAGTAAATGTTACTAGATTTTCCCGGGTCATTACGTTTTTTATCGGTATGGATTGAGTTATTAACCTGGCCGTTGTAAAAGTATCATAAGGAGTGGATAAAATAATGGTTCCCATTTTTTTAGCAAGTTCTATAATTTCGTCATTTGTTTTTACATTCCC